>JANQQW010000192.1 GCA_028284885.1 Planctomycetaceae bacterium
GGGGGTCTCGGAGGTTCGTCGTCGCACGCGGTCGCGGCACTCGGGCCCGACGACCTTCGCCTGGTGACCGGTGAATCCGACGGCTCGACCGAGCACCTCGTCGGCGCGTCGGCGGCGTCGTCGTAGGAACGCCAGCCAGACGAGCAGGCCCGCGACGACGAGGGCTTCGATCGGTCCGCCGATCGCCCAGGCTACGCCCGCGAGAAGGAATCCGGAGACGAGTTGGATCACGGAACGGTCACTTCGTAGGGTCTTGGCAGTCGGTTGCCACCGAGCTTCACCCGTTCTCGCGGGCTCGCTCGGCGTATTTCTCAGCGCAGTCTCGGCAGAGCACCTCGGCGAGTTCCTGGTCGGAGTCGACCAGCGCGAAGGTCTCCTGCCGGCTGAGGACCCGGCCGTCGCTCGAGACGTCGACGAGGCGGCGTCCACAGCGGCTGCAGCCGCACAGCAGTCGGGTCATCGTCGTGACGACCGGCTGTTCGAGGTACTCGGAGATGCGGTTCTTCACGGCTCGCTCCTTTCGAGGAGCCCCACGGCGGCGGGGACTCGGGATTCGACGGTTGGTTCGACGGGTCGGCTCCTCCCCGCGCGACGTGGCGTTCCCAGGTCCTGTCGAACGAGGTCCGCCGAGATCTTCGCGGAGGAGAAGATCGTCGGCAGGCCGCTGCCGGGATGGGTGCCGCCGCCGACGAGGTACATCCCCTCGACGTCCTCGAAGCGGTTGTGCGGCCGGAGGTGCAGCATTTGGTCGAGGCCGTGGGCGAGGTTGAACGTGGCGCCGAGGTGGATTTGCTGGCCGCGGTCCCAGTCGTCGGGCGTGACGACTCGCTCGCAGCGAATGCGACGTTCGACGTCCTCGACGCCGAGCTTCCGCAACTGCCGGAGCACCCGCTGACGGAACGGCCCGGCCTCGCGACGCCAGTCGACGTTCGGGTGCTGGTGCGTGACGGGCACGAGCACGTAGAGCGTGCTGTCGCCCTCCGGGGCGAGGGCCGGGTCCGTGACGCAGGCGTTCTGGACGTAGACGGACGGGTCGTCGGAGAGAACGTGCCGCCGGTCGACGTCGTCGAGGTTCCGCCGGTAGTCCTCGGCGAGGTAGATCGTGTGGTGCGGCAGGTGGTCCTGTCGGCCTTCGAGCCCGAGGTAGAGCATGAAGGTCGAGCAGGAGAACTTCTTGCGGGCGATCCGCTCGTCGGTCCAGCGTCGCCGCAGCCGGTCGGGGATCAACCGTTGTGCGGCCCGTGCGAAGTCGGCGTTCACGACGACCGCGTCGGTCGGGTAGCGACGTTCTGACGAGACGACCCCGCTGACGCGACGGCCCTCGAACTCGAACCCGCGGACCTCCTCGCCCAGCCGGATCTCGGCCCCGAGGTCGGTCGCCACGCGTGCGAGCATCTCCGAGATCGCCGAGCAGCCGCCGATCGGGTGGAAGACGCCGTGCTCCTGCTCGAGGAACGCAAGGATCGAGAACAGGCTCGGGCACCGGAAGGGGGACATCCCGAGGTACTTGCTCTGGAAGGTGAACGCGAGCTGCAGCCGTGGGTCGCGGAAGAAGCGGGCGACGTCTCCGTGGACGGACCGCCACGGGGCGAGCACCGGGAGCGCTCGGAGCACCTCGGGCCGGAACAGGTCCCGCCACGAGTCGAACGGGGACTTGAGGATCGGCTCGAAGAGACGCAGCTTGTCGCGGTTGGCGGCGAGGTACGGCTCCAGTCGGTCGGCGTCGCCGGGCGACAGCCGTGCGATCTCCTCCCGCATGCGTGTGCGGTCTGCCGACACGTCAAGGTGGCCTCCCTCGCCGAACAGCAGTCGGTACTGCGGGTCGAGCGGGACGAGGTCGAGTTCTCGCCAGAGGTCGCGGCCGGCCTCGGCGAGCACGTCTTCGAGCATCTGCGGATAGTGGAAGAAGGTCGGTCCGAGGTCGAAGCGGAATCCGTCCATCTCGAACGACGAGGTCCGCCCGCCGACCCGCGGTTGGCGTTCCAGAACAGTGACGCGGTACCCGGCGTTGGCCAGGAGAACGGCGTTGGCGAGGCCGCCCGGCCCCGCGCCGACCACGACAACGTGCTGAGTCATGTCTAGCTCCGATGGGTTCCGTGAGGGGCTTGCGAGCCGTCGTGGCACTTCGAGACCGGCCTTCGGACCGGCGCGTACGGGGCGGGTTGGCGTTCCGGCTTGGCAACGCGGACGAGGCCCAGCACCTCGCCGACGCGCGGGTCGGCGTCGCCGCTCAGGAGGCAACGTGACAGACCGGCCGTGCCGTTCGTGGAGAGTCCGAGGAGTGGGAACGGCCCGACTCGGCCGGTGTCTCCCCGTCGGAAGAACGGCTGGTCCAGTTCGCACCAGACGAGGCCGTCGTGCGTGCGGCCGACGGCGGTGACGACTCCCGTGCGTCTCTCCATCTCAGACACTCCCCGTGTTGGAGGGGGTGCGGCCCCAGCCGTCGGCGGCGAGGACCCGTTCGACGGCCGAACGGGTCAGCAGCCCGACGAGCAGGCCGTTGCGGACGACCGGCAGCGTCGCGGTCTTCGTCGCGGCGAACCGGTCGAGCACCTCGACGAGCGGGCGGCGGTCGTGCAGCAGCGTGTCGGTCGAACGGGCGAGGTCGCCAGCCGTCTCGCCCGGCGTCCGGCCGCACATCCAGTCCACGAGGTCGGCCTCGCGGAGAACGCCCTGCAACGACCCTTCGAGGACGACGGGGAAGTCGGCCTGACCGCCGGCGACGTAGGCGTGGGCGATCGTCTCGAGCGGCGTGTCCGGGGAGACGACTTCGAAGCGGGTCGCCATCGCGTCACCGACGTCGAGGTCGCGGAGTCGCTCGCGGACCCGGACCTGCCGGGCTTCCTGCGAGGCGGCGAAGTAGACGAACAGCCCGACGAGCGCGAGCAGCGGGTTCCCGAGAACGAGCAGCCCCAGCACGGCGAACCCGACGGCGGCCAGCTTCCCGACCACTGCGGCGGCGTCCGTCGCCCGCGTGTACGACAAGCGGGTGGCAAGGAGGGCACGCAGGACGCGACCGCCGTCCAGTGGGAAGGCCGGCAGCATGTTGAACGCGACCATGATGACGTTGATCGCCGCGAGTCGGCGGACCAGCGAGACGTCGAACGCCAACGGCTCCAGGAGCGAGGCGAACGCGGTCGTCCAGCCGGTGAGCGGGAGCAACGCCAGCACGATGACCACGTTGACGGCCGGCCCGGCGAGGGCGACGACGAGTTCCTCGACCGGTCGCCGCGGTAACCGTTCGAGGCGGGCGACGCCGCCGATCGGCAGGAGCGTGATGTCGCGGGTCTCGATCCCGTACCGCCGCGCAGCGAGGGCGTGTCCGAGCTCGTGGAGCACGACGCACACGAAGACCGCGACGAGGAGGGCGACGTTCGCCAGCACGCCGACCGTGCCGACGCCGGCCGCGGACGTGGAGAGCGCGACCCAGCCGACGAGCAGCAGGAAGGTCCAGTGGATACGGACGGGAATGCCCGCCAGCTGGAAGCTTGGGAGTGCGAGTTTCACGAGGCGATCCTTCTGTGAGTCGGTGCGCGATCGGTCGTCTCGGCGCCGGGAGACGCGACGTCGTCGCCGGTGTCGGTTCGCAGTCGGGCGTGCAGCCGTTCGACGACGAGATGGTGGGGTGGCGTCACGACCACGAACGCGGCGATCGAAACGGTCGCCAGCGAGGTCGCCGACCAACCGAGGCCGGACCACCACGTGACGGCGGCGGCGGCGGCGAGCGTCGGGACCAGCAGCGGCAGCGCCCGGGTGTGGAGCCGGGCGAAGCCGCCGAAGTCGAAGCGTTCGTCGTCGTCCAGGAAGCGGTGCAGGTGGCGGGTGTGTCGCCAGCTGTGCCAGCCGAGGAAGTAGAGCCCCATCGCGAAGAGGGGGTTCAGGACGGAGAAGGCGAGCGCGAGGACGCCGACCTCTCCGGCGTCGGTCGTCGCGTCGCGAAGTCGTCCTTCGGCGGCGCGGACGAGCAGCGTGCCGGCCCAGCAGAGCCCAGCCAGCCCGACCGCCATCCACGCCCAGGACTGGACCGCGTCCGCAGTCGCAGCCGGAACGGTTCCGCCGACGAGCCCGGCGACGTCCGCCACGACCTGGAGGCTCGCGACGGGCTGCACGGCGAAGGGGAGGGCGATGATCAGCGTGCCGCGTGCGAGAACGGCGGGGAGTCGCGTGGCGAGGTCCGCCAGTTCCCGGTCGCCGCGGCCGCGGAGGTCCTCCACGTCGGCCGTGCCGAAGTGGAGAGCGGTGACGACGCCGAACAGCAGAAGGGTCGTCAACGGCCAGGCGACGAAGGCGGCCAGCGTGACGACCATCAGTGCGACGTACGTCGTGAAGACGCGGAGGTAGCCCGACCAGGATCGTCGTCCGGCCAGGCGGCCGTTGACGACGAGGTCCCCCGCACCGTGCGGCATGCCGATCAGCACGAGTGACACGAGGAAGGGCCAGCCCGCATACGAGGTGGAGAAGCCGAACGCGAGGTCGGCCAGGGCAACGCTCGCCAGCACCACCGGTGGTAGCAGGCCGAAGAGCACGCGATCACTCGACGACCAGCTTGCCGAGTTGTCGTGAGACATGATCACCTCCAAGAAGGACGGGGGAGGAGCGATTGGCACTCCTCCCCCGCGAAACGGCATCCCTCGTCACGGTGTCGAGAGACCTCACACCGTCTGGGGCTCGGGATCGAGCTCCGGATGCCGCGTGCGGCCCAGTCCCTCGACCGACGCCAGCGCCTTCGCACCGGCGTACGCCACGAGGCCGAAGCCCACCTTGTTGATCACGTCGGAGACGTTGTACGCGATCTCGCGGTACTCCTCGGCTCCGCCCAGGGCGAGCAGGAAGCCGATCGGGTAGATCGCCCAGCCGACAAGGATGAACAGCCGCATGGTTCGCAGGGCGGACGCGATCGGCGCCGGCGAGTCCTTCATCGCCTCGTTCATGCTCGTGTAGAGCACGGCGACGATCAGCAGCTCGAAGACACAGGCGACGATGAAGAAGCCCCACCAGGAGACGCCACCGAGCGGCGAGGTCTCGGCGATGAAGGCCGTCACGATCATGCCGACGTCGAACAGGACGAGCTTCGTCAGCAGGTTCCGACCCTTCTCACCACCCATCCGCAACAGGAGCGGAAACTTGATGAGGAGGAGCGGCGTGGTGAAGAGCCAGTCGATGTAGCGCAGTGCCGTCGGGAAGCTCTCACCGGACATGTACTGGTTGGTCATCTTGTAGTAGTGGAAGCACGCGATGCCGCAGACCAACGCGGAGACGGACATCACGCTGCGGTACTTCTCGGGCACGCTGTTGCGTTCGGCGAGGAAGTAGACCGCGGCGGCCCCCATGGCGACGGTGGCCGCGAAGAACAGGTACAGGGTGACGGACTCGATCGGCGTGTTGGCCGCGAAGTCCATCGACAGGGCAGCGCCCGCATCGGCTAGCAGTGGCATCTCTCGACCTCTCGGCTGCGTGTTGTGGTCCGACGGTGGCGGCCGCAGCAAAACCGCCAAATCCGTCATTCGTTCTCTTGCGAGTTGTGTCCGGAGTTGTTATCCGCCGCAATTCCGGGCGGATAACAACCACCGCGAGAGGATTTCTCAGAATGCGTGAACCGAAGACCGTCAAAACCTCCAGCTGGCGAGAACCACTCTCCACCCGCCAACTCGCCGTTGCGATCGGCGTGAGCGAGTCCTCCGTCCGTCGCTGGATCGACGACGGACGTCTCGCCTGTTCGCGGACGCACGGCGGGCACCGCCGGATTCCCGTCGACGAGGCCGTCAAGTTCGTCCGCTCGACGCGTAGCCCCGTCGTCCGTCCGGACCTGCTCGGCCTGCCCGTCGGAACCGGAGGACGAATCGACGACGACAGCTTCTGTCAGTTCGTCGCCGACGGGCGGTCGCGGGAGGTGACGAGCGCTCTGTTCGCGGCCTACCTCGACGGTCGCTCGATCGCCGACCTCTGCGACGGTCCCGTGCGGGCCGCCATGCAGCACGTCGGCGATCTCTGGCCGGACGACAAGCGCAGCGTCCTCGTCGAGCACCGGGCCACGCGGATCGTCCTGGCTGCCCTGCAACAGTTGCGGGCCGTCCTGCCCGTCCCGGAGGAGAACGCTCCGACGGCGATCGGCGGGGCGCCGCAGGACGATCCGTACGCCCTCCCGTCCCTCGCCGTTTCCCTCGTGCTGCACGAATCGGGCTGCGACGAGGTTGACCTCGGTCCCAATACTCCCCTCGACGTCATCGAAGACGCCTTCGAAGAGGAGCAGCCGGACGTCGTCTGGCTGTCGATCTCCGCGCCGCTGCGAAGTCGTCGCGTCTGCCGTGAGATCGACCGGCTCGCGGAGACCGTGGTCTCCGCGGGGAGTGGCCTCGTCGTGGGCGGCCGAGCCGCTCACACCTACGAGGAGGGCCCCGACGCCCACGTCGTCCGCTGCTCGAGTCTTCGCGCACTCGCCGAGTGGTTCGCCACCCGGCACGAAACGTCCTGAACCGTTCCCGAACCCCGACCGAGATCGACATGAACCAACCGACGACCACCTGGCCGCAACTCGCCATCGGCCTCTACGACCAGCTGACCGGACGCAACGCCGAGATCGCGTACCAGTTCGAGAAGATGCACGTCGGCGTCCCGAGTCACGCCGGCGACGACGCGAAGCACGCCCTCTGGACGCTCGACGGCACGCTTCGCATCCGCACGCGAAACCTCGAGGACTGACTCGAGCACGAACACGACACGTTTCCACACCACGAAGAGAGGACACCGCCATGCCGGCCACCCACGAAGACATCGTTCGCGAACTGACCGTCGCCTACTGGATGGAGATGGAGACCGTCGCGAACTACATCGCCAACTCGGTGAACCTGGACGGCGTCCGGGCCGAGGAGATCAAGAAGGCCCTCGCCGCCGACGTGGCCGAGGAACTGACGCACGCCCAGTCGCTCGCCCGCCGGGTCAAGACGATCGGCGGCCGCGTGCCGGGGAGCGAGCAGTTCCGGGCCGCGCAGGAGGCGCTGCAGCCTCCCGCCGACAACACCGACGTCGTCTCGGTGATCAAGGGCGTGATCGCCGCCGAGAACGCGGCGATCGAGCAGTACAAGAAGCTGATCGAACTCTGCGACGGCGTCGACTATGTGACGCAGGACCTCTGCATCCAGTCGCTCGCCGACGAGGAGCAGCACCGTCGCGACTTCCTCGGCTACCTCGCCGAGTACGAGCGTCACCAGGCAGCGTGAGCCGGTCGTTCCGAGTGGGCAGGGAGGCCCGCTGCCCGCGCCCTCGGTGGACGAGTCGATGAGTTGGACCGCGATCCTGAACCCGTTGAGCCGGTCGTTCGACAAGGCCGTCGACGGCCGGCGGCTGCGGTACCTCGAACGCGGGGTCGTCGTCGCGGCGAGCGTCGGATTCCTGCTGCACCTCGGACTGATCGCGGCGGTTCGCAACGGCCTCGCCGAGGTGCTGCCGTGGGAGAACCTCGACCGCAACTACCTGCACGCGGTCTACACGCCGTTCACGCTGATCCTGTTCTACGAGGTGCTGCAGCTCGCCCTCGCGTTGCCGTCGTCGTTGACGAGCTCGATCGCCAAGCAGTTCGAGATCGTCTCGTTGATCGTCGTCCGTCGTGTGTTCAAGGACATCGGCGAGTTCGAGCACCTCGACCACTGGTTCGACGAGTTCGCGACCTCGGTCGGCGTGCTGACCGACATGCTCGGGGCGCTCGGCATGTTCCTGCTGGTCGCCTTGTTCCACCAGTTCCGGCGTCGGCACCAGCCGCCCGGGAACGCGGACGACCTGGCGAGCTTCATCGCGTTCAAGAAGGTCCTCGCACTCCTCCTCGCCACGACGTTGATCGGTCTCGCGACGTTCAACCTGGCGACTTGGGCGGTCGGCGTCGCGACCGGGGACGCGTCCTCGACGGAGCCGGCGAAGCCGCTCGACCTCTACTTCTTCCCGGAGTTCTTCGAGCTGATGATCTTCGCGGACGTGCTGCTGCTGCTCGTCTCGATCGCCTACTACGAGCAGTACGAGTACGTGTTCCGCAACGCGGGCTTCGTCATCTCGACCGTGTTGCTGCGGGCGTCGCTCACCTCGCCGAAGCCGTACGACCTCGTGGTCGCCCTCGTCGCCATGCTGTTCGGCCTCGCCGTGCTCCTCGTGTTCAACCACCTCCGCCGAGTCCGCCAGCGTGCGACGCCCGGGCCGACGGGGGACGCGGAGTCCGAGCCGTTCGACCGTCACCCCGACTTCCTTCCGGAGCGTGCCTCATGAAGATCCACCTCGCCGACCATCTCGACCGGACGAGCCGAACGTTCGCGTTGACGATTCCGCTGCTGCCCGAGCCGACGCAGACCGAGGTCGCGGTCGGCTACCTGCTGTTCCGCGCGGCGGACACGCTGGAGGACGCCGACTGGTCGCCCGGCATGCGACGCGACGCGCTGCTCCGTTTCGCCGGCGTCGTGGACGGAGACCCGTCCGGTGCGGCCCGGCTCGCGGAGGACTGGGCGGCGCGGCCGGGGATCGAGCGGGAGGACGACGCGCGACTGCTCGGCGACCTCCCGCGACTGCTGGACGAGCTCGACCGGCTGGAGCGGTCGTCGGCGAACGCGATTCGCTGGCAACTCGGGCGAACGTCCCGCGGCATGGCGGGCTTCGCCAGCCTCTGCGACGAGCACGGGACCCTCGTCCTCGAGTCGCTTCCGGAGCTTCGACACTACTGCTACGTCGTGGCCGGCATCGTGGGGGAGCTGCTGACGTCGCTGTTCCTCGCCCGCGTCGAGGTGGACAGCGAGGTCGCCCAGCGTCTCTTCGTCGAGGCGGCGACGTTCGGCGAGGCCCTGCAGCTCGTCAACGTGCTCAAGGACGAGGAGCAGGACGTGCGGAACGGCAGGCGGCTGCTGCCGGCAGACGTCGGCCGACAGCATGCCCTGCGACTCGCCGAGAACGACCTCTTCGTCGCACGGCAGTACACCCGCTCGCTCCGTTCGCTCCGCGTGGACCCCGGCGTCGTCGATTTCCTGAGTCTGACGACCGGACTGGCGAGCGAGTCGCTGGAGGCACTCCGCGAGGTCGGCCCCGGCGCGAAGATCGGTCGCGGCGTCGTCGCCCGACTGCTGCAACGGCTTCCGAGTCGGACCGTCACCGAGATCGATCCGCGGGCCGTCCGCGGCGGCCTCCCCAACCTTCCCACGGGAGCTTGAGATGAGCACGGCCACGTTCCAGTCCTCGGACACGATCTCCTACGCGCGGGCCCGACTGTTCCTCGGGATCTCGACGGTCGGCCTCCTCGTCGTCGCCTCGACCGGCCTCCTGCTGTTCGACGTGCCGAACCGTCTTCTGCCGGACGGTTCGACGCCGTTGGCCGCGAGCGCCGGTTGGGTCGTGGCGGTCGTCGCCGTCTGGGCGACGCTGCTCGGCTCGTTCGACCTTCTCGGCGGGTACGTCCTGCCGACGCGGTACGGTCGCAGTCGCCAGTCGGTCGGCGGTTGGCTTGCCGGCTGGTTTCAGGGAGTCCTCGTGCAGGGGGCGGCCGTCGCGGCCAGCCTGTTGCTGCTGCTCTCCGTCGGCCGGGCGTTCGGCGACGGTGCCGTCGTGGCGACGGTCTTCGTTCTGCAGTGCGTTCTGGTCGGACTCCAACGACCGCTCGCCCAACTCGTGGGAGGGATGCGATCGTCACGGCAGCCGGGCTCCGAGTCCACGACGTTCGGCAACCGCGACAGCGGGTTCACCGGTGGTGTCGTCGGCTGGCCGGGGGCCGAGCGGATCGTCCTGCCGGAGACGTGGCGGAGCGAACTCGACCGGCCGCTCGTCGACTTGGAGGTCCGGCGGCGCGAACTCGCGATCGCTTCGGGCGGCCGCACGACGGCACTCTTCCTCGCCGTGCTCTGGAACACGCTGGGCGTCGCCGCCGTCGTCGCCCTGCCAGGGTTCGCGGTCGACTCGGTCGCGGGTCTCGTGGAGGTCGTGCTCGCTTTCGGGCTGTTCCAGTTCGTCGGCCTGCTCCTGCTGCCGGCTCTCAGCAGGACGGCCACGTTCGCCGTCGACCGCGGCGTCGTCTCGGACGGGACGAGCCGCGACGATCTCGAGCGGCTCGTTCGTCGGCTCGACGAACTACAGGACGGCGAGCCGAGTCGGACGAAGAGCCTCGAGTCCGTGTTCCACCCGGTCCCGTGCGTCGAGCGACGGCTGGCGGCTCTGGACGCCGACGGGGGTGGGTCGGCCGTCACCTGGAACGTCGCCCGGACCGCCCTGTACCTGTCTTGGGCGTGCGGCGGTCCGCTTTCGCGTGCCGTGCACTGCAACGTCGGCCGTCCCGAGCTGTGGGTGCTGCTCCCCTACTGACGAACGGAGGTGCCTCGTGACGTTCGACCCCACGTTCCTGCCGGAGCGGCTGCACGAACGCGTCTGCTCCGTCTCAACGGGGACGCCCGACGGGGCGTTCGTGCTGTACTGGATGCACCACGCCCTCCGAGCGCACGAGAACCCGGCGCTCGACGTCGCCCTCGCCACGGCGAGACGTCTGGAACGGCCGCTGCTGGTCTACCAAGGGCTCTCCGAACGTCACGAGTTCGCCTCGGACCGGCACCACACGTTCGCTCTCGAAGGAGCACGGGACGTCGGTCGGGAACTGGCCGAGCGGGGAGTCGCGTACGCTCTTCACGTCGAGCGCGACGGTCACCGTGGTCCTCACTTGCGCGCCCTGTGCCAGTCGGCCGCGGTGGTCGTCACAGAGGAGTTCCCGGTCGCGCCCGTTGCAGGCTGGACGAAGCGGCTGCGGGACACGGTTGAGACGCCCGTGTGGACGGTCGACGCCTCCTGCATCGCCCCGATGCCGCTCGTGCACCGGCCGTACGACCGTGCCTTCAAGTTCCGTGAGGCCGTGCTCGCGTTGCAGGAAGAGCGACTCGACGAACCGTGGCAGGAAGAGGTCGTCGACGTGCCCACGTTCGACCGTGACCTGCTGCCGTTCGAGCCGGTCGACCTCGCCGTCGAGAGCATCGCCAAGTTGGTCGCCGCCTGCGAGATCGACCATTCGGTGGGGACAGTGCCGCACACGCCGGGCGGCAGCGTTGCGGGCTACGAACGCTGGGACGAGTTTCGCGACGGCGGGGGACTCGCCCGGTACGCCGCGGACCGGAACGACGCTGCCAAGCCGGGCGTGAGCCGCCTGTCGCCGTATCTGCACTACGGAATGGTCTCTCCGTTCCGCGTGGCCAGGGAGGCTTCTGCCCGTGGTGGGAAGGGGGCCGAGAAGTTCCTCGACGAGTTGCTCGTCTGGCGAGAGCTGGCGTTCGCCTTCTGCCGGCACCGCCCCGAGCACGCCTCGCTGCAGGCCGTTCCGGAGTGGGCTCTCGAGACGCTCGACGACCACGCGGCCGACGACCGGCCGCGACTGTTCGACTGGGAGTCCCTCGCCCGCGGCCGGACGGGGGACGAGGTGTGGGACCTCGCCCAACGGTCTTTGCTCGTCCACGGGGAACTGCACAACAACCTCCGGATGACGTGGGGCAAGGCCCTGCTCCCTTGGACGGACGGGCCCGAGGAGGCGTACCGGCTGCTGCAGGATCTCAACCACCGCTACGCCCTCGACGGCCGCGACCCCGCCTCGTACGGCGGCCTGCTGTGGTGCCTCGGGCAGTTCGACCGCCCGTTCCGTCCCGAACGCCCGGTCTTCGGGACGGTGCGTCATCGCACGACCAGGGAACACCGTCGCCGGCTCGACGTCGCGGCCTACGCGGCCCACGTCCGCCGCCCACGCGGCTCGGACCGACCACGAGTCGCCGTCGTCGGTGCCGGTGTGGCCGGCCTCGCCTGCGCTCGCACGTTGAGCGACCACGGGCTCGACGTCACCGTCTTCGACAAGGGACGCCGACCGGGCGGCAGGACGTCCACGCGGCGGCAGGACGGCTTCTGCTTCGACCACGGCGCCCAGTACTTCACGGCAAGCGACGACCGTTTTCGTCGGCACGTCGCCGCGTGGGAACGGCAGGGCGTGGTGGCGGAGTGGACCGGGACCGTCGTGGAGATCGACGCGGACGGGCGTGTCCGGGAGAAGCGAGCCGGCTCCCCCCGGTACGTCGGCACGCCCGGCATGGACGCCCTCTGCGGCCACCTCGCGAGCGACGTGAAGGTCGAGTGCGGAGTGCAGGTGGAGCCCCTCCTCGACGCGGGGCCCGCGTGGGAACTCGCTTCGTCCGAGGGCCCGCTCGGCTCGTTCGACGAACTCGTCCTCACCCTCCCGGCCCCCCAGGCGTCGAGGCTCCTCACGCAGGTCGCGCCGTCCCTCGCGGAGTCGGTCGAAGGTCTCGCGACGGCCGCGTGCTGGTCGGTCTTGCTGGCCGTGGAGAACCCGCTCGGTCTGCCGTTCGACGGCGCGTTCGTGCAGGGTTCCCCGTTGTCGTGGGTGGCTCGGGACTCGTCCAAGCCGGGGCGGTCCTCGTCGCCGGAGACGTGGGTCCTGCACGGGTCGGCGGAGTGGTCGGCCGAGCATCTCGAGGACGAGCCCGACGCAGTCGCCGGACGGCTCGTCGACGCCTTCACCGCAGTGGCCGGTCGAGACGTGACCCCCGGTTGGCATCGGGCTCACCGGTGGCGGTTCGCGCTGCCGGCGGACGTCCACGCGGGCCCTCGTCGTTTCGACGAGCTGCGTCTGACGCTCGGCGGCGACTGGCTGGCCGGTCCTCGGGTCGAGTCGGCGTTCTTGTCCGGGCAGGCCGCCGCGGGCCGCTTGCTCGGCGTCACCCACTGAACGTCGTCACCGTTCGTCGGCCTGGGGCTTCACGCGGTCCCTTGACGCCCGACGACCGCGTCAAGATGCTCGCCGGAGCGTTCCGCGAAGCCCCTTCCCGAGGCCGCGCTGGTGACTTCGACGATTCGAGACCTGTGGCAGTACACCCGCGTCGAGGCGCTGGTGGGCGACATCCTCGTCGTGCGGGCCGGCGACGTCGGCCTCGGCGACCTCGCGGTCGTGGAGAACTGGGACGGGGCCGAGTCGCTGGGGCAGGTCGTCGAGATCGACGCCGACCGGGTCTCGCTGCAGGTGTTCGCCGGCGGCAAGGGGCTCTCCACCGAGTCCCGCGTGCGGTTCCTGGGCCACCCGATGCAGACCGTCGTCTCGGAGAACGTGCTCGGGCGGATCTTCAACGGCTCCGGGGAACTGGTCGACGGCGGGCCGGAGTTGTACGACGACCCGCGTCAGGACGTCGGCGGGCCCTCGGTCAACCCGGTCACGCGGGTCGTGCCGCGGAACCTGATCGAGACCGGCATCCCCATGATCGACGTCTTCAACTGCCTCGTCGAGAGCCAGAAGATCCCGATCTTCTCGATCGCCGGCGAGCCCCACAACGAGTTGCTCGCGCGGATCGCCGTGCAGGCGAAGGCGGACGTCATCGTGTTCGCCGGACTCGGGCTGATCTTCGACGACTTCCACTTCTTCCGCAGCCGGTTCGAGCAGCAGGGGGTGTTCGGCCGGGCGGTCATGTTCGTCAACCAGGCCTCCGACCCGATCGTGGAGCGTCTGTTCGTCACCGACGCGGCGCTCAAGGTGGCCGAGCGGTTCGCCGTCGACGACGGGAAACGGGTCCTCGTCCTGATGACCGACATGACGAACTACGCCGACGCGTTGAAGGAGATCGGCATCTCGATGGAGCGGGTTCCCTCCAACCGGGGCTACATGGGCGACCTCTACAGCCAGCTCGCCGTGCGCTACGAACGGGCCTGCGACTACCGCGGGGCCGGGTCGGTCACCATCCTCACCGTCACGACCATGCCGGGCGGCGACGTGACGCACCCCGTGCCGGACAACACCGGCTACATCACGGAGGGGCAGTTCTACCTGCACGACGGCGCGCTCGACCCGTTCGGGTCGTTGTCCCGGTTGAAGCAGCAGGTCGTCGGCAAGGTCACCCGGCGGGACCACTCGCAGGTGATGAACACGATGATCCGGCTCTTCTCGGAGGCGAAGGACGCCGAGACGAAGCAGTCGATGGCGTTCGACCTCTCCGAGTTCGACGAGAAGCTGCTGCGGTACGGCGAGCTGTTCCGCGAGAGGTTCACCCGCATCGACGTCGACCTCCGGCTGAACGACGCTCTCGACCTCGGCTGGGAGACGCTCGCCGCCTGCTTCGAGCCGGACGAGTTGCTGATGAAGGAGGACCTCGTCGCCGAGTTCTACGGGCCGGCGAAGGAGCGGGCGGGGGCTCGTGGCGACCTCGCGGAGGCGACGACCAAGTGACCCGGGTCAGCCTCAACAAGAACGCCCTCAAGCGGGAGCGGGACCGGCTGAAGCTGTTTCGCAGCGTCCTGCCGTCGCTCGACCTGAAGCGGCAGCAGCTGGCGATCGAGGCGAAGAAGGCGCGTGCCGTGCTCGCCGAGGTCGAGGGACGGCTGGGGGACGAGGACGAGCGGCTGCAGGGGTTGTTCGAGATCGTCGGCGAGAAGGAAATGCCGCTGGAGGGACTGCTGCGGACGAAGGAGGTCGTCCTCGGCGAGCGGAACGTCGTCGGCACCCGCCTGCCGGTCGTCGAGTCGGTCACGTTCGAGCGGGCTTCGTACTCCACGCTGGCGAAGCCGTTCTGGGTCGACTTCCTCGTCGAGGCGCTCGAGCGGCTGGCCGACCTGCGACTCCAGCACCAGGTGGCCCGCGAGAGCGTCCGCAGGCTCGACGCGGCCGCCCGACGGACGACCCAACGGGTCAACCTGTTCGAGAAGCGACTCATCCCCGAGGCCCGGGCGAACATCAAGCGGATCGGGCTGACGATCTCCGAACAGGAGCGGTCGGCCGTCGTGCGCTCGAAGCTCGCGAAGAGGAAGGGGTAGCCGCGGTGGCGATCGTTCTGCTGAAGAAGGTCGTGCTGCTCGGGGCCGCGTCGCGGGAGGAGGAGACGGTCCGCGGTCTGCAGGACCTCGGCTGCCTGCACCTCGTGGGCTTCGGCGAGTCCGAGGAGGAGCCGGAGCTCCGGGACGTCGAGGCCCGGCGGGCGCTCGAACACCTCCGCCACGCTCCGGGCGAGGTCCGGCCGACGCGGCAACGCTCCGGCTTCGACGTCCCTGAACTCGTCGCCCGCACGCTCGCCCTGCGAGACCGCCTGCGAGACCGCGAGGACGAGCGGGAACGGCTGCGGGCGGCGATCGAGGCACTCGAACCGTGGGGCGACTTCCGCCGACCGGACGAAGACGAACTCGACGGGGTAAGGCTCCACTTCCGCGTGGTGCCGGTCTCTCGGCTGGACGACCTCGACGACCTGAACCTGCCGAGTCAGGAGATATCCCGCCGAGGTCGGAAGGCGTTCGTCCTCGTGTTGGGGACGGACGGCTCGGACGGACTGCCCGGAACCGCCGTCGAGCTCGACCCGCGTCCGCTTGGGGAGCTGCGGGCTTTGCTGGCGGACGTCGAACGCGAGATCGAGGACCTCCGCTACGAGTGGATTCACCTCACCCGTTGGCGTGTGCTTCTCGCCGAACACGTGGCGGCGGCGGACGAGGCGGCCGCGCGACGCAGTGCCCTCCGCACGAAGCTCGACGCCGGACCGGTCTGCGGTTTCGAGGCATGGATTCCGACCGACCGCGTGGAGGAGCTGGAACGCCTCGGGGCTCGACTGGGGCTCGCGGTCCGGACCTGGGAACCGGGGCCGGACGACGATCCGCCGACGCTGCTCCGCAATCCGGAACTGCTCGCCGGCGGGGAGGGAGCCGTCACGTTCTACATGGTGCCGGGCTACCGCAGCTGGGATCCGTCGAACGTCGTGTTCTTCGCGTTCGCGCTCTTCTTCGCGATGATCCTCGGCGACGCCGGCTACGGACTTTTGTTGGGAGGGCTGCTCGGCTGGCAGTGGTCCGGTCTCTCGCGGACGGTCGAAGGTCGCCGGTTCCGGAGTCTCGCCCTCGCCCTCGTCGTGGC
>JANQQW010000383.1 GCA_028284885.1 Planctomycetaceae bacterium
CGGTTCGAGGACTGGATCGACGACGACCTTCTCGCCCTCGACCCGAAGAACGACCTGGAGGAGTTCGAGCCGGACGAGGAGCCGCCGCTCGACGAGACCGACGCCGAGCGGGAGGCGCGGATCGCCGAGGAGGCGGCGGAACGGGAACGGCGACGGCCGGCCGAGATCGTGAAGCTCCGGACGAAGCCCTCCGTGCTCGCCGGCGGCGGGGACGTCTACGACGACCTGGAACTCGGACGGCCCGACGCGGCCTCCAGCTGGTCGCTCGTCGGTCTCGACGAGGAGACCGAGACCTTCGAGAAGACCCCCGTCGAAGGAGTCGTCGAGACGCTGGAGAACCTGAAGATCGTCGGCGTGCGGCGAAAGCCCGAACGGCTGCTGCCCGACCTCCGCGTCGAGATCGGGCCGCGGGAACGCGACCCGCGGATCGTCCAGGCGATCGTCACCGAGATTCAGGACGACCTGCTGAACCGCGGGTTCGACGTCCGCCCCGACCCGGACTCGGACGAGATGCTGTTCGTCTCCACGTCCGGGCAGCTGCAGGCCACGGCCGACAACGGCGTCGTCTACACGCTGCACCTCGGCGACGAGTTCGAGGGGACCGACGAGCAGCTGAAGGGCGGGTTCCAAGAGGAGGGCGAGTCCACGGAGGACGGCGAGACCGTGAAGGGGCGGTACCTCGTGGTTCGCGTCTCTTTCGACGAGACGGCGGTTCGCAACCCGCCCGACGCGCCCGTGCCGCCGGTGAAGCCGCAGCCGCCGAGCAAGCTGGAGGAGGCGACGAAGCCCGACGAACCGAAGGAGCCAGTGAAGCCGACGGAGGGCGAGGGCGAGGGCGAGCCGACCGAGTCGACGGAGGGCGACGAGACACCGGAGCCCGACACGCCCTCGAGCGAAGAGGAGTCGAAGGAGTCAGACGACGACGGGGCCGGCGAAGAAGGTCCGGCCGACGTCGAGCAGTCGTCCGGTGAGTCGACGGCGGACGACCCCTCGGAGACCGAGGAGAGCGAAGCCGAGTCGGCGGACCAACCCGAGGAGATGGACCCCGCTCAGGCCGCGTACGAGCTTTCGCTGGAGCGGTACGAGCGGCGGATGAAGGACTACGCCGTCGAGCTGGCCGAGTGGGACAAGAAGCGGCAGAAGCTCGTCGAGCGGGGCCGGCAGCGGTCCGAGGTCCTCAACGCCCGGTTCGCCGACTGGTACTACGTTGTCTCGACGCGGCAGTTCGAGGACCTTCAGCTGAAGCGGCGTGACTTCGTGGCGAAGAAGGAGCCTCCCGCCGAGGAGCCTCCGACGGCGGAACCCTCGGAGGAGAAGCCGGCCGACGTCGACACGCCGGAACGGGAGCCGTCGACGGAGGGAGCCGACGAGACCGAGTGACGCCGCGGCGTCAGAGCGGTCAGAGAATCTCGCGGACGCGCTCCGGCGGCCGGCCGACGACGGCTCGGTCCCCGGAGACGACGATCGGACGTTCGATCAGCTTCGGTTGCTCGACCATGACGGCGACCGCCTCGTCACGATCGAGATCGCGGTCCCCGAGACCGAGTTCCTTGTAGACCTTCTCGCCGGTCCGCATCAGCTCGCGGGGCTCGAGCCCCAGCTTGTCGAGCAGATCGCTCAGCTCGTCGGCGGTCGGGGGCGTCTCGAGATACCGCACCACCTCGGCCTCCACCCCGTCCTCCTCGAGGATCGCGAGCGCTTCCCGGCTCTTGCGGCAGCGAGGGTTGTGGTAGATGCGGACGGCCACGTCGAACGGCTTCAGTTCAGGTCCTTGTAGGCGTCCCAGCCCATGTACAGGACGATGCCCGCCGCGAGCAGGAAGAAAACGTCGAACAGGATCTGCCCGGCGAACGGGACTCCGATCGCGAGGTCGAGCACACAGGCGACCGCCACCAGTCCGGCGGCGGCCATCGAACCGACGATCATGGCCTTGGAACTGCTCGACACGGGCTGCTGGTCCAGATGGGGAAAGGCGGGTGCGATCTTCGAGTATAGGCGGTGCCGGTGAGCCCTTTCCAGCAATCTCGTGCGACTCGGCGGTCGAACGGGCCCGGTTTCGGCCCGACCGGAACAACCGGTGAAGGCGACACGAGTGGAACGGCGACCGAATTGCGACCTCGCGTGCGCGTGTGCTAACGTCCGATCGACGGCAGGCAGCACCACCGACGGGAGAACGGGATGGCGGACACGATCTTCAGGAAGATCATCGACGGCGAGGTTCCGGCCGACGTCGTGCACGAAGACGACCGTTGCCTGGCGTTCCGTGACGTCTCCCCGCAGGCACCGGTCCACGTTCTCGTCATCCCCCGCAAGGAGATCGTCTCGCTGGCTCACGCCGAGGCGGAGGACGAGTCCCTCCTCGGACATCTGCTGCTGACGGCGAAGAAGGTCGCGGCCGACCTCGGGCTCGACGACGGGTTCCGGATCGTGGCGAACAGTGGTCCCGACGGCGGACAGTCGGTCGACCACCTGCACGTGCACGTCCTCGGCGGGCGAAAGCTCGGCTGGCCGCCCGGCTGAGACGATCCCACGCCCTTGTCGCCGCGTTCGGTGGTCGCTCGACCGGTGTCGTCCGACCCGTGGAGTGTCCAGCGTGCCCGCCCGAATCTGTCCGACCTGCCGAGCCGACCTGGAGGACGACCTCGTCGCCAGCACCGGTTCCGCCGTCTGCCCGTTCTGCGGCGCGGACGTCTCGGCGATGTACGCGGAGACCCCCGGGACGGACGCCGAGTGGTCGCTCGACTCCTCGACGACCGCTGACAACCGGATCGGCGCTCTCGACGAACGGCCGCCGCGCGACTCGAAGATCGAGGTCGTCGAGTCGTCGTCCGAGCGGTTCGTGGTCGTGGTCCCGCCCGGTGGCAAGTCGGCGGCCGGCATCGGCTGCTTCGCCGTCGCCTGGAACGGCTTCATGACGGTCTTCACCAGCTTCCTGGTTGCCGCGACGGTCGGCGGGCAGGACGACGTCCCGGTCTTCGCGTACCTCCTCGTCGGTCTCTTCTGGATCATCGGTCTCGGCTTCGCCTACGCGTGGGTGCGGGCCAGCTACATGAAGACGTTCCTGTTGCTCGAACGGGACCGGCTGGCCGTGCAGCGCGTCCTCTTCGGGACCAAGTGGGTCCGCAAGACCAAGCTGACGGCCGAGTCGCGGGCACGACTCGAGAGCTCCTACTCGGAGAACGACAATCCCGTCTACCACGTGCAGGTCGACGGCGACGGCCGCAGCGAGAGCTTCGGCCTGCGACTCGGCGACGACGAGAAGGAGTGGTTCGTCCGGCGGATCAACGGCTTTCTGCACGGCCCGGAGGAGGCCGTCGTGCACGGCGGGCGGCAGGCGCTGCGAAGGGTCGAGAAGCAGGAGATCACCCACGGCGTGGAGCCGCTCGCGCCGTTCAGCCTGCCGACCGGTTCGGTGGTGCGGATCGACGACCGGTTCGTGGACGGACTGCGGTTCTCGCTGCCGTTGCTGCACGGGGGCATGTTCTCGGGGTGCAGCTGGGGCTGCGGGGGTGTCGGCCTCGTCTGGGTGACGTTCTGTTCGCTCGTTGCGTTCGTGGCGGCCGACTGGCCGAGCCGACTCGTGCCGGTGTTCATGGCGTTCCCGGGGACCCTGTTCCTGCTGGCCTCGCTCGCGTTCCGGTGGGGCCGCATCCAGGTCACGGTCGACGGCGAGGCGCTTCGAGCGCGGTGGCACTCCGGCCCGGTCGGGTGGTCGAAGTCCCTGCCGGTCGAGTCGATCCGGGCGGTCGGCCTCGGCGAGGTGATGGTGACGAAGTCGAACGGCCGGACGACGAACTCGGTCGTCGGCTGTCTCGTGAAGACCGAGAACGAGAGTCTGCCGCTGACAGTCAACCACGGTGAGGAGATCGCTCGCGAGGTCGCGGGCCTCGTCCGGTACGAACTCGAACGGCGAAGGGTGGTGCTGGAGGAGGTCGGCGGTGTCTGACGCGTCGCCGTCCCGAGGCGGTGTCCTCGAGGGGAACGTGCGGTCCGCACTGCTGTGGCTGGCGCTGCCGGTCCTGGGCGAGCAGTGTCTCGTGTTCCTCGTCGACTTCTACGACACGTACCTGTCGGGGCACGTCGAGCTCTCGACCGCGACCACCTCGGCGATCGGCCTCTCGGGCTACGTCGGCTGGTTGGCGTCGATGGTGTTCGGGTTGGTCGGCGCCGGGGCGACCGCGCTCGTCTCGCGGCACTGGGGAGCGGGGGAACGGGACGACGCGAACCGCGTCGCCAACCGGTCGGTCGCACTCGCCACGATTCTCGGGGTGCTGGTCTGCGTGGTCGTGGTCTTCGGAGCGCCGGGGTTGGCGTGGTTGCTGCGGACGGGCGAGACCGGTGGAACGCTCGTCGTCCGGTACCTCCGCGTCGGCGCGATCGGCTACCTGTTCACCGGCGTGACGCTGATCGGCGGAGCGTGCCTGCGGGGCATCGGCAACACCCGCACGCCGATGCTGCTGCTCGCCGCCGTCAGCGTGCTGAACGTCGTCGTCTCGTGGTCGCTGGTGCACGGGCTCGGGCCGGTCCCGGCAATGGGCGGGGACGGCATCGTGTGGGGGACCGTGGCCGCCCGGGCCGTCGGCTGCCTGATGATGCTCGCCGTGCTCGCGACCGGGACCGGCGGACTGCGGCTGCGGTCGGGCGAGCTCCGCCTACGCGGGCGAACCGTCCAGCGGATTCTCCGGATCGGCGGGCCGGCGGCCTTCGACGGACTGCTGATGTGGATCGGCCACTTCCTGTTCCTGCTGGTCGTCGCCAACCTCGCGCGCGACCCGGAGGACAACACGATCCTCGCGGCCCACATGGTCGGCGTGCGGGTCGAGGCGATCAGCTACCTCCCCGCCGTCGCGTGGGGAGTCGCGGCGGCCACCATCGTCGGACAGTCGCTCGGGGCCGGCGACGTGCCCCGCGCTCGGCGCGTCGGCCACGAGGCGATGCTGCAGTGCGGACTGTTCGTCGTCGCGGTCGCGGTCTGGTTCTGGTTCGGGGCCGACGGGATCTACCGGTCGATGCACGAGGACCCGCGGGTGGTGGCGGCCGGCGTGCCGGCACTGCGGCTGCTCGCGTGGTTCCAGATCCCCCTCGTCGCCTCGATCGTCTACGTGCAGACGCTCCGCGGGGCGGGCGACACACGGTTCTCGGTGATCGCGACGACGCTCGGCGTCTACGGCGTGCGAATCCCGGTCGCCTACGTCTGCGGCGTCGTTCTCGAGATGGGGCTGGTCGGCGCGTGGATCGGCATGTGTTCCGACGTGACCGTGCGAGCCCTGCTCGTGGCGGCTCGGTACGAGTTCGGTCGGTGGGACCGGGCCGAGGTGTAGCGGACTCGGTCGCGGGACTCGGTCGGCCGAGTCGATCCGTGCGAACACGACTTCGTCCCCGGCGACCGTGCTAGAGCGCATCTCACGAACGTGTGGCGGTCGTTGATCGAGGATTTCACGACCAAGCGTCGTTCGAGTCGCTACACGTAGCCCGGATCGGGTCTAGGACTTCCGCGAGATCGCCTGGGCGAGCGGCCTCAGGACGGCGTCGATGACGACGCCGTGCAGCAGTTCCTCGCACTTCTCGCGGAGCCGGCCGAGCGTCTCCTCGAAGGTGACGCCGGGGTCGAGACTGCCGTACTGGCGGCAGGTGAAGTAGACGCTGATCTGGTCCTCGGGGAAGTCGTCGCGACGAACCTGGTAGGCGTTGGTCCGGGTCTCGACCATCAGCCGGGCCTGCAGTCGGCAGGACTCGTCGAGGCTGACCGTGATCGAGGGTTCGAAGTTCAGGACCTTCGCCTCGCCCACCTCGGAGATCGACTCGAGCGCCCCGCCGGTGCCGAGCGCCTCGGCGACGAGTTCGTCGTGGTTGCCCCGGTAGGAGAAGTCGAAGCCCATCATGTAGTCGAGGGCCTCGCAGTCGAGCGGGCGGATGGAGAGCATGTAGGGCACGAGACCCAGCACGAGCAGGTGCTGCTCGAACGCCACGTCCGTCTCCGGCGGGTTGACGTAGCAGCTGCTGACCCTTCGCGGCTCCAGCGACAGCCACCGCTGCTGCCCGGACTCCTTGTCCTCCTCCAGCACGCAGTCGCCGTTCTCGCGGGTGTAGAAGTTCCGCATGCTGGGGTACGTCTTCTGCACGCGCTCGAAGAACTCGAGCACCGTCTCCCGTCCGGTCGGGACGGGCATCTCGGTGTTCAGGTTCAGGCTGATGTAGAAGTCGTCGGCGAGGGTGCCGTAGATCGACATTGAGTCTGCCTTCCGCGGGGCGCGAACGCCCGAATTCGACGCCGCCGGCCGTCACGTCGAGGACCGGCGAAACGAGGATTGTAGGTGTGGCTTGCGGCGTCGGTCAAAGTCCCTGCGGGGATGTTGTCGCGGATCGGCCCATGCCATAGCGTCAGGCGCGGTCCCGAACGCCAACTGGGAGACTGAAGTGAATCCGTCTGGATCACACGACGGTGGCACGCCGGCCGACTGGGGGCGGACGTCGGCGGACTACGCGACGCACCGACCGGGGCCGCCCGCGAGCTTCTACGAGCGGCTCGCCGAACTGGGCATCGGAGTCGCCGGGCAGCGGGTGCTCGATCTCGCCACGGGGACCGGCGTGCTCGCCCGGCAGTTCGCGAGGCAGGGGGCGGTCGTCCACGCCGTCGACGTCTCGGCCGAGCAGGTCGAAACGGCTCGGCGACTGGCGGCCGACGAGCGACTCGACGTGGAGTTCTCGATAGGGCCGGCCGAGTCGCTGCCGTGGACCGAGCCGACCTTCGACGTGGCGACCGCAAACCAGTGCTGGTTGTACTTCGACAAGCCTCGCGTCGTGGGCGAGCTGCGACGGGTGCTCGGACCCAGAGGTCGGTTCGCGACGTCCCACTTCTCGTGGGTGCCGCGGCTCGACCCGGTCGCCCGGGCCACCGAGGAACTCGTGCTCGCGTTCAACCCGCAGTGGAGTTCGGCGGACTGGTCCGGCGAGGTGCCCGCTCGCCCTCGTTGGGTCGAGGGACTGGTCGAGGTGATCGACTGGTTCGTCTACGACGAGCCGATCGCCTTCACGCGGGAGAGCTGGCGAGGCCGGATCCGGGCGTGTCGCGGCGTCGGTGCGACGTTGCCGGACGACGAGGTCGAAGCGTTCGACGCCGCCCATGCGGAACTGCTGGAGCGCACGGTTCCCGAGACGTTCACCGTGCTGCACCGGATCGACGCGCACGTCTTCGCGTTCCGGGCGTGACGCCGGACCACGTCACTCGACGACGATCGTGTGCGGCCGCGAGAGTAGCACCTCACCCTCGGCCGTCTCACCACGAAGGTGGAGCGCGTGGATGCCCGGTTCGAGGCCGCTGAACGTCGCGGAACCGTCCGACACGTCGGTGAGCTTCACGGCTCCGTCGTAGACCGCGATGGACTTCGGCTCCACGTTGCCGCGCGTCGCGACGCGAACCTTGATCGTCTTGCCGGCCTCGTGGACGGCGAACGGCTGGCCGTCCCCGAGGCCGGCTGGCTCGACGATGCGCAGCGGCTTCTCCTTCGCGACGAAGGCCTGCCACGTGCGGGCGACGTCGGCGTCCGGCAACCAAGCCGTCAGAGACGGATCTCCGTCGAAGAACGCAGCGACCACGACCGGTGGTGGCGACTCGCTCCAACGGTCACAGTGACCGAGCCAAGCGCCGTCGGCCGGCTTCAGACGCCTCAGCGAAACAGGACCGTCGACCGGCGAGAGTTCGGGCGGGTACTGCTTTTCGACGACCGCGTCGAAGAAGGGAAAGATCAGGTTGTTCGCCTGCCCGAACTCGTGACGACGTCCCCACTGCACGCCGAGCGCCCACTGGGCCTGCTCGGCCCGCTCGACCGGGAGCTTGGTCAACAGCCGCTCCAACTGCTTGCCGTCCCGCTCGCCGAAGACCGTCAGCATCGGCACGTTTCGCGAGGCCGCGTCCCGCGGCCCGACCTCGAGGCAGACCGGGGCCGCCGCGATCGTGCGGTCCGGGTACATCTCGGTCAAACGGGACGACATCCCCCCGCCCGCCGACATGCCGACGAAGAGGAACGGGGCGTTGGCCAGTTCCGGGTGCCCGGTCGCCTTCCCGAACTCGACCATCGCGGGGGCGAGCGTGCCGAAGTCCTCCGACTTGATGCCGAAGTAGTTGCCGGCAACGAGTCCGAATCCCCAGTGCCGGCAGGCCGCCTGCCAGTGCTTCTGACCGGTCGCGCCGCGGTGGAACGGGTTCACGACCACGCCGCGGACCACCTCCACGTCTTCCGGCAACCAGAGGTCGAAGATCGCCCGGTCGAGCGGTCTCTCGGCTCGGCTCGACTCCTTCTTCGGCGACTTGAGCGGCACGGTGACGCGGGTGACACCCTCAGCCGGTGGGGCTTGAGCCACCGCGATTGCGGGAAGGAGAAGTGCGGCAAACGTGAGTGCGAGTCGCATCATCGAACGGCTGGTCCAGCGCGGGGGCGATCGAGAGGTCTGCGCACAGGGTAAGTGGCCCTCCATGCACGACGCAAGTCGCGGCGTCAGCGGGACCGTGCCATCAGGCTGCGCTGGTTGAGGTAGTCCACGAGCACGGCGGCCTTGTCGCGGCTGGTGTCGACGGGGACCAGTTCGACTCGGTTGCGGGCGCACATCTCGGCGAAGCGGGCCTCGAACCGCTCGAGGGCGGCGAGGTAGCCGCGGCGGACGTCCTCGGTCTGCGTCAGCTGGTCGTCGCCCAGCTCGAGGCCGACGAACTTGACCATCCCCTCGAAGTCGAACGCGCGCTCGTCGTGGTGGAGGACGTGGAACAGGACGACCTCGTGGTTGCGGAACCGCATCTGCTGGAGAGCGTCCTCGAGCGCGTCGAGATCGGTGAGGAAGTCGCTGAAGACCATCACGATCTCCCGCCGCCGGGTCCGGCTCGTCAGATCCATCAGGCACTCGGCCATGCTGGTCTTCTCGACCGGGTCGATCGTGTCGAGGTGCTCGGTCATGCGGACGATCTGCGCCATCGCGTTCGACGGCTGTACCCAGCCGCGGACGCTGTCGTCGAACGTGCCGAGTGCGACCTTGTCGTTCTGCTTGACGACCGAGTAGCCGAGCGTGGTGAGCAGTTGGGCCCCGTACCTGAGTTTCTGCTCGGCCTCCTCGCCGTACCGCATGCTGGCGGAGACGTCGAGCAGCAGGTGGCAGACGAAGTTCGTCTCCATCTCGTACTGCTTGACGAAGTACTTCTCCTTGGTGAAGTACAGCCGCCAGTCGACGTGCTTCGGGTCGTCGCCCGGGACGTACTCGCGGTGGCCGGCGAACTCGATGGCGAACCCGGAGAGCGGCGACTTGTGCGCCCCGGCCAGGTTCCCGTGCACGAGCCCCCGCGGTTCCAGCGGCCGGTCGGCCACACGGGAGAGGGTCTCTGGGTCGAGGTAGCGGTTGAGAACGGACATGGTGTCGGGCGGTCGACTTTCAGCGGTTGGCGGTCGGCTCGTTGGAATCGTCGGGGCATGGTTGAGCATCGGAGGAGTCCGAGTCGAAGTCGATCGGCTCGATACCAAAGAGCAGCCAGTAGGTCGCCCCACCCAGTGCTCCCCCGACGGCCACGACCCAGCAACCGTGTGTCTTCAAGAGTTCCAAACACGTCATGTCGACGACGAATCCGATTGCGGTTCCGGCGACTGCTCGAAGGGAGATGATCCGTGTCCTCGGCGGTTTCGAGCGCAGGCTCACTTGACTGGCAAGGATTCCCGTCAGGCCACCGGCCATCAACAGGGGCATTCCCCTCGGTTGGCCCATCCAGTCGCGCAACATGCAACCAGCGGCACCGAGGACGCTCCACGTCACCGAAATCCAACAAAGCGACGCCGTACTACGAGTCGCGAAGTGGCTCGAATCGCGGTGGGACGTCACTCGACTCGGTCCTTCCAGTAGTCGGCATCTCGGGAATGGTGGAAGATCACGATGACTCGCACCTCGGACGTCAACACACGGTAGTAGACGTCGTACGCGAATCCCTCCACTCGCCGGCGACGAATGCCGTCCGCGACGACGGGGTTCGAGACGGCCGTTTCGCGTATGCGCTCGAAAGTCTCGTCCACCGCATCCAGAAACCGTGCACCCAGTCCGGAGGCGCGTGACTCGAGGAACAAGGCCGCATCGTTCATCTCCCGTTCCGCCAGTCGGTGGAGCGTCAGTCGCATTCCAGCGCTCGCCGCGCGTCGGCGAGGGCCTCTGCGACGGACCGACAGGGATCCGTGCCGTTCGACATCTCCTCGTCCCGGCGGCGGATCTCGGCATGCAGTGCGGTGCTGCTCCGTGCCGCCTCGGTGAGTTCCTCCTCGGTGGCGCTGTCGAGCAGCCGCGAGGCGATCGCCATCCGCTCTGCGAAGGGAAGTGCCAAGAGCTGTTCGACGAGGGCCTCGGACACGTGATTCTCCGAACGAGTGCGTCGAGCATTCTACATTGAACCGGAACCCTCACGCGGCCGGCTTCTCGTACTTCTTGTCCGACGGGACCTCCTCCAGCAGCATCTCGACGAGCTTCTCGCTGTCCACCCCGGCGGCCTGGGCGGCGTAGTTGCCGGCGAGGCGGTGTCGCAGGGCGGGCTTCGCGATCGCCTGGACGTCGCCGACCGTCGCGTGGTACCGGCCGTAGAGGATGGCCCGGGACTTGGCCGCGGTGACGAGCGTGAGGACGCCCCGCGGACCGGCCCCCCAACTGCACCAGCGGTTGACGAACTCCGGGGCCTCCGGCGTTCCCGGTCGCGAGGCCCGGACGAGGGCGTGGGCGTAGCCGAGCACCTGGTCGCTGACCGGCAC
>JANQQW010000201.1 GCA_028284885.1 Planctomycetaceae bacterium
ACGTCCGCGACCAGTACGCCCTGCTCGCGCTCTTCGTCGACGCGCTTTTCGCCTCCGAGATCGGATCCCCCCGGGCGAGCGGGGGGCGTTAGCCCCCGGTTGACGTTGCACGCTTCCTGCCGGGACACCTGCGGCTCGTACCGAATGAAAAACGAACGCCCAATGCTCAATTCACCCAAACAGCCGACTCACGCCGGCCGCTCGCCGGTCTTGGCTCTGATCCTCGCGGCAACCGCGTTCGGAAGCGTTCACGCCGCGCCGCCTGAACAGGGGGCTCACGCCCCGACTGCCCCCTGGTCGTTCCGCAACCACGTGCAGTCGGTCCTCACGAAGACCGGTTGCAACATGGGGGCGTGTCACGGGGCCGCGGCCGGGAAGAACGGGTTCAAGCTCTCGCTGCGCGGGTACGACCCGGACGCGGACTGGCGGTCGATCACGCGGCACGCGAACGGGCGACGGATCGTGCCGAGCGACCCGGGACGGAGCCTGCTGCTGACGAAGCCGACCGGGGCCGTGCCGCACAAGGGGGGCACGCGGTTCACGGTCGACTCGCCCGAGTACCGGGTCGTCAGCGAGTGGCTCGCGGCCGGGGCGCCGGGGCCGCGTGACGACGACCCGCGGATCGAACGGATCGAGGTGCTGCCGAAGTCGCAACGTCTCGGAGTCGGCTTCGTCCGGCAACTCCGCGTGCACGCCCACTTCGACGACGGCCACGTCGAGGACGTGACCCGCTGGGCGAAGTACACGACGTCGAATTCGTCCGTCGCCACCGTCGGCGACCGTGGCACGGTCATGGTCACCGGTCCGGGCGAGGGGGCAATCGTCGCGTGGTACCTCGCCCAGAACGTCGTCGCGACGATCAGCGTACCGTACGAGAACGACCTGCCGGCCGACCTGTTCGCCAAGGAGCCGCAGGCGAACGTGGTCGACGAACACGTGCTCGCGAAACTCGCCGCGCTCAACCTGCCCCCCTCACCCGTCTGCGACGACGCGACGTTCGTCCGCCGCGTCCACCTCGACACCATCGGCCTCCTCCCGACGGCCGACGAGGTCCGCAACTTCCTGAAGGACGAGTCGCCGGACAAACGGGCGAAGCTGGTCGACGCGCTGCTCGAACGGCCGGAGTTCGTCGACTACTGGACCTACCAGTGGTCCGACCTGCTGCTCGTCACCGGGGCCCGGCTGCGGCCGAAGGCGGTCGAGACGTACTACGACTGGATCCGCGGCCACGTCGAGAAGAACACGCCCTGGGACGAGTTCGCGACCGCCGTCGTCACGGCCCGCGGCACCACCTTCGAGAACGGGGCGGCCAACTTCTTCTCGCTGCACCAGGATCCGCTCGACATGGCCGAGACGACCTCGATGGCGTTCCTCGGCATGTCGGTCAACTGTGCCCGCTGCCACGACCACCCGCTCGAGAAATGGACCAACGACCAGTACTACGGGTTCGCCAGCCTGTTCGCCCGCGTCCGCGGCAAGGGCTGGGGGGGCGACTACCGCAGCGGCGACGGCAACCGCACCGTGTTCGTCGCCAACTCGGGGGAAGTCGTACAGCCTCGCACCGGTCGGCCGCAGCCGCCCACGCCGCTCGACGGAACGCCGTTGCCGTTCGAGTCCGACGTCGACCGCCGAGAGTACCTCGCCGAGTGGCTCGTCTCGCCGGAGAACCCGTACTTCACGCGGGCGATCGTCAACCGGGTCTGGGCGAACTACCTCGGCGTCGGCATCGTCGAGTCGGCCGACGACCTCCGCCTGACGAATCCCGAGAGCAACCCCGCCCTGATGGCAGCCCTCACGGGGTACCTCGTCGAGAAGGACTACGACCTCAAGGCGTTGATGCGGCTGATCCTCAACTCGCGAACCTACCAGCGGTCCAGCGAGCCGCTGCCCGGGAACGTGAAGGACCGCCGCTTCTACTCCCGGTACTTCCCCCGCCGCATGTCGGCCGAGGTCGCCCTCGACGCCCTCTCCCGGGTCACCGGCGTCCCCACCGAGTTCACGCAGCGCATGCAGGACGGCGGCGGGCTCGACAAGATCAGCGTGCCCAGGGGAACGCGGGCCCTGCAGCTCAAGGACACCTCCGTCGTCTCGGGCTTCCTCGAACGGTTCGGCCGGCCGGGGCGGCTCATCACGTGCGACTGCGAGCGGAGCGACGAGCCGAGCATGACGCAGGTGCTGCACCTCGTGAACGGGGCGACGCTGAACGACAAGCTCGCGAAGCCGAAGAACCGCGTCGATGCGCTGCTCGACGCCAACCTGCCGAACGAGAAGATCGTCGAAGAGGTCTACCTCGCTTCGCTGTCACGGATGCCCGTGAAGGACGAGACCGCTCGACTCGTCAAGATTCTGAACGAGACCGACGCCCGCATCGCCAGGCTCGGCCCCGGCATCGAGAAGTCGTTCCTGGGCGCCTTCGGCCGACTGCCGACCGAGGACGAACGGAAGCGGACCCTCGCCGCCGCCGGCCGCACCGAGAAGCGCCTCGCCGTCGAGGACCTCTTCTGGAGCGTCCTCACGAGCAAGGAGTTCCTGTTCCACCATTGAGCGTAGGTCGGGCTCCTGCCCGACGAACTCAGCCGTCGAAACGTGAAGACGTCGGGCGGGAGCCCGACCTACCGGAATGCGACAACCGATGAGCGAACTGGACGCGGACGTGAAGCACACCGCCGAGCGTGCGGTCGAGATGTCCGGCAGCATGGCAGCAGGCTCGCTCGACTACTCGGCCAACAGCATCGAAGTCGTCGACGCGATGGTGGAGGAGTTGGGGCAGTGGACCGACCAGATGGCCCCAGAGCAGATCGACACCTTGGTCCAGGATCTCGGATGCTACGTGCTCGAAGTGGGCCGTCGTGAGTTTGGTGGCCGGTATCTCTGGAATGACGAACGGGACCAGCCCGTTCTCGTCGTTGGCGAACCAGACTTTCGAGTCGCGATGATGACGTGGGACAAAGTCCGCCGGCGCTTCGACGATCCCGCAGACAGTATCGCGTTCCACTTCCACGGTTTCGCCGAACGTGTTGGCACGGCCACTCCGGGTATCGACGTTCTCTTCGTGTAACACTCATGCCTCCACGCATCGTGATCCGCAGCATGAAACGCTCGCTCATCGCCATCGCCCTGCTCGCCCCGTCGTTCGTTTTCGCGGACGACGACGCGACCCCGGATTACGCGGCCGACGTCTACCCGGTGCTGCGGAAGTACTGCCAGGGCTGTCACGACGTCGACGAGGCGAACGGCGAGCTCCGGCTGGACTCGTTCGCATTGCTGATGAAAGGGGGCGAGAACGGGAAGGCGATCGTGCCGGGCGAGCCGGACGAGAGCCTGCTGCTGAAGCTCGTGGAGAAGAAGGCGGAGCCCTTCATGCCGCCGGAGGACAACGCCGCCCCGACGGCCGCAGAGATCGCGGTTCTGCGGAAGTGGATCGCCGCCGGGGCGCCGCGAGGGATCGGGGTCGTCGACCGGTTCGCGCTCGTCACGCCGACGGTGGAGCCGACGGCGAAGGTCCGGGTGCCGGTCAACGAGGTCGCCCGGCACCCGACGAAGCCGCTGCTCGCCCTTGCCCGCCACGGTCGGGTCGAGATCGTCATCGGGAAGACCCGCGAGACTTCGGCGACGCACGAAGAACCGGTCGGGGCCGTCAACGACGTGCGGTTCTCCGGCGACGGCCGACTGCTCGTCGCGGCCGCCGGCGAGCCGGGCCTGTACGGACAGGCGATCGTCTGGCACGTCGACGAACCGAAGCCGCCGCTCAAGATCACCGGACACCGCGACGCCCTGCTCGCGGCCGCGATCTCGCCGGACGGCAAGGTCGTCGCCACCGGCTCGTACGACTCGGAGGTCAAGCTCTGGGACGTCACGACCGGCAAGGAACTCCGCACGCTGAAGGGACACAACGGCCCGGTCTTCGACCTCGCCTTCCACCCGAACGGCAAGCTGATCGCCACGGCGAGCGGCGACCGGACGGTCAAGTTGTGGGACGTCGCCACCGGCAAGCGGCTCGACACGCTGGGCCAGCCGGAGAAGGAGCAGTACGCCCTCGCCTTCTCGCCCGACGGCCGGTTCGTCGTCGCGGCCGGCGTCGACAACCGCATCCGCGTCTGGGAGGTCACCGCGGGGGGGCGCGAGGGGACGAACCCGATGCGGATGCGGTTGTCGACGCCGGCCGCGACGACGAACCGGCCGTCGGGCGAGAAGGCGAGGGCGTACTGCTCCTTCTCCGGCTGGCCCAGCGTG
>JANQQW010000144.1 GCA_028284885.1 Planctomycetaceae bacterium
CGTTGTCCTGCAGAACGACGTCGCCCGCGACGGTCGGCCGGTCGCTCCACGCCTGCCCGGTGACGAACCAGCCGTCGAACGTGCCGTCGTCGAAGCCGGTGAACTCGGTCCACCCGCGGTTCGGGTTCTGCTCGGCCTTGAAGGCGGCGTCACGCTGCCCGGCGAGTCGGTTGAAGACCGCCGTTCGCCGCTTCTCCCGCTCGGCCGGGTCGTCCGTCGACGTGAGCTGGGCGAGCGCGTGAAGCGGGTGGTTCGCGTCCTTCGCCGCGGCCGCGAGCATCGCGTCGAACTTCTCGTTCGGCTGCGAACCGGGATCGGCGAGTCCGGCGAGCACGCGGCCGAGCCGGTCCTTCGTGTACTTGGCGAGCGCCGTGTTGTGGTCGCGGACGGCCCGCTCGATCTTCCGCGCGGGCACCACGGTCTCGCTGGGCGGGTTGACGATCGCGTAGTGCTGCCGCGAGCTCTCCATCACGCCGGCGAGCGCGTAGTAGTCGCGGGCCGTGATCGGGTCGAACTTGTGGTCGTGGCAGCGGGCGCAGGCGATGGTGAGGCCGAGGAACGCCTTGCCGAACACGTCGAGTTGGTTGTCGATCCGGTCGGACTCCTCGGACCGGATATCGACCGGCGAGTGCTTGCCCTGGCCGAAGAACCACTGGGCCGTGCCGATGACCGACTCGTTCGCCCCGGTGTCGATCCGCCGCCGCGGGTACTCCAGCAGGTCGCCGGCGACGTGCTCCCGCACGAACTCGTCGTACGGGACGTCGTCGTTCAGGGCTCGGACGACGTAGTCGCGGTACGGCCACGCGTGGTGGATCGTGTAGTCGAACTCGTGCCCGGCCGTCTCGGCGAAGCGGACGAGGTCCAGCCAGTGCCTGCCCCACCGCTCGCCGTACCGGGGCGAGGCGAGCAGCCGGTCGACGACGCGCTCGTACGCCGCGGGCGACTCGTCGGCGAGGAAGTCGGCGATCTCCTCGGGCGTCGGCGGCAGCCCGGTCAGGTCGAACGTCACCCGCCGCAGCAGCGTCCGCTTGTCGGCGGCGTCGGACGGTTCGAGTCCGCTTGCCTTCAACTTCTCGAGCACGAACGTGTCGATTGCGTTCCGTCCCCAGTCACCTGCCGTGGGAACCGGAGGCCGGACGACCGGTTGGAACGACCAGTGCTTCGCCCGTTCCTCGAGGTCGAACTCGTCGTCGGCAACGGTCGCGTCCGCCCCGCCGCCCGGCCACGGGGCGCCCATCTCGATCCACTTCGTGAGCGCCGCGATCTCGTCGGGCTTCAGCTTCCCCTTGGGAGGCATCTGGTAGCCCTCGGGGTCGTAGCCGATCGCGTCGACGAGCTCGCTCTCGGCCGGCTTCCCCGGGACGATGGCCGGCCCGCCGTCGCCCCCCTTCAGCATCGCGGCCCGCGAGTCGAGCCGCAGACTCGCCTCCTGCTCCTTCGGCCCGTGGCACTGGAAGCAGTTGTCCGCCAACACCGGCCGCACGCTCTTCTCGAAGAACTCGACCTGCTCCGGCGTCGGTTCGTCGGCGAGTACCGAGCCGCACAGGAGGACAACGAGGCAAAAGGGAACGATCGGCACACGAGTCATCAGGGCGGGCTCCGTGGGGGCTCCGCACAGTATAGGTCGCCGCGGATGCGTCGGCGACAGCGGGGGGGAGGAGTCAAGAGTCAAGAGTCGAGAGTCGAGAGCCGGAGCAGGCAGCAGAGGGCGCGAGCAGGCCAGGTCCAGCCGTGATTCCGCGGTGCAAGCGGACGGGAGCTAGAAGCCCGGTATCTCGAACGCCTTCGACGCGACGCCGGAGACTCCGGCCAGCAATCGGATCACACGACGTCCACGTTCGAGATGCCGGGCTTCCATCGCGTTGGGAACCAAGACGAGCCACGCGAACCACACACCCGCGCAGCGAGCGGACAGGAAGTCCGCGAGCGGAGCCGCTCGTGAGCGGAGCCGTGTTGGCCGCCGGGAGGGCGGCGGAACACGAGCGAAGCGAACCACGAAAAAGCTCGGGCCGCTGCGACGAGCTTCTCGTCGCAGCGGCCCGAGTGGAGCCGAAGGGATTCGAACCCTCGACCTCTGCATTGCGAACGCAGCGCTCTCCCAACTGAGCTACGGCCCCGTGGGTGGCCCGAGTGAACGGACACTCGCGGCCAACATCGGTTCGCGATTCTAGCCGAACCGCATCGCCTTGCAATGCAGGCTCGCGGCGAGGCGTTCTCGCCATTCCGCCCGCCCGACGGGAAATCCCGGGATCGATTGCCACGTTCGATCGTCACAAGTCCGGCGGCCCGAGCCGGCGTGGCGGCCGTTTCGAGTCCTTTCCGGATCGACGAGATGAATCGCAGGCAAGCGGGACTGGTGGCGGCCGTCGTCGCCGTGGCCGGGATTTCGGGATACCTGTTGGGGACGGACCACTCGGCCCCGCTGGCCGCCGGGAGCGACGAGAGCCGAGCCGTCGCGGACTCGCAGCGGACGGCCTCTTCGGAGTACCTGTCACAGTCGCCGGGGGCAC
>JANQQW010000197.1 GCA_028284885.1 Planctomycetaceae bacterium
TGCTGCTGGAGCGAGGCGAGCAGACGGTTGGCGTCCGCGAGCTGGTCCCCCAGCTGCGAGAATCGCAGCGAGTTGGGCAGACGTCCGGGGAGTACGGGACCGTCGAAGTCGGTTCGTCCGCGGAGGGCGGCAAGACGGCGAGGTCGTCGAGCGAGATCGTGTGGCGACTCGCGTCGTCCTGCATCCGAAACTCCTTCGAGGTCTCGGTCAGCGGTCCGACGGGAGGCTCCGTCGGCAGCCGCGACTGGGGCGGCACCTCGACGGACTCGTCGCCGAACACGACCTCGAAGCTCAGCGTCCCGACCGTGACGACGTCGCCGTGCTGCAGCCAGACGGTTCCCTCGATCGGCGTGTCGTTGACCAGCGTGCCGTTCGTGCTGCCGAGGTCGGCGAGCGTGACGTCCTCGTCCGTCACCGTGAAGGCACAGTGGCGACGGCTGATCATCTCGCTGTTCGGACGGAGGTCGCAGCCTTCCTCGCGGCCGACCACGAACCGCCCCGGCGCGAGGGGCAGCGACTTCCCCTCGTGCTTGCCTTTCAGGACGCGGAGCTGAACCGCTGCCATTCCCGTCGACTCCTCGTCCGTCGGACGTTCGCCGCGAACCGGGGAATCGTCGCGGACTTCCACGGAATGAATCGAACCGGAGGCCGGAGATCGTGTCAACGCCCTCGGGTCCCCTCCGACGATCTTCACGCCGTTCGAACACGACTCGAACCCCGTTCGAACGTTCGGCCGCGAACAGGTCGACGCACGTCCCCGTTCCCCGGGGCGACGTCGGCCGGGCGGTTTTCCCGAGTGCGAGGCATTCGTATGATGAAAGCATCCGTTCGGCAACCTCCAAGATCGACCCGTTCCCACTTGTCCGACCCGAAACGCGAAGAACTCAAGGTTCAGAGTGAACGCGCGGTGCTCGCCGCGCTCGTCGATCCCGACCGCGAGGTCGAGAAGGAGCGGGCCCTCGACGAGCTCAAGGGGCTCGTCAAGACGGCCGGGGCCGAGGTCGTCGGCGAGATCGTCCAGATCCGCGACAACCCGCACCCGGCTCTCTGCTTCGGCACGGGCAAGGTCGAAGAGCTGAAGGCCCTCGTGAAGTCGACCGGGGCGAAGCTCGTCGTCGTCGACAACAACCTCTCGCCCGCCCAGGGCCGCAACCTGGAGAAGGAGACCGAGGCGGTCATCGTCGACCGCAGCGAGGTCATCCTCGACATCTTCGCCCGCCGGGCCCGCACCTACGAGGCCCGGCTACAGGTCGAGCTCGCCCAACTGCTCTACTTCCGCCCGCGGCTGAAGCGGCTGTGGACGCACCTCGAGCGAATCGAGGGTGGCGTCGGTGCCGGACGCGGCCCGGGTGAGAAGCAGCTCGAGACCGACCGCCGACTGATCGACAAGCGGATCGCCGAGCTCAAGCGGAAGCTCGGCGAGGTCGAGAAACGCCGGCAGATGACGGTCGCCAACCGCGAGGAGCAGATCACCGTCTCGCTCGTCGGCTACACGAACGCCGGCAAGAGCACGCTGATGCGGGCGCTGACCGGGGCGGACGTGTACGTCGCCGACCAGCTGTTCGCCACGCTCGACACCCGCACCCGCCGCTGGGAGCTGCCGCACTGGGGCGAGATCCTGCTCAGCGACACGGTCGGCTTCGTCCGCGACCTGCCGCACCACCTGGTCGCATCGTTCCGCAGCACGCTCGAGGAGGCCCGCGAGGCCGACCTGCTGCTGCACGTCGTCGACGCCAGCAACCCGGAGGCGGAGGACCAGATCGCCACCGTCGACCGCGTGCTGGAGGAGATCGGCGTGGAGGCCGACGACGACAACATGCTGCTCGTCCTCAACAAGGTGGACAACCTCCCGAACCGCTCGCTGCTCGACGTGCTGCGGGTGAAGTACCCCGACTCACACGTCGTCAGCGCCGCGACCGGGCAGGGGATCGACGAGCTCCGCGACGCCGTCGGCGAACGACTCTCGCACGGTTTCGTCGAGGCGGAGATCGAGACCGACGTCGGCAACGGCCGGTTGTTCGCGTACCTCGAGCGGCACGGCAACGTCCTCGACCGCGAGTACACCGAGGGCCGGGCCACCATCACCTGCGTGCTCCCCCGCCGCTTCGCCCGCGGTATCGAGAACGGCACCACGACGGTGAGGGTCCGCGAGTCCGCGAACCCCACCAGCCACGAGGGCCAGTAGGCATGCGGTGCGGCAACCGACTCCGATCGACGTCCGATCCGCGACTGTTCGCCGTCGTGCTGCTCGGGCTGCTCGCGAACGCCTCCTGTTCCGCGGAGCAGCGTGTCGAGCCGCGGGCGGCCGAGCCGGCCGACGAGTCGCAGGCGATCGCCGTCACCGACGTCGCCGTGCTGCGGCAGAAGGTCGGCGAGACGGTCACCGTCCGGGGCCGAGTCTCTCGGACCGGGAAGTCGTCGAGCGGCATCAACTTCCTGAACTTCGCGGGGACCGAGCTGACGGTCGTCTGCTTCAAGGAGAACGCCGCGAAGTTCGACGCTGCTCCGGCCGACCTGTTCGACGGGAAGGACGTCGAGGTCACCGGCACGCTGGAGCGGTTCAAGGGCAAGCTGCAGGTCCCGCTCGACGGGCCGGACGCGATCCGGATCGTGAAGGTCGCCGCTCCCGACCGCGGGCCGCCGGCGAAGCCGTACGAACTGCGAGAGGTCGGCAAGGACCACTGGCTGAGTCCGGCCGGTCTGAACTACCGCGGTCGCGACCCGGACGGCCGCACGCGGCTCGCCCACGTGCTGCGGCACGCCGAGGACCAACCGCGTCGCGACGGACCGCACGGCGTGTTCGACGGCGGCCGCGACGGTGCCCTCGCCACCGTCGACGAGGCCTGGCGTCTCGCCAAGCGGAAACGGCTGCGTCCCCGGATCGACGGCGGCCGGGCCGCCTACACCGTCCGGCTCGACCGGAAGGTCGGCTGGCTCGGCGGCTCCGTCGGCAAGCGTCGCAACCATCCCGAACTGCGGTCCGTGCTGATCGTGCTCGAGCAGGGCACGACCAACGTCGTCACCGCCTACCCGAAGTGACCGGGAGCGTCCACCGGTGTCCGATTCCCAACCGTCCGCCCACATCGGCCGCTGCGGCTTCTGCGAGCAGGGGTTGGTCCGGTTGTACCGCTGCAACGCGTGCGCCGCGGTCTCCGCGATCTGCGACGAGTGCGAGCGGATCTGGCGAGTGCCGGCCGAGGTGCACGACGACCCGGACGCCCCCGCCGACGCTGCCCACCCGAGCTGTCCCGCCTGTGCGAGCGGCCACGTGACCTGGTCGAGACTCGACGCGGCCGGAATCGCCGCCGCCGGGCTGGAGCACCTGGTCGCCGGCGACTCGACCTGACCGGGCACCTCGCACACGGCTGCGTCGACGGGGTAGAATGAGGGGTCGAGACACCGACCGACCGTTCCCTCCTCGCTTCGACGCCGTTCGCATGACCCGCCCGTGCTCGCCCGCCGTCCTCGCGCTGCTGCTCCTCGGTTCCACGGTTGCCCGAGCCGACGACCGCGTCGACTTCAACCGCGACGTCCGGCCGTTGCTCTCGGACACCTGCTTCCACTGCCACGGCCCGGACGACAAGACCCGCGAGGCCGAGCTGCGGCTCGACGAGAAGGAGTCGTTGTTCGCGGACCGGGGCGGCTACGCGGCCGTCGTCCCGAAGAAGCCGGAGGCGAGCGAGATCGTCAAACGGCTGACGACGGACGACCCCGAGCTGCAGATGCCGCCGGCCGGCTTCAAGAAGTCGTTGTCGCCCGAGCAGGTCGACGTCGTCCGAAGGTGGATCGAGCAGGGGGCCGATTGGAAGGGGCACTGGGCCTACGTGCCACCGTCGAACCCGGCCCCGCCGACGGTTCAGGACGCTCACGGTTTCGTCCGCAGCGAGATCGACCGGTTCGTCTACGCCCGGCTGCTGGAGAAGGGCCTCGTGCCGTCGCCGGAGGCGGACAAGGTCACGCTCGCCCGGCGACTCAGCTTCGACCTCCGCGGCCTGCCACCGACGGTCGAGGAGGTCGACGCGTTCCTCGCCGACGAGTCGCCGGACGCGTACGAGAAGCTGGTCGACCGGTTCCTGGCGAGCGACCACTTCGGCGAGCGGATGGCGGTCGACTGGCTGGACCTCGTCCGCTACGCCGACAGCATCGGCTACCACAGCGACAACCCGCGCGACGTGTGGCTGTACCGCGACTACGTGATCCGGTCGTTCAACGAGAACAAGCCGTTCGACGAGTTCACGATCGAGCAGCTCGCGGGCGACCTGCTGCCGAACGCCACCCGCTCGCAACGGATCGCCTCCGGCTACAACCGGCTGCTGCAGACGACCCAGGAGGGGGGCGCCCAGGCGAAGGAGTACACGGCGAAGTACACGGCCGACCGGGTTCGCAACGTCTCCAGCGTCTGGCTCGGCTCGACGATGGGCTGCAGCGAGTGCCACGACCACAAGTTCGACCCGTTCACCGCGGCCGACTTCTACGCGATGGGGGCGTTCTTCGCCGACGTCCAGGAGACGCCCGTCGGCCGGCAGGGGCCGACGATGCTGCCGACGACCGAGCAGCAGGCCGAGCTCGACCGGTTCGACGGCGAGCGGCGGCGGCTGCAGACCGTCCTCGACACGCAGACGCCGGAACTCGACGCCGAGCTGGCCGAGTGGGAGAGCAGCCCCGAGGCCCGCTTCGACCCGTGGACGACCACGCGGCCGCGTGAGGTCGTCGCGAGCGAAGGCGTCTCGACCGAGGAACTCGTCGACGGCTTCGTCGGCGTCGAGGTCCGGTCGCCCGAGGCCGACGAAGCGGCTCCGCGGACGACGACGTTCACGGTCGCCTCGCATCTCGCCGGCGTGACGGCACTGCGACTCGAGGTGCTTCCGAACGACGAACCCGCCGGTGTGTTCGAGGTGACGGAGATCTCGGTGCAGCAAGGCGGGAAGCCGGTCAAGCCGCGGGCGACCGCCTCGCACGCCGACGGCGGTCACGACGTCGGCAAGGCGTTCGACGGGAACGTCGGGACGAGCTGGTCCCTGAAGTCGAACCCGGCCAAGCCGAGCGAAGCGGTTCTCGAGCTGCCCGCACCGGTCGCCGTCTCGCCCGACCAGCCGGTGACGGTGACGGTGAAGTGGGCCGGCGACTGGAGCGGTCGCGTTCGGCTGGCCGCGACGGCCCAGAAGAAGCCCGTGAACGTCGGCAACGACGGTCGTCCGCCGATCGACGTGCGCACGATCGTCGCCACGCCCCCCGAGGCGAGGACAGACGCGGACCGGAAGCGGTTGGCCGCGTACTTCCGCGGCTTCGCCCCCAGCCTCGACCCCGTGCGTGGCGAGCTGGCGAAGGTGAACAAGCAGAAGGCGGACTACGTGAAGACCGTCCCGGTCTCGCTCGTGACGACCGCCGTCCGCCCGCGGACGGTTCGCGTTCTGCCCCGCGGCAACTGGCTGGACGACTCCGGCCCGGTCGTCGATCCGGCCGTCCCGGAGTTCCTCGGACGGCTGGAGGTCGACGGTCGGGCGACACGGCTCGACCTGGCCCGCTGGATCGTCGACGAGAACAACCCGCTCACGGCCCGCGTCGTCGTCAACCGGCTCTGGAAGCAGTGCTTCGGCCGCGGACTGACGGCCCTCGAGGACTTCGGATCGCAGGGGGAGTGGCCCACGCATCCCGAACTGCTCGACTGGCTCGCCGTCGATCTCGTCCGTCACGACTGGGACGTGAAGCGGACGTTGAAGTCGATCGTCATGTCCGGGGCCTACCGGCAGTCGTCCGTCGCCGACGACGAGTTGCGGTCGAAGGACCCGTACAACAAGTGGCTCGCCCGGCAGAGCCGGTACCGCGTGCCGGCGGAGCTGGTCCGCGACAACGCGCTCGCCGTCAGCGGCCTGCTGAACCCGACGATCGGCGGCCCGAGCGTGAAGCCGTACCAGCCGACCGGCTACTGGAAGCACCTCAACTTCCCGAAGCGAACGTGGAGCCACGACGCGAACGAGAACCAGTACCGCCGCGGCCTGTACACCTTCTGGCAGCGGTCCTTCCTGCACCCCAGCCTGCTCGCCTTCGACGCCCCGTCCCGCGAGGAGTGCGTCGTCCAGCGCCCCCGCAGCAACAACCCGCTCCAGGCCCTCGTGCTGCTGAACGACCCGACGTACGTCGAGGCGTCCCGTGCGTTCGCCGAGCGGATCGTCGACCAAGGGGGCGAGTCGGACGAGAGTCGCCTGCGGTTCGCCTTCCGGACGACACTGCTCCGCCAGCCGAGCGACCGGGAACTGTCTGTCCTCTCGGATCTGCTGAAGGAACAACTCACGACCTACCAGGCGGACGAAGCGGCCGCGAAGGCGTTCCTGTCCGTCGGCCAGCGCCCGCTGCCGGAGAACGCGAACGCCGCCGAACTCGCCGCGTGGACCGCCGTCGCCCGCACGCTGCTCAACCTCCACGAAACCATAACGCGGAGCTGACGCGATGAATCCGCTGAACCACCTCCACCGCCGCACGTTCCTCTCCACCTCCTCGCTCGGCATCGGGTCGGCCGTGCTGGCGTCGTTCCTCGAGCCGTCGAAGGTCCGTGGCGACGACGTGACAGCCGATGCGGCCGAGCAGTGGCGGGGGGTCGTCGATCCGTTGCACCACGCGGCGAAGGCGAAGCGGGTGATCCACCTCTGCATGGCGGGGGGGCCGTCGCACCTGGAGACGTTCGACCACAAGCCGAAGCTCGCCGAGATGAACGGCCAGCCGATGCCGGAGTCGTTCACCAAGGGGAAGCCGATCGCCCAGTTGCAGGGGCGGCAGCTCAAGTGCATGGGTCCGCAGCACCCCTTCAGGCAGTGGGGCGAGTCGGGGCAGTCGATCGCCGAGATCTTCCCGGAGATCGGCTCCGTCGCCGACGACATCTGCATCGTCAACTCGCTGAAGACCGAGGCGATCAACCACGACCCGGCCCACACCTACATGAACACGGGCTCGCTCATCAGCGGCCGGCCCAGCATGGGGTCGTGGCTGCAGTACGGCCTCGGCAGCGAGAGCCGCGACCTGCCCGGCTTCGTCGTCCTCACGTCGATCGGACGGTTCGGCCAGTCGCAGCCGATCGCCGCCCGGCAGTGGTCGGCCGGCTTCCTCCCCAGCCGTTTCCAGGGGGTCGAGTTCCGCTCGAAGGGCGACCCCGTCCTCTACGTCGGCAACCCGCCCGGCGTCAGCAGGGACTCGCAGAAGCAGGTCGTCGACGCGGTCGGCCGGCTGAACGGTCTTCGCAACGAGGTCGTCGACGACCCGGAGATCGGCACCCGTATCGCCGCCTACGAGAAGGCGTTCCGCATGCAGGCCGCCCTGCCGGAACTCATGAACGTCGCCGGCGAGACGAAGGAGACGCTCGAACTCTACGGCACCCAAGGGGGCGACGGGTCGTTCGCCTCGAACTGCCTGCTGTCCCGACGACTGCTGGAGCGGGGCGTTCGCTTCGTCCAGCTCTACCACCGCGGCTGGGACCACCACGGCGGCGTGAAGCGCAACACCGAGGGGACCGCCGGCGAGGTCGATCGGGCGTGTGCCGCGCTGATCAAGGACCTGAAGCAGCGGGACATGCTGAAGGACACGCTCGTCGTGTGGGGCGGCGAGTTCGGCCGCACGCCGATGGCCCAGGGCAACGGCCGCGACCACCACATCCAGGGCTTCAGCTGCTGGATGGCGGGGGGCGGCATCAAGGGGGGCGTCACCCACGGGGCGACCGACGAACTCGGCTACGACGCGGTCGAGAACGTGATGCACGTCAACGATCTGCACGCCACCATCCTGCACCTGCTCGGCATCGACCACGAACGGCTGACCTACCGCTTCCAAGGCCGCGACTTCCGACTGACCGACATCGCCGGCGAAGTCGTGAAGCCGATCTTGGCGTAGCCGAGGCCGCCGCTACGGCCTGACGACCGATCGCCGCACACCACGTGAGGACGGCACTACTCCGTGGGCGTGGGCGTCGTCCCGCCGACGGTCTTCTCGACCTCGGTGAGCAGCTGGTCGAGGCGGAACGGCTTGTAGAGGACGGACTGGAGTCCGTCCTGCCGGGCCTTCACGATGGCGTGGGCCGGGTCGTAGCCGAAGCCCGTCATCAGGATGACGGGGAGGTCCGGCTCGACGCCGCGGATGCCGCAGAAGCACTCGTAGCCGTTCATGTCGGGCAGACGGATGTCGGCGATGACGGCGTCGTACGGGGCCCGGCGGCACATCATCACGGCCTCCTCGCCGTGGTGGGCCGTCTCCACCTCGCAGCCGAACCGGCCCAGCAGCTCGTGAGCGGCCCGGCGAACGGAGCGGTCGCCGTCGACGACCAGGATCCGCTTCCCGACGAGCTTCGGGCGGTGCGGCCGCGGCGGCAGCATCTGCACCTGGTGGGCGGACTTCGGGGCGATCTCCTGGCCGACCTTCTGGATGAGCTGTTTGATGTCGCGGGTGTGCCGCAGCGACTGCTGCAACCGCTCGCAGACCTCGGGGTCGTGGCCGATGTACTTCTCGAGGACCCACGTCACGTCGTTGAGGATCTCGTCGACGGGCGGGGCGACCTCGCGGAGGATCAACTCGGTGCTCTCGTTGGCCGTCGTCATCTTCTCGGCGGCCAGCAGTTCCAGCGTGTTCAGGGCGACGGCGACCTCGCGGCTGAAGAGTTCGAGGAACTGGAGGTCGTTCTCGTCGAAGGCTCCGGGTCGCGGGCTCTCGACGTTGAACGTGCCGAGGATCTCGTCGTGCAGGATGAGCGGCACGGTGAGCGAGCTGCGGGCGTCCGGGGCCCCGGGCAGGTACAGCGGGTCGTTCTCGGTGTCCTCGCAGAGGTAGCTCTTGCCGGTCGAGGCGACGAAGCCGGTGACGCCGTTGTCCTGCGGGTCGGCTCGCAGGTCACGGTCGGTGGCGACCGGCTGCATGCCGACGGCCAGCAGCGGGACGAGCGTCTTGGAGTGCTTGTCGAGCAGCCGGATCTCGACGGTCTCGAACTCGAGCAGGTCCTGGGTGTAGTGCAGGATCTTCTGCTTCAGCAGTTCGATCCGCTCGTCGACCGACATGTCGAGGACGTCCTGCGGCATCAGGTCGCCGAGTTCGAGGCCGGCCTGGTAGATCGCGTTGAGCTTCTGCCGCTGGAGCACCTCGGAGGAGACGTCCCGCACGATGACGACCAGGAACTCGGGCACCTCGTCCGCACCGACGAGCACCGGCTTGGCGTGCACCTCGTAGTACGACTTCTCGTCGACGCGGATCGTGCTCTTCGCCGCCTCGCCCGAGCCGAGGGCCGTGTTGAACGGGCAGAAGTCCGGCCCGAGGATCTCCGGCGTGCCGAAGACGTCGTAGAACGACATGCCGAGCGACCCGCCCGGGACCTCGGCCTCGGTCCCCTCGGCCGCGAGTTCGACGAAGCGACGGTTGGACCAGAGGACCTCGAGCGCGGTGTCGAGCAGGACGATGCCGTCGGGCAGGTGCTCGAGCACGCCGCTGGCCTGAAGCAGCACCCCCGGGGAGGCGACGTCGGAGGCGACGAACAGGCAGTCGACGCCGTCCTCTCGGAGCATCCGCAGGCCGGAGACGAGGTTCTCCGGGACGCAGACTTCGTGGTCCTCTCGCAGGCGGTCGATCAGCGGACCGGAGCAGCTCTCCGGGGACCGGCCGAACACGAGAAGCCGGGACGATTCACTCACGATGGCACTCTCGCCGTAGAGATCGATCCGGAAGTATACGACCGAGCCCGAACTCGGACAACGACCGGCCGGGAAGCGAACCGTGTCTCCTCGACGCCGTCACGTCAGACTCCCGAGCGGATGACGACTTCGTCGCCGTCCTGGACGACGTACTCCTTTCCCTCCACGTGCTGGAGCCCGGCCGCCTTCACGTCGCGTTCGCTGCCGAGCCGGAGGAGGTCGTCGGCCGCCATGACCTCGGCCCGGATGAACCCGCGGGCGAGGTCGCTGTGGATGGTGTGGGCCGCCTCGACCGCCGTCGCCCCGCGGGGGAGCAGCCACGCGTGCACCTCCTTCTCGCCGGACGTGTAGAAGGTGATCTGGTCGGTCACCTCGAAGATCATCCGCAGCAGCCGGTCGCGGCAGGGCTCCCCGAGCCCCATCTCGGCGGCGAACTCGGCCCGCTCGGACTCGTCGAGCTCGGCCACCTCGAGTTCCAGTCCCAGTGGTGCCGCCAGCACGTTGTGCCCGGCCGCCTCCAGCTCGGCCACCACCGCCGCGTCCACCTCGGCGTCGGCCGTGTTCAGCACGAGCAGCCGCTTCTTCCGCGTGAGCAACGAGAACGAGGCACACGCCTTCTCCTGCGTCTCGTCGAACTCCATGTCGATCAGCGACTCCCCGGCGTCCAGTTTCTCGCGGACCGGGCCGAGCGATTCGAGCTCGGCGGCGAGTTCCTCCTTGTCCGGCCGGGGCTTCTTCGCGTCGGCGTTCAGTCGGTCGATGCGGTTGGAGACGACCTGCAGGTCGGCGAGGACGATGTCGTCGTGGAACGCGTTCGCCTCCTCGACGGCGTCCACCCCGTTGAACACGCCGACGACCTGCACGAGGGCGGTGCAGGTGCGAATGATGCCGAGCTTCTTGGCGTTCTTGTCCGGCTGGTCGCGGACCAGGCCGGGCGTGTCCAGCAGGTCGATGCTGGAGGGGACGGTCTTCTTCGGCTTGAACAGCTCGACGAGGCCGTCGAAGCGGGCGTCGGGGACGACGGCCGTGCCGGACTGTCCGTCCTGGACCTTCGCGAGGTCCGGCGCGTCGCCGGTGAGGAGCTGGAAGACACTGCTCTTCCCTCCGCCCTGGTAGCCGACGAGACCGATCTTCATGACGTGTTCCGGGTGCCGTGGACTCGAGTTCGCGGCGAGGATAGAGAACGCCGGGCCGTTCGGGGAGCGTGGCGGTCAGTCGGCCGGCCGGTTCACGAGGAACGTGGCCGTCTTCTCGAAGAAGCTCCGCAGCACGGCGGTCGCCCGGGAGTCGAGGTCGGCCTCGGCGAGGGCGGCGTCCATCAGCTCCACCCACCGGTCGCGGGCGGCCGGCGTGAGCGGGAACGGGGCGTGACGCATCCGCAGCGCCGGGTGACCACGGTTCTCGATGTACCGCGGCGGTCCGCCGAACCGGAACACCAGAAACTCCCGCAGCCGCCACTCGGCCCCGTCCAGGTCGTCGGGCGGGTACATCGGCCCGAGAAGATCGTCGTCCGGAACACGTTGGTAGAAGGCGGCGACGAGCCGCCGAAAGCCCTCCTCGCCGACGACCGAGTAGACCTCGGCCTCTGGAATCTCGGGATTCGTCACGTCTCGTTGCCTCACGGTCTCGTGGCGTTTCGCAGCGGTTTTCGTCCAGGCGAGCAGATTCTGCAGCGGCCTTTGAACTTTCGACAAATCGTCTTGACCCGTTTCGGGACCTAACCTAAGTTCCCGCCCGGCCGTAGGGGGGGCAAGGGATGCCGTGTTTGCATCTCCCTCTCGGTTCGAGAACCGTGGGAGAGCAAGGAAGCGGATCCCCATGATCATCAGCCGCACTCCGTATCGTATTTCCTTCTTCGGTGGTGGCACCGACTACCCCGGCTGGTACCGGGAGCACGGCGGTGCCGTGCTGGCCTCCACCATCGACAAGTACTGCTACCTCACGGTGCGGTACCTCCCGCCGTTCTTCGAGCACAAGACCCGCGTCGTCTACTCGAAGATCGAGTCCTGCGAGACGAACCAGGACATCTCGCACCCGTCCGTGCGACAGGTGCTGGACTACCTCGGCATCGACCGCGGCCTCGAGATCCACCACGACGGCGACCTCCCCGCCCGCAGCGGCATGGGGAGCAGCTCGGCCTTCACCGTCGGCCTGCTGCACGCCCTGTACGCCCTGCAGGGCCGCATGGCCGGCAAGCGGCAGCTCGCCCTCGAGTCGATCCACATCGAGCAGGACCTCCTCAAGGAGACCGTCGGCTCGCAGGACCAGGTGATGGCCGCCTACGGGGGCCTCAAGAACGTCAGCTTCCTGCAGAGCGGCGAGATCTCCGTTCGGCCCGTCATCCTGCCCTCCGCGCGGATCGCCGAGCTCAGCTCCCACATGATGCTGTTCTACACCGGCATCATCCGCACCGCCCAGGACGTCGCCAAGAGCTACGTCGAGGACATCGGCGCGAAGCGGCGGCAGCTGCGGATCATGACCGACCTCGTCGACGAGGCGCTCGCCATCCTCAACGGGGGCGACCTCCACGCCTTCGGCGAGCTGCTGCACGAGGCGTGGCTCACCAAGCGGAGCCTCAGCAACAAGGTCTCCAACCCGCAGGTCGACGAGCTCTACGAGAAGGCCCGCTCGGCCGGGGCGGTCGGCGGCAAGCTGACCGGGGCCGGCGGCGGAGGGTTCCTGCTGCTGTTCGTCCCGCCCGAGAAGCAGGCCGACGTCCGCGAGAACCTCAGCAACCTGATCCACGTGCCGTTCGACTTCGAGCCGGCCGGCAGCCAGGTCATCTTCTTCGACCAGGGCAAGGACTACTCCGAGGCCGAGGCGGAGCGGAACGGCCGCACGATCAACGAGTTCCGCGAGCTGAACAAACTGGACGCCGCCTGACGGGGACGGCCACTCCGCCCGAGTCGACGGATCGACTTCACGGACGAAACGAGTCGCATGGACGCCAACACACGAGTCTTCGTCGCCGGCGGCGACACGCTCATCGGAGCCGCGTTGCTCCGCCAGCTCGACAACCGCGGATTCACGAACGTCGTCGGCCGCGGCGAGGACGAGCCGGACCTCCGCGACGCCCACGCCGTCGAGACGTTCTTCGCCGAGACCCGGCCGGAGTGCGTGTTCCTCGCGGCCGGTCGGTCGGGCGGCATCAAGTGCAACCAGGAGCATCCCGCCCAGCTGATGCTCGACAACCTCCTCGTGCAGACGAACGTCGTGAAGGCGGCGCACGAGGCGGGCGTGCAGGACCTGCTGTACCTCGCGAGCAGCTGCAGCTACCCGAAGCACACCGAACAGCCGATGCGGGTCGAGTCCCTGTTCACGGACAAGCTCGAGCCGACGAACGAGGCCTACGCGACCGCCAAGCTGGCCGGCCTCGTGCTCTGCCAGGCGTACTCCCGCGAGTACGGCCGCCGGTACCTGCAGTGCATCCCGGCGAACGCCTTCGGCATCGAGGACGACTTCACGCCCGAGGGGGGCCACGTCATTCCCGCCCTCTTCGCCCGCATGCACGCGGCGAAGGAGGAGGGGGCCGACCACATCGACATCTGGGGCACCGGCAAGCCGCGTCGCGAGTTCCTGTTCGCGGACGACATCGCCGACGCCTGCCTGTTCCTCGTGGACAACCACTCGGACGCCACGGCACCCGTCAACGTCGGCGGCGGGGACGACCTCTCCATCGCCGAGGTCGCCGAGGCCATCAAGATGGTCGTCGGGTTCCCCGGCGAGCTTCGCTTCGACACGTCGAAGCCGGACGGCATGCCACTCAAGGCACTCGAGTCCTCACAACTTCTGTCCCTCGGTTGGCAACCCCGTACGCCGTTCGCGGTCGCGCTGTCCGAAACCTACGACTCCTTCCTCAGGCACCAGAACGCACCGGAGAACCAGAATGCTCCTCAACGAGCGGTTGTATAAGTCGCTGTACCGGATCCGCCGGGCCGAGGAGGAGATCGGCAAGATCTACCCCACGGACAAGATCAAGAGCCCCGTCCACCTGTCGATCGGACAGGAGGCGATCTCGGTCGGCGTCTGCGAGGCCCTCCGCCCCGACGACGTCGTCTTCGGCACCTACCGCGGCCACGCCATGTACATGGCCAAGGGGGGCAACCTCAACGCCATGGTCGCCGAGATGTACGGCAAGGAAACCGGCTGCACGAGCGGCAAGGGGGGGTCGATGCACCTCGTCGACCCCGACGCCGGCGTGATGGGGACCTCGGCCGTCGTCGGCACCACCATCGCCAACGCCGCCGGCACCGCCTACGCCCTCAAGCTGAAGAAGAGCGACCAGGTCGTCGTCTCGTTCTTCGGCGACGGGGCCAGCGAGGAGGGCGTCTTCGCCGAGACGCTCAACTTCGCCGCCCTGAAGCAGCTGCCGATCATCTTCGTCTGCGAGAACAACGGCTACGCCATCCACACCTCGCAGTGCAAGCGGCAGGGCCGGCCCGAGATCGCCGCCCGGGCCGAGGCCTACGGCATCCCGTCGACCGTCATCGAGGGGAACGACTGCCTGAAGCTGTACGACGCGACCACGTCCGCGGTCGAGTCGATCCGCAGCGGCGGCGGCCCGGTCTTCTTCGAGGCCCAGACCTACCGCTGGCGGGAGCACGTCGGCCCGAACGAGGACTTCCACCTCGGCTTCCGCGACCCCGCCGAGCGTCAGCCCTGGGTCGAGAACGACGAGGTCGCCCGCATCGGAGCCCTGCTGCCCGACGCCGACCGCGTCGCGATCGAGGCCGAGATCGAGGCCGAGGTCGCCGCGGCGATCGAGTTCGCCGAGCAGAGCAGCTTCCCGCCCGCCTCGGAACTGATGACCTACGTGTACGCCACCGAGTACGCCACCCCGTCCGCCGCCGCCCCCGTCAAGAAGGCCGCCTGACATGACCTCGATCACACTCCCCCCGAACGAGACGCAGAACCAGACGGCCGGTGGAGGCGTCGATGCAGGCGATCGCGAGATCTCCTACGTCGAGGCGATCCGCGAGGCCACCTCCCAGGAGATGGCCCGCGACGACCGCGTCCTCATCTACGGACTCGACGTCGACGACCCCAAGGCCATCCAGGGCACCACCAAGGGGCTCGTCGAGGAGTTCGGCCCCGAACGCGTCTTCGGCACGCCGCTCTCCGAGGACTCGATGACGGGCGTCGCGATCGGCATGGCCCTCGGCGGCCTCCGCCCGATCCACGTCCACATCCGCATGGACTTCCTGATGTTGTCCATGAACCAGCTCGTCAACGTCGCCGCCAAGACGCACAGCATGTTCGGCGGACGGCTGAAGTGCCCGATGGTCGTCCGCTCGATGATCGGCAAGAGCTGGGGCCAGGGTGCCCAGCACTCGCAGGGCCTGTACTCCTACTTCATGCACGTGCCCGGGCTGAAGGTCGTCTGCCCGACGACCCCCTACGACGCCAAGGGCGCGCTGCTCGCCGCCATCCGCGACGACGACCCCGTCATGTTCGTCGAACACCGCATCCTGCACTTCCAGAACGGCCCCGTGCCGGAGCAGGACTACGTGGTCGAGCCGGGCAAGTCCCGCATCACGGCCCACGGCGACGACGTCACGCTCGTCGGCATCAGCTACCAGCAGCTGGAGTGCCTGCGGGCCCACCAGTACCTCAAGGACGTCGGCGTCTCCGCCGAGGTCATCGACCCGATCTGGCTCGCCCCGCTGGACACCGACACCATCTGCGAGTCGGTCGCCCGCACGGGTCATCTCATCGTGGCCGACAACGGCTGGACCAACTGCGGTGCCGCCGCGGAGATCGTCGCCCAGGTGACCGAGAAGCTGCAGGGCAAGTGCGAGTTCAAGGTGCAGCGACTCGGCTTCGCCCCGACCAGCTGCCCGACGACGCCCAGCCTCGAAGACGAGTTCTACCCGACGGCCCAGTCCATCGCCGCCTCCGCCAACGACCTCGTCAAGGGCGGACCGCAGGGCTGGTTCCCGGAGGAACGCCCCGAGCTCGCCGCCGTCGAGTTCAAGGGACCGTTTTGATTTCGAGTCGAGGGTCAAGAGTCGAGAGCTGGAGCAGGCACCAATCGTCGTCTCAGCGACCGTTCGCTGCCTGCCTCTGGCTCTGGACTCTCGACTCTAGACCCTCGACCCAACAGAGCCTTCGAACCACAACGTCCACCAGACAGACACGACCGCGGCCCCGCGCCGCACAGGGGGGGATCCAAAATGTCCGGCGACCGACTCGTCGAGCAGGGCCAGCAACTCGACTGGCCGTTGATGCAGAACAACATCGTCCGCGAGGACCTCGACGCGTTGATCGAGTTCCTGCAGCAGGACGACCCGATCCTGACGCAGTCCGCGAACGTGCGGGCCTTCGAGCAGGAGTGGGCCGACTGGGTCGGCGTGAAGCACTGCGTCTTCGTGAACTCGGGGGCCTCGGCCAACCTGGTCACGATGAAGGCGATCGCCCACCACTACGGACCCGGCGAGGTCATCGTCCCCACCCTGACGTGGATCTCGGACGTCGCCTCCGTCCTGCAGGCCGGCCTCGACCCGGTCTTCGTCGACATCGACGACCGCACGCTCGGCATGGACGAGGACCAGGTCCTCGACAGCATCACCGAGAACACGCGGGCCGTCTTCCTGACGCACGTCCTCGGCTACAACGGCCTGTCGCAAAGGCTGCTGGACGAACTCGAGGCGCGGAACATCCCGCTGATCGAGGACGTCTGCGAGTCCCACGGTGCGACCTTCGAGGGCAAGAAGCTCGGCTCGCTCGGGTTCGCCTCGAACTTCTCGTTCTACTACGCCCACCACCTCAGCACGATCGAGGGGGGCATGGTCTGCACGAACGACTGGGACTTCTTCCAGACCGTCCGCATGCTCCGCTCGCACGGCATGCTGCGGGAGGTCACCTGCGACAAGATCAAGCAGCAGTACTGGGACGAGTACCCGGAGTGCAATCCGGAGTTCGTCTTCACGCACGCCGCCTTCAACGTCCGCAGCACGGAACTGAACGCCGTCGTCGGCCGGAACCAGCTGAAGCGGCTGGACGACAACAACGCCAAGCGGACGTCGAACCTGAAGCTGTTCCTCGACCACCTCGACCCGGCCAAGTTCCGCACGGACTTCGCCTTCGAGGGGAGCTGCAACTACGCGTTCACGCTGGTCCTCAACGAGGCGGACGACGTCCTCTGCGAGAACGTGATGAACGCCATGAAGACGCACGGCATCGAGTACCGCCGCGGCCTCTCCGGCGGCGGGAACCAGCTCCGCCAGCCGTACATCCGCGAACGCGTGGGCAAGGACTTCGCCGCCAAGTTCCCCAAGGTCGAGCACGTGCACGACTACGGGTTCTACATCGGCAACTACCCCTGCCTCGACGCCTCCAAGATCACCAAGCTCTGCGACCTGCTGAACGCCCAGCAGACCGCGGAGGAGGCGGCGAAGGCCGCCGCCTGACGAACTCCCAGTGGGGCAGGCGCTCCTGCCTCGCAGACGGAAACGTCTGCCCTACTCGCGAATCCCCTCCGAAACGGAACCCGACCATGGCCAAGCCGGACATCGTCCTCGTCAACCCGCAGAGCCGGAAGCGCGTCTACCAGAAGCTGGGCGACGAGCTCGCCGCGATCGAGAACCCGGTCTGGGCCGGTCTGATGGCGACCTTCTGCCGGGTGAAGGGGCTGAACGTCGAGATTCTCGACGCCGAGGCCCTGGAACTCGACCACGCGGACGTCGCCGAGGAGATCGAGAAGCTCGACCCGACGCTGACGGTCGTCGTCGTCTACGGCCACCAGCCGTCCGCCTCGACGCAGATCATGCCGGCCTGCTCGGCGGTGACGTCGGCGATCAAGGGGAACAACCCCAGCCGGCCGCTGCTGATGGCGGGCGGACACGTCGCCGCGCTCCCGGACGTCACGATGGCCGACGAGGCGTGTGACTGGGTCGCCAGCGGCGAGGGCCTGTACACGATGGTCGCCCTCGTCCAGGAGCTGAAGTCGTCCGGGCCGTTCGACCCGGAGAAGGTGCCCGGGCTGTGGTACCGCGACGGGAGCAAGGTTCGCGTCACGCCGAACCCGAAGCTGTGCAAGGACCTCGACAACGAGATGCCGGGCATCGCCTGGGACCTGCTGCCGATGGACCGCTACCGGGCCCACAACTGGCACTGCCTGGACGGGCTGGAGCGGCAGCCGTACGCGGCCCTCTACACCACGCTGGGCTGCCCGTACCACTGCAGCTTCTGCTGCATCCAGGCCCCCTTCAAGTCGGGCGAGAAGGAGCTCGGCATCAAGGAGGAGGTGAACAGCTACCGCTTCTGGAGCGTGGACGCCGTCCTCAACGAGCTGGGCAAGCTGGCCGAGATGGGCGTCAAGAACATCAAGATCGCCGACGAGATGTTCGTGCTCAACAAGCGGCACGTGATGGGCATCTGCGACGGCATCATCGAGCGGGGCTACGACTTCAACTTCTGGGCCTACGCCCGCATCGACACCGTCAAGGACGGCATGCTCCCGAAGATGAAGCAGGCCGGCTTCAACTGGTTCGCCTTCGGCATCGAGGCGGCCAACAGCCGCGTCCAGGAGGACGTCTCCAAGCGGTTCGACAACGACGAGATCTACCGGGTCTGCAAGGAGGTGCAGGACCACGGGATCCACATCATCGGCAACTACATCTTCGGCCTGCCCGAGGACGACCACGACAGCATGCAGGAGACGCTCGACATGGCCCTCGAGCTCAACTGCGAGTTCGCGAACTTCTACTCCGCCATGGCCTACCCCGGCTCGCCGCTGTACCGGCAGGCTCAGACGGAGGGGTGGGAACTCCCCGACAGCTGGGGCGGGTACTCGCAGCACAGCGTGGACTCGAAGCCGCTGCCGACGAAGTACCTCTCCGCCGCCGAAGTGCTCGGCTTCCGCGACGCCGCCTTCAACGAGTACTTCCAGTCGCCCAAGTACCTGGCCCTCGTGAAGGAGAAGTTCGGCCAGGAGACGGTCGACCACATCAACGAGATGTGCAAGCACACGCTGAAGCGGGACCTCCTCGGCACGTCCGAGAAGTCCGGCGCCGCCGCCTGACCCGCTGCCTCGACTCCCGGGTGCCTGCCATGAACGACGTCCTCGACATCGCCTTCACCGACATCGACTCCCGCGAGACACCACTCGCGGACGAGCTGGCGGACGGGCGGGTCGTCGTCTTGCGGCAGGTTCCGGCTCTCGACGAGGTTCGCCGACAGCTGATCGCGACGGCAGCCGGCGACGAGGAGACGTCGACGACCGCGGCCGAGCTCGAGGCGTTCTACGACGAGGCCCGGCCGCCGTCGATTCGCGCCGTGCACGGTCTGGCCCAGTCGGTCAAGGCGGCTCGAGACGAGCGGTTCCTGTCGGAGTGCCTCGCCCCGCTGGTCCGCACGCTGGGACTTCCCGGCCCGGTCCTGGTGGACGGCGGGATCAGCCGACTGGTGTTGCCGGGGGAGGTCGTCGAGGAGACCCGCCGGCACGCCGACCTCTTCGAGGCGACCGACTACCGCCGCGAGCGGGCCGACGGGCCGACCGAGACCTTCATGCCCGGCCCGTCGAACATCCACCGGGACTTCGACCGCGACCACCACCTGCTGATGTGCAACATCTGGTTCCCGCTGCACGACACCACGTGCGACGAGTCGATCCAGATCTACCCGACCGTCTACCGCGAACCGGTTCACAGCCGGCAGAACAAGGTCGAGAACCGGTCGGAACTGGGGCCTCGGGCCGAGATCTCGTTGCGGTTCGGCGACTGCGTCGTGTTCCACAGCGAGAACATGCACCACTCGCCGAACTCCTCCCGCGGCGGGCGAAGGCACTCGTACGACTTCCGGATCGCCGCGGGCTGTCCTGACGACAACCGGCACTACCGATACAACTTCGTCAGCCTGGACGACTTCCGTGACGCGTCGTCGACGCTCCCGGTCCTCGCCGGCGAGCCCACGATCGACGGGCCGGTCCGCTCGGCGAACGAGGTCCGTCGTCACCTCGAACGTGTCGATCCGGCCGAGATCGACTGGGCTCGGGTCGAGCTTCTGTACAAAGAGTTCCCATTCGCGGCGGGCCGGTATCTCGATCTCGCCGAGCGTGCTGCCGACATCGCTCCGGACGTGGCCTCGCGTGCCCTCGAAGCGGTCGTTCAGCACAGCGACCAGTATTTCTTCGTGTTGCAGGCCGCGGAGGCGATGTCGAGACGAACGACGGCCGCAACGGGTCTCGCTCGGGCGTGCGATCGCGTGGTCGAACTCGCCTCGCGGGGTGAGCCGCGACGATTCGCCCCGGTCGAGTACGACATCCCCGGTCAACAGTTGATGCCCGACGCCGCGATCGCCCGTGCCCGCGAACTCGCCGCCGGACACGTCGATCCGGCCGACGACGACACACCTCACGAAGTCGCGACGAGCACGATCTGGGACCGGCTCGTGCGACTGATCCCCGGCCAGCGACGTTCCGCCTGACAACCGAGAGGCCAACCCGATGGACAACCACACCACCGAGCACCCGACGGCACTGGTCGTCGTCAGCCGACGGGACACAAGGCCGACGCAGATCCCACTGCCGTCGGACTTGCCCGCGGACGGACGGCTCGTGGTCATCCGTCCGGAGTCGGCCGGCGTGAAGACGAAGGCCGCCACGGAACGGGTCTACGAGGGGCGGTTGTCGATCACGAACCACCGCGACCTGTGGTGGCCGCTTCGGTCGCACGGGGTCGAGCGGGTTCACGTCGTCTCCGAGGGCGACCTCGAGTCGGCCGCGGACGCCCTCGCGATCGCCGCGCACGTCGGCCCCGCCCGCGTCACGTTCTCGACGATCGGCGACAAGTCCGTGCGGGACGTGACGGACCTCGTCGGCCGCATGGTCGTGGACTTCGACCAGCCGACCGCCCGGTTCGACTCGCTGTCCGCCGACGGCGAGGCGAGCCTGCGTCGCGAGATGCACCGCTTCTACGTCGACGAGGTCGTGTCGAACTCGTACGAGATTCCTCACGGGGTGAACCCGCAACAGGAGGCACTCCAGCACTTCTCCGACCACGTCGGACTGGCCCAGGACCTGATGATGCGGGTCCCGGAGATCTGCAAGAACCCCTGGTGGTCGACGGCGGTGACGATCGACGGTCGCTTCGGCCACTCCGTCGACCACCGTCTGGCCTACGCGGAACTCCTGGAACGCCTGCCCGAGACGAAATCGTTCCTCGAGGTGGGTTGCGGGTCGGGCTTCCTTCCCGCCTTCCTCGCCCGCCGTGGGCGGTTCTCGAAGGTCGCCGCAGTCGACGCCGTCGAGAACCGAGTCCGGGGCGCCCGCATGCTGGCCGAGATCGCCGAGGCCGACGTGAGCTTCGGGACGGCGAGTGCCGCGGACCTTCCCTTCGGCGACGACGAGTTCGACGTCGTCGCGACCTGTTTCACGCTGGAGCAGTGCGAGGAGATCATCGACGGAGCGCTCGACGAGCTGTCCCGCGTCGCCGGGAGGTACCTGGTGATGTTCGAGCCTTCGGTCGAGTTGTTCCCGACCGTCCCGGGACTCGTCCACGTCGCCCGTCACGGCTACCCCACGACCTTCCTCGACCGGCTCCAACGGCGCGGCCTCCCCTACACCGTCGTGAAGCCCCGACTCCGTCACTACTACAACCCGGGGGTGGTCCTCGTGGTCTCCACGAACGACTCGGAGCCCCTGCACGTCAAGTCGCCGGGCATCCACGAGTCGCTCGTCGCGGCCTGACGAAGGCGTTCACCGGCACAGATTCCTCGTAGAGCTCGCTCTCCCTCGATGATCGCGTCGATCGGCTACGCTCGCAGCATCGTCTCGAACCGCCTGCTGGTGGAGGCGATGGTCCGCCGCCAGTTCCGGACGAAGTTCGCCGCGACGATCGGCGGGCTCGCCTGGTCGTTCGTCGCGCCGCTGGCGACGATGCTCGTCTACTGGTTCGTGTTCTCCGTCGGACTGCGCGTGCAACCGGTCGGGAACCTGCCGTTCATCGTGGTCTTCGCCGCGGCGTTCGTCCCCTGGCTGACCTTCTCGGAGTCCGTGGTCACGGGGTCGACGGCCATCACGGAGAACCCGCACCTCGTGAAGAAGTGCGTCTTCCCCGTCGAGATCCTGCCCTTCGTCTCCGTGGTCGTGTCGTTGGTGACGCACGCGTTCCTGCTGCTGATCCTCTTCGTGATCCTGCTGGTGAACGGCGTGAGGCCGACCGCCAGCCTGCTGCAACTCCCGTACTACCTGCTCGCACTCGTCGCGTTGTCGACGGGGCTCAGCTGGTTCGCAGCGGCCCTCAACGTGCTGCTCCGCGACACCCGCGAGATGCTGGGCGTCGTGATGAACCTGTGGTTCTGGGTCACGCCGATCGTGTGGCCGCTGGAGATGGTGCCGGCGCGCTTCGCCTGGCTGTTCCGGCTGAACCCCGTGCTCTACGTCGCCGAGGGGTACCGGGACTCGTTGCTCGGCGGCGACCCGTTCTGGACGAAGCCGCTGGAAGCGGCCGGCTTCTGGTGCATGACCTTCGCCGTCCTCGGCATCGGGGCCTTCGTGTTCCGGCGCGTGCGGACCGAGTTCGCGGAGGTGCTCTGAATGACCAACGCCGTCCAGGTCCGAAACGTCGCCAAGCGGTTCCGCGTGTTCGCGAACCCGATGGACCGGGTGCTCGAGTACTTCGACCCGTTCCGTCGCGAGTACGGCAAGGACTTCTGGGCGCTCGAGGACGTCACCTTCGACGTGCCGGCCGGTCGAACGATCGGCATCCTGGGGAGGAACGGGTCCGGAAAGAGCACGCTGCTGCAGATGGTCTGCGGCGTTCTCCAGCCGACCCGGGGCGAGATCGACGTCGACGGACGAATCGCCGCGCTGCTCGAACTCGGCGCCGGCTTCTGCCCCGACCTCACCGGTCGCGAGAACGCCGAGTTCTTCTGTCTCCAGAACGGACTGACGAAGGCCGAGACGGCCGCACGACTGGACGAGATCGGCGAGTTCGCCGACGTGGGCGAGTTCTTCGACCGTCCGATGCGGACCTACTCGTCCGGGATGTTCGTCCGCGTGGCGTTCGCCGCCTCGATCCACGTCGACCCCGACATCCTGGTCGTCGACGAGGCGCTCTCGGTCGGGGACGCCCGGTTCCAGCACAAGTGCTTCCAGCGAGTGCAGCAGCTTCGCGACGCCGGCAAGACGATCATCGTCGTCACCCACGACCTGACGGCCGTGGTCCGACACTGCGACCACGCCGTGCTGCTGGAACGGGGCCGTGTGGTGGACAGCGGCGAGCCGCGCGAGGTCGTCTCGGTCTACCACGAGCTGCTGGCCACCGGCCGTAGCGACCGCACGTTGACACAGCGCAGCCAGCCCCGGCAGGACGAGGCGCCGCCACCGCCGCCCGCGAAGGTCGCAACGGGGACGGCCGACGTGCCGTTCGAGGGGCGGACCGACGCCGTGGCCCGCTTCGCCGAGTGTCCGCAGTACCACTCGGGCGAACTCCGCTTCGGCGACGGTCGGGCCGAGTTCGTCGAGTTCGCCGTTCTCGCCGACGGCGAGCCGCTCAGTTCGAGCGTCCCGTGCGGGGCCACCGTGGAGATCCTGGCACGCGTCTACTTCCACGACGCGGTCGAGCACGCCGTCTTCGGGTTCGGCTTCTTCACGACGGACGGCGTCCTCGTCTACGGCACGAACACCGCCAAGTCCCACGAACTCGTCGACCACGTCGTCCCCGGCGAGAGTGTCGTCGTCCGCTTCCGCGTCACGGCACCGCTCCAGGCCGGTGCCTACTTCCTCAACCTGGGGTGCAACCAGGCGACTCCCGACGGACCCGTCGCGCTCGACCGGCGACACTCGGTGCTGCAGGTCGAGTTCGAGTCGGCCGCGGAGTTCGACGGGCTGGTCGATCTCGCCTCCGAGTTCAACACCGTTCGTCCACAAACGGGTCTGGCCCGCTCCGCATGACCGTTCCCACCACCGTCCTCGCGTCGAACAGGCGATCACGATGAAACTCGCAACACACGTCGCCCCGCGGATCACCGACCAGGACCGATTCGTCCTTCGCAAGCTCGCCCGGGAGGTCGCCCGGCCCGGGATGCGGATCGCCGAGGTCGGCAGCTTCCTCGGGAACGGGAGCACGCTCGCGCTGCTCGAGGTCGCCGCCGAGTTCGGGGGCGAGGTCGTCTGCATCGACACCTGGCGGGGCAGCACCAACGTGCAGTGGCACCTGGACCTCGCCCGCGACCACGACCTGTTCGCGACCTTCCGGCACCACGTCGGCGAGGCCGGGTTCTCGTCGCAGTGCAAGCCGATGGTCATGGAGAGCCTCGTCGCCGCCCAGTTCGTGGCGGACGGGGCGTTCGACCTCGTGTTCATCGACGGCGACCACTCGTACGAGGCCGTGAAGGCCGACGTCGCGGCCTGGACCCCCAAGCTGCGCGACGGCGGCATCCTCTGCGGACACGACTGCGAAGGCGAGGTCGGGGAGTTCGGTCGCGAGACCCTCCGCGCGAACGTCGACCAGGACTTCGTCCAAATCGAGGGCTTTCGCTTCGCGGGCTACCACCCGGGCTGCATCCTCGCGGTCGACGAGACCGTGGGGGAGGCGGCCCGACTGTGGTCGCTGACCGACCTCGCAGAACTCGGGTTCACGGGTCGCTCGACGATCTGGAGCACCACACCGCACACCGCCGAGCAAGCCGCTCGCGTGGCCTAGGTTTCCCACTCGGAAAGGACGTCCCCATGACGACGACCCTCGCACCGCTCACCTCGCCGATCCGGTCGAAGAAGCAGCCGAAGTTGCTGGTCAACGGTTGTCCGCGGACCGGGTTCACCCTGCTGCTGAGCATCCTCGGCCGGCTGATCGACCGGCAGGGCTACAAGCCGGACCCGTTCCGGGCGCGTGTCCGGGAGGTCATGGACGAGGCGACGCAGCGGATCGACCAGGCCGGGCGGGAGTACTTCGCCGACCACATCGACGTCGAGAACCTCGTCATCTCGCCGGAGTTCGGCCTGCTCGTGGGCGGCCCGAAGTGGCTGGACCCGGAGGAGCCGGAGACGACCTGCCGCGTGCGGAAGTACGTCGGCATCAAGGACAGCGGGGACTTCCTCGCCGTCTTCAAGATGCCGAAGTTCGCCATGGACTACTACGACATCATCCACTCGCACTACAAGCCGAAGAGCTGGCTGGACGACCCCTACTACGCGGACTACACCAAGCTCGCCTCGATCCGCAGCCCGCTCGACGTGCTGAACTCGGCCACGTTCTCGCTGAACGCCCTGACGGGCCACTACATCGACGAGGTGCTGAAGCGGCCGACGACCCCCATCCGGGAGCACCTCGCGCTCTACAAGCTGACCGACATGAACTTCGTCGAGGGGCTCGTCGCGCCGCAGGTGAAGTACTGGACGGAGTTCCTGGAGGTCCGCGACCAGTACGCCGTGATGCGGTGGGAGGACCTGATTCGCGACCCCCGCGAGACGATCCTGAAGGTGGCGGCCTCCGCGGGGCTCCCCTGCACGCCCGACGAGGCGACCGGGCTGTGGTCCGACATGAGTTACCGCAACCAGACGCGGTGGCACGTCCACAACTTCCGCAAGGGCGTCATCGACGACCACCGGAACCACCTCGTCAACGAACACCTCGAGGTCCTCGAGGCGGCCGGCTTCAACGAGTTCCTCACCGAACTCGGCTACGCGCCGATCGAGTACTTCGACCCGAAGGACTACACCCTGTTCCAGCGGAAGGTCGCCGAGTGCCTGCAGTCGGGCAGGCCCCACCCGGGCGTCGACGACCCCAACGTCTTCATCTTCGCCTTCAACAAGTCGAACTTCCAGTCGACCAAGTTCGACTTCGTCAGCTACCCCGGTCACGGCGACGTCGAGATCGAGCGTTCCTCGATCAAGGACGAGCCGCTGCTCAACGGCTTCGCCGAGGTGGTCGACGCGGAACTCCAGGCGACCTACGCGGCGATGAACTCGACCTACGCGGAGTGCAGCCGATGACGCGTGACACCGAACTGCACTTCTGCGACACCGACACCGCCTCCCGGCTGGAGGCCTGCCGGAGTCTCGTGGACGACGGCGTCCGCTCCGTCACGGTCTCGCCCCCCGGGCCGGCCGCCGAGGAGTTCGTCCACGCCGTCCGTGCAGCGAACCTGCCGCTCGACGTGACGGTCGCGGGAGAACCGGAGAGCCTGCCGGACGCCCCGACGGACGCGGTCCTGCTGGCGTCCGACGACGCCGACTGGGTCTCCGGAACGCTGCTGCAGTTCGTCCGCTCGAAGTCCTGCCGGATCGTGGCGCCGGTCACCCCGAACCACTTCACGCAGAGGCCGCTGTTCCTCGTCTCCATCCCCAAGGCGGGGGCGCACCTGCTGTGCCGGCTCGGCGAGCTGATG
>JANQQW010000223.1 GCA_028284885.1 Planctomycetaceae bacterium
GCCATCAACGCAACCGACTCCTGCTCGCCGGTCGCGAGCAGCATGTCCATCTCGCGTGGCCGCGGAGTCGGCGTGATCTCCGCGGCCAGCGAGACGGACATGCTGCTCGCGACCGGCGAGCAGGAGTCGGTTGCGTTGATGGCGATGGCCGTCCACGAACTCGGCATCGACGCGATCAGCCTCACCGGCGCGCAGATCGGCGTGCGGACCGACTCGACGCACACGCGGGCCCGCATCGTCGACATCTCGACCGAACGCATGCGACGGGCGCTGGACGAGGGGAAGATCGTCATCGCCGCCGGCTTCCAGGGCGTCGACTCGGACTTCAACATCACCACGCTCGGCCGCGGCGGCAGCGACACCACGGCCACCGCGCTCGCGGCCGTCCTGCAGGCCGACGAGTGCCAGATCTACACCGACGTCGAAGGCGTCTACACGACCGACCCCCGTCGCGTCCCGGAGGCGCGACACGTCACGCGGCTGTCGTACGACGAGATGCTCGAACTCGCGAGTGTCGGTGCGGGCGTCATGCACTCGCGGTCGATCGAGTTCGCCAAGAAGTACCGTGTCCCGCTGCGGGTCCGGCCCTCCTACTCCGACGGCACCGGCACGTTGATCGCCCCGGAGCCGGACGCCCAGGCTCCCGTCGTCTCCGGCGTGGCCCTCGTGCGGGACGAGGTACGCGTCACGCTCAACGGCGTCCCGGACCAGCCGGGGACGATGAACACCATCTTCGTGCGAATGGCGGCCCGCAGAATCCCGGTCGACATGGTCGTCCAGGACGTGGGCCAGGCGGGGTTCGCAGAGGTGTCCTTCACCGTTCCCGAGGAGGATCTCGCCGAGACACTGACGGCGGCAGCGGACGCCGTCGAACAGCTGGGGGCCGGGCACGTCACGCACGGGACCAACGTGGCGAAGCTGTCGGTCGTGGGGGCCGGCATGCGGACGCACACGGGAGTCGCCGCAAAGATGTTCCAGTCCCTCGCCGACGCCGACGTCAGCATCGCCATGATCACGACGAGCGAGATCAAGATCTCCGTGCTCGTGGACCGGGACGACTCCGAGCGGGCCCTGCAGGTCGTGCACGCCGGCTTCCGACTGCAGGAGCCCCTCGCCGTCACTCCGGACGTCGGCTGGACGACGGACGGCGGCCACGACGCGCACGGGAAGGCGAGCGACGAGATCGAGCGCGACGTCGTCGCCCGGCTCGCGGCGATGGAGGACATCGTCGTCAGCGAAGTGCAGATGGACACGACCGAGTCGCGGGTCACCGTCAAGCAGTTGAAGGACGAGCCGGGCATCGCCGCCCAGGTCTTCGGCGCGGTCGCCGAGGGGGGGGTGATGGTCGACATGATCGTCCAGAACGTCGGGCACGACGGTCGCACGAGCCTCTCGTTCACGGTGCCGCGGGAGGACCTCGAGCGGTGCCTGCTGCTCGTTCGCGAGGTGCTCGAGGCGTGGCCGGAGGCGGAGATCGGGCACGACCGCGAGATCGCGAAGATCTCCGTGATGGGGATCGGGCTCCGCAGCCACACCGGCGTGGGCGAGAAGATGTTCGCGGCGCTCGCGGCCGTCGACGTGAACGTGCAGCTCGTCAGCACCAGCGAGATTCGCGTCAGCACCGTCGTCGCGCCGGACGACGCCGAGACGGCTCAACGGGCGCTGCTGGACGCCTTCGGCCTCGACTGACCCGACTTCGCGTCCCACCACCAGACCGTCGCGGCGTCCGGCCGTACTGGGGGCTCCAACCCGCGGACGACACCCGGCTTCGCTCCCCGCACGACGGCCGCCGGACTGACCTGCACCCCGCCGCTGACGTGGATCATCGGCTGGCCGCCGCGAGTCCTCGCCAGCCCGGCCGTCGAGGGAACGAACTTGGGAGGTCGCGTCGTGCGGACCGGGAGCTGCGTCGCGTCGAGCAGCAGGGTCGGAGCCCAGAAGCCGCGGTCGCTCTCGGCGACCACCTCCGCGAGGTGGGGCTGGACCGCCAACTCGGCGGCCACCGTGAGGGCGACCTGGTTTCGCAGTGAGGCGAACTCGGGGTGTGCAGCGGCCAACCTGTCGAGGTGCTCGTTGAACGCCGCGGCGAAGCGTCCGGCCGGAGAACTCGGCTTCGCGACGCCGGCCGCATCACCACCGACCGCGACGTGCGGGCTGCCCAACAGTCGAATTCCGGGACCGCCCAACACAAAGGCCCGTCGGTCGGGCGAGGCACGGATCTCGTCGTAGTGGGCGACGAACCAGAAGCGGTTCTGGGTCTGCCCGCGGACCCGCGTTCGCGCGACGAGGTCGACGTAGCTTGGCACGGCTCGCACGCCGGTCGGGTCGAAGCCCATGGCGACGCGTTTCAGTTCGACGTCGGCCGCGACGAGTCCGAGCGCGAAGGGCGAGTCGGCCGCGACGCCGAAGACTCGGACCTGCTGCGGTCCCATCGCCTGCTCCATCGCCTTGGCGACCTGAAAGGCGTTGACGCCCGGCCCGATTCGACGAGTGACGGCCGCCATGCGGGCCGCTCCCTCGGCCGTCGGGTCGATCGAGCACCCGAACGCCGACGACCGCGGACCTTCGTCGAACGCCATTCGCAGAGCGACGAGCAGATCCTCGAGGAGCAGCACCGGTTCGTTCGACCGCACGCCGACGAGCAGTCCGTTCGGCTGCATCCGCCACCCCTCGGCCGGCCCGACCAGCAGCACGTCGTCCTCAAGCAGATGGACCTCGTCGATCCGGCTCAGGCCGGCGAGCGCACTCTGGACACCGGCCGACCGGCCGTTGCCGAGCGATGCTTCCAGGCGTGCCAGCGAGACGACGCGCCGGGGGCTGCTCCGGGAGACGTCGTCGTTCTCGGCCGGAATTGGTGGGGGAGCCACGACGGCGTCCCGGTTCGCCTGACGGACGACGCCCGCAGCGTCGACGTACACACCGCCGACGGCGAACTGAGCGGCGGCCACGGTGGAGAGACCGAAAAGAACGGCGAGCGACAGGAAGAAGCGGATCACGTTGAAGCCTCGACCGAGAGGGGGCCCGCGACCGCAGTGTACCGGGTCCCTCAGCGTCGCGCGGCAACGATCGTCCGAATTCGCTTCCGCTCCTCCGCAGAGATTCGGGCAAACTCGGGGGTCGGGTTCGCTCCGGCGAGGACGGCGTCGATCCGCTTCCAGAGTCGCTCGCGGACGTTGGCGGGGAGACTCTGGAAGGAGTTCGAGAACACGAGGTAGCTGAGGCGGTTCTCGAAGAGTCGCGTCTTCAGGTTGAGTGTCCGCAACGTCGGTTCGTCACCTTCGACCGACTCGAACCACTCGCGGTACTTCGCCGTGCCGGTGACCGGACCGGGAAACGCTGGTTCGTCGACGAAGAACAGATACCGCAGCAACTGCTCCTCTGCGTCGGAGCGGACACCGAGCCGGGCCTCGTAGCCGACGCGGGTGATGAGGTTGCGACCGTGCAGTTGGTGGTGCAGGACGAGATGGGCGACGGCGTCGCTGTGCGTCGACGGATAGTCCGAGAGGTCGGCGACGTTCGACAAGTCGGCGACGTCGATCCGATACCGCGGGTCGTCCTCCCGTGCCTGCTCGTCCTGCGGGTTCCGCAGGTTTCCCAAGTGCGTGGCACCGCCGAAGGTCCCCGTGACGTACCAGCCGCCGAACCGCCGCTCGAACGGCATGTCGTGCGTGACCCGCGAGTAGCCGGACTGCGGCCGTCCCTTGTCGTCGACCAGGAACGACCGCGCGACGTGGCCGGGCACGCCGACCGTGTTGCTCGACGCGTGGCAGGCGAGGCACCGCTGCTGCCGAACGAACCGCTGCGGCTTCTCGGGATCCTGAGAGAGCGTGTAGAACACGCCTCCTTTCGACGGGTGGTCGACCGAGATCTCGAGGTCGCGAGCGCCGGGGACCCAGCCGACGTAGACGTCGTCGTTGAAGTAGACGGCTCGGGGCGTCGTCGGCTTGACGTGCCTGACGTTGAGAGCCGTCTTCGAGAAGACGAGCAACTGGGACTCGACCGGGACGTCGAGTTCGTCGAGCAGGGCTTCGAGATACCCGGTGACCGGGCGCCGTCCGAGTGCGGCGTCGCCGGCGGCCAGCTTCGCGTCGAGGGTGGCGAGGAGATCGCCGCCGGTCTCGTGGTAGCCGATCGCCGGGTTCCCGTGCGGGAGCGGGTCGCGGGCGGAGACGGGCTTCGGCGTGGCGAGTTCCGGAGTGTCCGACTCCTCTGCCGCGCGAAGTTCCGTCGTCCGGACGCCCGCGAGGAGTATCGCTCCCCATGCGACCGGGAGGATCGCGTGCCGGAAACACCTTGCGGCCGTTGCTCTTCCGTCGGAAGTCCGTCTGGATGCCATTCGCGAAACCCGGTAGATTCGCAGGCGAAGGATCGTGCTCGTCGGCCTCCGCGGCTGACGAAGCTCCCCCGGCGACTACGATTTGGCGGAACGAGGTAAAACCGGCGGCCGTGAGCGGCTTCACAGTCCGTCGATCCTGATCCGGCCGATCATAGTCGCTGGACACACTGCACACCGCGCTCGCGTGCACTCGGACGTGAACTGCGGCGAACCGACTCGCCACGAAGACGACGGACCCGCCCCATGGCCCACCTTCCCGGACTCCGCTCGCACAGCCTCGTGCTGCTGCTGTTCGGACTGGCCTTCGTGAATGTCCCGGCCCTCGCGGCCGACCCGTTCGACAAAGGTCCCGAGCTCTTCCGCGTGCCGTCGGCCGCCGCCTCGGCCGAGATCACGGCGGGGCTCGCGCTCGACGAGTCGAAGCCCGACGAGGCCGTGCTGACAGTCGAGATCGACTTGCCGCCCGGCTTCTACCTGCCTTCGATGGCCGCTTCGAACCCGAAGCCGACGGCGATCAAGCTGACGAAGCTCATGGGCGTCGAGGAGGCCGGGGACTGGCAGGCGGACCACGAGCCGAAGGCGTCGCGCGAGCCACTCGGCGAAGGTGGGCGGCTCGTCGACGTCGAGAAGTTCTTCGACAAGGTGACCTTCACGCGGCGAATGAAGGTCTTTCCCGGCATGGAGACCGTCTCCGCGGAACTCGTGTTCGACGCGCAGTACTGCAGCAGCGGCGGCGGCGGGACGTGCAACCTGCTGATCAACAAGGTGCCGGTCTCGCTCGAGCTGGAGGCGGCCGAGCCGCTGCCGTTCGAGTTCCGCGACCGGCCGACGGTACTCGGCGGTCCCTATCCGGGCGAGGCTCGCGTGGTGCTCGCCCCGCAGGACGCCCAGCCGGGTGCCGAGGTCACCGTCGCGGTGACGGTCACGCTCGACGACCCGTGGCACGTCTACTCGACAACGATGGAAGAGCAGATCGGCGGCCTGCCGACCGTGATCACGACGGAGCCGTTCGGGCTGGAGCCGCTCGGCAAAGGGTTCGCCACCGACGCCTCGCCCGAGAAGCACGACAACGAGTTCGACGAAGGACTGGTCCTCGAGTACTTCGAGAAGTCCGTCACGTGGACGCGGTCGTTCAAGGTGATCGAGGCCCGTTACGGCGTGCGTGGTTCGGTCCGGTACCAGACGTGTGCCGACGGCATCGGCTGCAAGCCTCCGGCGACGGTCGAGTTCGCGGTCGGCGGTGTTGCCGCGGTCCCCGCAGCCCCCGAACAGCCGGTTGCCTCGAGCGAACCGGCGCAGCCGTCGGCGACGGAGAAGTCCGCCGCCCCGGTCGGCAGCGCGGCGGCCGCTCGACAGGCCGGCCTCGTCCCGTTCCTCGCGACCGCGTTCGCAGCCGGGCTGCTCGCGCTGCTCACGCCGTGTGTCTTCCCGATGATCCCCATCACGATCAGCTTCTTCCTGAAGCAGTCGGAGAAGGAGCACACGAGTCCGCTCGCACTCGCGACGGTCTACGCGCTCGGCATCATCGCGACCTTCACGATTCCGGGGGTCGTCATCGCCGCCGTGTTCGGGGCGACGGCGATCACCGAGTTCGCGAACAACGGCTTCCTGAACCTCGCGATCGCCGCCGTGCTGCTGTTCTTCGGGGCGAGCATGCTGGGCATGTTCGAGATCCGGATGCCCTCCTGGCTGGTGAACTGGTCGGCCGGCAAGCAGTCGGCGGGCGGCTACGTCGGTGCCCTGTTCATGGCGGTCACCTTCACGCTGATTTCGTTCACCTGCACGTTCGCCTTCGCCGGGTTCCTGCTGGTGTGGGCGGCGCAGGGGGACTACTTCTGGCCGATCCTCGGCATGCTCGCGTTCTCGGTCGGCTTCTCCAGTCCGTTCTTCGTGCTGGCCCTCGTGCCCAGCCTGCTGCAGAAGATGCCCAAGTCCGGCGGCTGGATGAACGCGGTGAAGGTCACGTTCGGCATGGTCGAGATCGGGGCGGCGATCAAGTTCCTCAGCGTCGCCGACCTCTACTTCAACCCGGTCCCGTTCCTGTTCGACGCCTCGACGATGATGACCTCGTGGATCGTCATCTCCTTCTGCACGGGCCTGTACCTGCTCGGCATGTTCCGTCTCGGCCACGACACGCCGAACGAGTCGATCTCCGTACCGCGACTGGTCGCGGCGATGCTGTTCCTGTGCCTGGGGACGTACATCTCGATCGGCGTCTTCTCGCCGAACCCGCCGACCGGGTTCCTGTGGCGTCAGATCGCGGCGTTCGTGCCGGGCGAGTTCGAGGGGGGTGACAACGAGGAGCTCGGCCCGTACGTCGAGCACGACGGGCTGAAGTACGCGCTCGACGTCGATCAGGCAATCGCCTACGCGAAGGCCAAGAACAAGCCGCTGTTCTTCGACTTCACCGGCGTCAACTGCGTGAACTGCCGCGAGATGGAGATCATCATGAAGGAGCCGGAGAACGCCGAGCTGCTGAAGGAGTTCGTCGGCGTGCAGCTCTATCTCGACAGCGTCCCGCGCATCAAGGACGACGACGTCGCCGAGGCGCTCAAGGACAAGAACCAGAAGCTGGCGGTCGAGTGGCTGGGCGACGTGACCATGCCGTCCTACGCGATCGTCACGCCGGACGGCCAGATCGTGCCGGGCGTCGAGCCGTTCAAGGGCAAGGAGTTCCGGGACGGGGACTTCACCGCCTTCCTGGAACGCGGGCTCGACGCGTGGAAGAAGCTCTCGAACGAGCGACCGCGGATCGCCAGCCGCTGAGGCGGCCCGACGCCTTGTCCGCGTCGAGACCCTCTGCAAGAATTCGGACGAAGCCGAGCCCGGGGGGACTCCCGGCAACCGACGGTTCCCGAAGTCTGCGGAGGAGAAGACGATGATCCGAGGATTCGACGGACGCCTGCGTGCGGGTGGCATGCTGCTCGCCCTGCTCTGTTGTGGAACGCTCGTCGGCTGCTTCGGATCGGGAGGCTACGAAGAGGACGGCGGCGACGGCGAGAACGGCCGGCCCACCGTCGAGATCGAGTTCCCCGAGGGCGACCCTTCCGTGCCTCCGGAGGACGGCGGACCGGGCTTCACCGGCGAGGGCTGGACGACCGTCGAACCGTACGCGCTCGGCGACTCCAAGGCCCTCAAGGGCGGGGCGATCACCACCCGCATCCGAGAGTGGCCCGGCAACCTGCGGCGGCTGGGGACCGAGTCCAACACCTGGCTCAACTACACGATCGGCGACCTCGTCTACCAGGGCCTGCTCACGGTCGATCCCAACACGCTCGAGTTCATTCCGATGCTCGCGAGCCACTGGAAGGTCTCCGAGGACCGGACGACCTTCACCTTCCGCATCGACCCGCGGGCCCACTGGACCGACGGCAAGCCGGTCGTCGCGGAGGACGTGGTCGCCTCGTGGCGCATCCGCATGGACGAGACGCTGCTCTCGCCGTCGTCCATCATCACCTACGGCAAGTTGGAGGAGCCGGTCGCGAAGTCGAAGTACATCGTCGAGGTGAAGGCGAAGTCGCAGAACTGGAGGAACTTCCTCTACTTCGCCACGATGAGCATCCTGCCAGCCCACCAGATCGGGGACATCACCGGCGAGGAGTACCGGAAGAAGTTCAACTACGTGCAGCCGGTGTCGACCGGGCCCTACGTGCTGTACGAGGAGGACATCGACAAGCAGAACAAGACCGTCACCCTCACCCGCCGGGAGGACTTCTGGGCGAAGGACGACCTCTGGAACCGGGGGATGTACAACTTCGACAAGATCCGCTTCACCGTCGTGACGGACGAGGAGATCACCTTCCAGAAGATGATCAAGGGCGAGTTGGACTACTACCTCGTCATGAAGGCGGAGTGGTGGGCCAAGGACCTGCCGGCGGCGGACTCGGTGAAGAAGAACTGGCTGGTCCGGCAGAAGGTCTACAACGCCGCCCCGAACGGCACGGGCGGGTTCGCCATCAACATGCGGAACGCCCCGCTCGACGACGTCCGGCTCCGGAAGGCGCTCCAGTACCTCTACGACCGCGACACGCTCATCGAGACGCTCGCGTTCAACGAGTACACGCCGCTCAACTCGTACTACGCCGGCGGGCCGTACGAGAACCCCGAGAACGAGAAGATCGGCTACGACCAGAAGGCGGCCGTCGCGTTGCTCGAGGAGGCCGGGTGGACCGAGATCGGAGGGGACGGCATCCGCACGAAGGACGGCAAGCGGCTGTCGCTGAAGCTCGCCTGGTACAGCGACTCACAGGAGAAGTTCCTCACCAGCTTCAAGGAGACCTGCGAGAAGGTCGGCGTGGAGATCGTGCTCGACCGCACGAACCCGGAGACGCTGTGGAAGAACTTCATGGCGCGCGAGTTCCAGATGGCCTCCATCCAGTGGGGGGCGCTCGTCTTCCCGAACCCCGAGACCTCCTTCAAGAGCGAGCTCGCCGACGTCGACGACACGAACAACATCACCGGCTTCAAGAGCGAACGCTGCGACGAGCTCTTCAAGGAGTACGACGTCGCCTTCTCGCAGGAGGAGCGGGTCCGGATCATCCAGGAGATCGACGGGCTCGTGTACGAGCAGCACCCCTACGTGCTCTCGTGGTACCAGCCCTGCCAACGGGTGATGTACTGGAACAAGTTCGGCATGCCGGAGTACGGGTTCCACCGCGTTCTCGAGTGGGAGGACGCCTTCGCCACCTGGTGGCTCGACCCGGAGAAGAAGAAGGCGCTCGACAAGGCTCGCAAGGCCGGCGACAAGCTGCCGGCCGAGCCGCTCGAGATTCGCTACTGGGAGAAGAAGCCGGAGGTCGCCGAGGCGAACTGAGCCGACGACGCCCTCGCTCCTCACCCCGTAGCCCCCGCCGATGACCGCCTACTTCGTCCGCCGCTTCCTGCTCGTCGTCCCGACGTTCATCGGCGTCACGCTGATCGCCTACACAATCATGCGGTACGTCCCCGGCGGCCCGCTCGACCAGCTGAAGATGCAGGCGCGGGCGGCCCAGGCCGAAGGCGGAGCCTCCATCGGCGGCGAGGCGGGGGCCATCCCCGAGGAGGCCCTCGAGGCCGCCAAGAAGGCCTTCCACCTCGACAAGCACGTCGTCGTCGCCTACGTCTACTGGCTGGGAGACCTCGTCACAGGCAACCTCGGCGAGTCCTATTTCTTCCAGGAACCGGTTGGGAAACTCGTCGTCGAACGGTTCCCGATCAGCATCTTCTTCGGGCTCACCGGCTTCGTGCTGGCCTACCTGATCTCCGTTCCGCTCGGAATCGTGAAGGCCCTCAAGCACGGCACCTCGTTCGACTTCTTCAGCTCGGCCACCATCTTCATCGGCTACTCCATCCCCGGCTGGGCGATCGGGACGCTCCTGCTCGTCTTCTTCGCCGGCGGCGAGTTCTACGACTGGTTCCCCCTCGGCGGCTTCCGCAGCACCTCCTACTTCGAGTTGCCGGAGTTCGTCCAGTCGTGGGAGGACCCCGCCGACGTGGAGGACGACTTCGGCCGGTTCCGCTGGAACCGCCTCGGCTACCTCTCCAAGGTCGCCGACCAGCTCTGGCACACGGTGCTGCCGGTCTTCTGCTACATGATGGGGTCGTTCGCCACGCTGACGATTCTGATGAAGAACTCCCTGATGGAGAACATCGGGCAGGACTACGTCCGCACGGCGTTCGCCAAGGGCCTGCACCCGCGCCGGGTCATCTTCCTGCACGTCCTGCGGAACTCGCTGATCCCGCTCGCCACCGGGCTCGGCCGGGCCCTCAGCATCGTGATGGCCGGCTCCTACCTGATCGAGCTCGTCTTCAACATCGACGGCCTCGGCATGCTCGGCTTCAACTCCATCGTCCGCCGCGACTACGCCGTCGTGATGGGCGTTCTCGCGATCAACACCATGCTGACCCTGGTCGGGAACATTCTCTCCGACGTGCTGTACGCCCTCATCGACCCCCGCATTCGCTTCCAGTAGGTTAACGTGACGGAGCCGAACGCCAGCGAAACGAACCCGGCGAAGCCGGCCTCGCCGCTCGTGCTGCGGCTACGCCGCTTCCGCCGACTCCGCCGCGGGTACTACAGCTTCCTGCTGCTCGCCGCCGCCTACGTCCTCTCCTTCCTGCTCCCGTTCCTGATGAGCGACCGCGCCCTCGTCGTCCGGCACGAGGGAACGGTCTACTTTCCGGCGTTGTGGTCGTACCCGAACCAGATTTTCGGCTACTCCCAGTCGCTTGGACTGTTCGAGGACGTCGTCTACTCGCCCGCGACGTTCGGCGTCGACTCGGTCGAGACGAGCACCGACTACCGCGAGCTGAAGGAGCGGTTCGAGAAGTCCGGCGGGTCGAACTTCGTCTGGCTGCCGCCGTTCCCGTACAGCCCCACCGAGCAGTTCCTCGCCGAGGGACAGCTGCGCGCGCCGGACCGCGAGCACTGGATGGGAACCGACGACCGCGGCCGGGACGTCTTCGTCCGGCTCGCGTACGGGTTCCGCATCTCCATGACGTTCGCCCTGCTCGTCACGTCGATCGCCTACGCGTTCGGCACCCTCGTCGGCTCGCTCCTCGGCTACTTCTCCGGATGGGTCGATCTCGTCGGCCAGCGGTTCGTCGAGATCTGGGGCGGCATCCCGTTCCTGTACACGGTCATCATCATCTCCGCTGCCGTCGGCCCCAGCTTCGTCGTGCTCGTGCTCATCCTCGCCACGTTCGGCTGGATCGGCATCTCGTACTACATCCGCGGCGAGTTCTACCGGGAGAAGGCGAAGGACTACGTCGCAGCCGCGATCGCGACCGGCGAGAGCAACCTCACCATCATGGTCCGGCACGTGCTCCCCAACGCCCTCACGCCGATCATCGCCTTCGCCCCGTTCGCCATCGTGGCCAACATCACCACGCTCGTCGCGCTCGACTTCCTCGGCTTCGGCCTCCCGGCCCCCACGCCCAGCTGGGGCGAACTGATGAAGCAGGGCCGGGCGAACATCCGCGAGTGGCACCTCGTCGTCTTCCCGCTGCTGGCGATGTTCACCACTCTGCAGCTCATCGTCTTCATCGGCGAGGCGGTCCGCGAGGCGTTCGACCCGAAGGTCTACAGCCGGATGAGGTAGGTGGGCGGTGGTGTCTGGTCGTCTTGTGCATTCGTCGGGGTGAAGCGGTGACTGAATCGGCTGTCGAAGACCAGACCACGAGACTTCCAGACCAGTCGGCGAGTCCCACCCTCTCGGTCCGTGACCTCGTCGTCCGATTCGAGATCGAGAAGAACTGGGTGACGGCCGTCGGCGGCGTCTCGTTCGACGTCTTCCCAGGCGAGGTCCTCGGCATCGTCGGCGAGTCCGGCTCGGGGAAGTCCGTCACCGCGATGTCCGCGTTGCGGCTCATCCCGCAGCCGCCCGGGGAGATCGCCGGCGGACAAGTCCTGTACCGCGAGTCGTCCGACGCCGAGCCGATCGACGTGTTGCAGCTGCCGTACGACGAACTCCGCCGCGTCCGCGGCAACGAGATCGCGATGATCTTCCAGGAGCCGATGACGGCCCTGAACCCCGTCTTCACCGTCGGCATGCAGGTGCGGGAGGCCGTGCTCGTCCACGAGAAGGTCGATCGGGCCGAGGCGAACCGCCGGGCGGCCGAGATGCTCACCCGCGTCGGTATCCCCGACGCCGAGAAGCGACTCTCCGACTACCCGCACCAGTTCTCCGGCGGCATGCGGCAGCGGGTGATGATCGCCATGGCCCTCGTCTGCCAGCCGAAGATCCTCGTTGCCGATGAACCGACGACCGCGCTCGACGTCACGACCCAGGCCCAGATTCTCGAACTGATGGCCGAGATGCAGGGGCGGGACGAGTCGATCGTGCTGATTACCCACGACCTCGCCGTGGTCGCCGAGCGTTGCGACCGCGTCGTCGTCATGTACGGCGGCAAGGTCCAAGAGGTCGGCACGGCCCGCGACCTGTTCCACCACCCGAAGCACCCCTACACCAAGGGGCTGCTCGCCTCGCTGCCGGCCGTCGGGGCGAAGAAGGGCGAGCGGCTCCACGCCATCCCCGGCAACGTCCCCTCGATCACACAGCTCCCGGTCGGCTGCAAGTTCTGCACCCGCTGCGAAGAGGTGATGGACCGCTGCCACACCGAGGAACCGCCCCTCCACGTCCTCGACGACGGCCGCGAGGTCCGCTGCCACCTGTTCGAGGACGAGGCGAAGTAGCGTCGAAACCAGCCGCGACCTTCAGGGAGCGTTCTGAAGCGACGTCCCAAGACGAGTGGTGTCGGCTTCGGGTCCAGCCGCGAGAAGTCCCGTCGCTTGCGCTCCAGGCTACTTCTTGGAGTCAGACTGCTCCGTCGATTTCGCCGCCTCAATCGTCCGCAGCGTCTTCAGCAGGACAGTGAGTTGCGGATGCTTCCCGGCAGAGAGCCCGTCCGCGACGACCGTCTGTGTCCTCTTGCAAGTCTTGATGCGAGTCCCGCGCGACTCCGATCGCGAGTGATGCGAAGCCAGGTCTCCCCCAGACCCGTGCGGCGACCGGGACCGGCTTCCACGGGGAAGACCACGCCTGAGAGGAACTCGTTCAAACACGCCCAGATGAGGTCGTCCATCGGTCACCGTCACCCAACGACAACGGGCCGCTCTTGCGAGCGGCCCGTTGAGGGTAGTGTTGACGTGACCGTCGGTCACTTCTGTTCGTACTGCATCATGATCTCCGGGGCGTCTACGCCGTCGAGCAGGTTGCCCTGGCCCTCGGCGATGTTCTTGCCGAGCTTGGAGACGGCCCGGTAGTAGCGGTCGCCGGGGCGCTTGCCGTTGTACTTCAGCATCAGCCGTTGGCAGGCGACGTCGGCCGCCGCGACCGTGACCTCGTCGCCCACCTTCGAGGCGTGCAGGCAGGTGACCAGCATGACGACGAGGCTCTGGATCCGCTCGGACAGCTCGGCCATCGCACACTGACGGTCGGCCAGCTTGAGCTGGTGCTTCGTCATCAGGCCGTCGATCTCGAGCCGCGACTTCTGCAGGTTGTCCGTGGCGAACTGGGCGTGGCCGCGGAGCTTCTTCGGCACGTTGCCCGGAATGGTGGCCCGCGTCCAGCCGGCGATCGACTGGTAGGCTCGCCACTTCACGTAGTTGAGGGCCGGCCCGCGAAGCGCCCAGAGGTGGGTCGGGTTCGCCATGTTGGGCTCCTTGATGCCCGCGGCGTGTAGGGCCTTGCCGATCGGCTCGAAGTACTTCTTGCCGTGCTCCTTCACCAGCGACTTGAAGTACGCCATGCCGAGCATCTCCCCCTCCCCCTCGTAGATGCAGGGGGCGAGGAAGTCGTGCAGGTTGTCGCCGAGCAGGTGGCCGTGCAGGAACGACCGGCCGCCGTGCGTCTTCATGAACAGTTCGATGGCGGCTTCCTTGTTGACCTCCGAGCCGTAGATCTTGGCGATGATGCACTCCATCTCGCCGCGGTAGCCTTCGTCGAGCAGCCACGCACACCACTCGGTGAGGGCGTCGCAGCTGACGATGTGGCCGGCGAGCTGGGCGACGCGGTGCCGCACGAGCTCCCGCTTCTCGATCGCCTGGCCGTAGGTCTTGCGGTACGAGGCCCACGGCAGGATCGACTGCAGCATCACCCGCATCGTGCCGGCGGCGTTCGCACAGAGGGCGACACGACCACGGTTGAGGCCGTGGTAGGCGATGATCAGCCCGTCCCCCTTGCCGGGGTCAAGCAGGTTCTTCGCCGGGACGCGGAAGTCCTTGAAGACCATGCCCTGGTTGTAGGCCGACTTGAGGGCGTACAGACCGTACGGCTTGATCTGGAAGTTCTCGTTCTCGATCGCCGGCAGGTCGGCGATGAGGACGGCCGGCTTGCCCTCGATGAGGCATACGAGGCCGACGGTTCTGCCGGGAACGGCGTTCGTGATGAACAGCTTCTCGCCGTTGACGACGTAGTCGCTGCCGTCGAGGACGGCCGTCGTACGAAGGGCGGTGAGATCCGACCCGGCGCACGGCTCGGTGAGTGCGAAGGCCGAGAGCTTCTCGCCGCTGGCGAGCTTCGGCAGGTACTCCCGCTTCTGCTCCTCGTTGCCGAAGGCGAGCAGCGGATCGACGGCGCCGATGCAGCCGTGCACGCTGGCGAGGCCGGCGGTCGTCGGATCGACGGTCGCCATGCGGGTGAGGAACTTGGCGAACTGCGTGAAGCGGACGCCGCTGCCGCCGTACTCCTGGTCGACGAGCAGGCCCCAGTAGCCGGCCGCGCCGAGCTCGGCGAAGGTCTCCTCGGTGATCTTGCCCTTCTCGTCGAGCAGCCGGCCGTCGTCGCGGCGGGTGCGGACGACGTCCAGACAGGTCTGCATGATCTTCTCGACCGACGGGTCGGCCTCGAGCGGCGGCGTGACGAACGCCTGCATGGGGAACTTCTCGCCCCAGCTGGCCAAGTGGGCCGGGCTGTTCGCCGTGCGGTACTTCTCCAGGAACAGGCCCTCGACCTGCTCGTCCGCCTTGTCCATCGCCCCGGTCGACTTCGCCTCGGCGGCCGACTTGCCGGCAAGTTCGAGTGCCGTTTCGGCGAACGACTTCTCCTCACCCGCGGGAGTGCTCGGGGCGTCCGTCGGCGTCTTGGTCGGGTTCGACTGCGGATCGTTCATGACGGTGCTCATGCCTGGTTCTCCCTTGTGACTGGAGTGAAGTGTACGCGTTGTCGAGTTCGCCGTGGGGGCGAGTTGTCTGGCGGCCCAGTGGAAACGCAACCGGTGCTCCGACGGATCTCAAGCCGCCCCGGCAGTCGGCCCGTTCGTCGTCAGGGGTTCCAGAAACGAACCGCGATCGGCCGCGGCGCGGAGGGCGTCGCTGGGGGCCAATCGCGGGTGCTCCTGGGCGAGTTGTTCGAGTTTCGTGACGATGTTCGCGAGGCCGACCGAGTCGGCGTACCGCATCGGACCGCCGCGGAAGGGGGCGAAGCCGGTGCCGAAGATCATCGCGAGATCGACGTCCTCGGCCTTCTCCGCCACGCCTTCGTCCAGGCAGATGGCCGCCTCGTTGACGACGGGGTAGATCAGCCGTTCGACGATCTCGTCCCGCGTCGGTCGGCTGACCTTCGGCTTGCGATTCTTCTCGACGACCCGCATCGCGGTGCCGGTCAGGCTCTTGCCCTTCTTCGACTTCACGACGAGCTTGGTGTCGCCCTTCGCGTCACCGGCGGCGCGGAGTTCGGCCCACAGGGGAGCCGGTTCCATTCGGGAGCCGTAGGCGGCGTGCATGTTCCCGGCGACGTGGGCGGCCACGTGGGCACCCACGAGGTCGGTCAGCTCGAGCGGGCCCATCGGCATGCCGAAGTCGACGGCTGCCTTCTCGATCTCCATCGGGTCCTCGACCTCGGTCAGCAGGAACCCGGCCTCGTTCATGTACGGGCTGAGCAGCCGGTTGACGAGGAAGCCGGCACAGTCGCCGACGACGACGCCCGTCTTGCCGAGCTTCTTGACGACCGCGAAGGCGGTCGCGATCGCCTCCGGGCTCGTCTCGTCGGTCTTCACGATCTCGACGAGCGGCATCTTGTGCGGCGGGTTGAAGAAGTGCAGCCCGACGACCCGCTCCGGGTGCGGCACGCCCTCGGCAATCTCCTTCACCAGCAGCGAGCTCGTGTTCGTCGCGAGCACGGTCTTGTCGTTCGACGCGGCCGCGAGCTCGCAGAAGACCGACCGTTTGACGTCGATGTTCTCGACGATCGCCTCGACGATGACGTCGGCGTGCTTCAGGCCGTTGTAGTCGGTCGTGGGGCTGACGTGGTCGAGGACCGCGGTGGCCTTGGTCTTGGTGAGCTTCTTCCGCTTGAGATCCTTGCCGACGAGGTCGCGAAGGACCTTCATGCCGTTGGCGACGAACTCCGGCTTGATGTCCTTGAGCCGTGTCCACACACCCTTGCGAGCGAGCAGTTGGGCGATGCCGGCCCCCATGGCCCCGGCACCGATGACGGCCGCGTTCTCGACAGCGTCGACGTCGACCTCCGCAGTGAACCACTCCGGGGGCTTCTTCGCCGCCTCGCTGAGGAAGAAGACCCGCATCAGCTCGGTCGTGACCGGGTGCTGCGAGAGCTCGGCGATCGCCGTGTTCTCGGCAGCGTAGCCCTCCTGTTCGCTCTGCAGGCCAGCCCGCAGGGCCCTGATCGCCTCGACCGGGGCCGGGTACTTGCCCTTGGTCGCCTTCAGGGTCTGCTTCTCGGCCTGGCCGATGGCGTAGCTCTTCAGGAAGCCGACCGAGTTGATCCAGCGGGTCGCGAGGGGCTTCTTCCGCGTGCGGAACAGCGAGTCGGCCGAGCCCTTCGCACGAATCGTCTGGACGATCCGCTCGGCTGCGAAGGGAAGTGCCTCGGTCGGAACGCAGTCGTGGACGACGCCCTTCCGCTTCGCCCGCGGTCCGGTCAGTTGCTGCCCGGAGAGGATCATCGGGAGTGCGTCGACGAGGCCGATCGTCTTCGGCAGTCGAACGGTGCCGCCCCAGCCGGGAATCAGCCCGAGCATGACCTCGGGGAGACCGATCTTCGTCTTGGATGTGTCATCGGCGAGGCGGTAGTCACAGGCGAGGGCGAACTCGAGCCCGCCCCCGAGGCAAGCGCCGGAGATCAGGCAGATCGTCTTGGCGTCGAGGGCTTCGAGGTCGGCGAAGACCTGCTGGCCGTAGCGGCTGACCTCGCGGGCGGCGTCGGCCCCGGGCAGGTCCTTCATCTCCTCGACGTCGGCCCCGGCGATGAAGTTGCCCGGCTTCTCCGACCGGAACACGACCGCCTCGATCGACTTGTCGTTGCGGACATGCGTGACGAGCTTGGCGAGGTCGTCGAGCGCCTGCTTGGAGAACGCGTTGACCGGCTTGTCGGCCCGCTCGATCGTGACGTGCAGCAGGCCGTCCGTCGGGTCGTCGTAGTGCCACATGGTCATGGTGAGTTCTCCGTCCGTTGTGTCTGGTGCTCTGTCTCTACCGGAGAGCGAGTGGGATTCACGCCGCGAGCCGTTCGACGACGCAGGCACCGCCTTGGCCACCGCCGATGCAGAGCGTGGCGAGGCCGGTCGTCTGGTTTCGTCGCTTGAGTTCCTGGAGCAGCGTGAGCACGAGCCGGCCGCCGGTCGCACCGACCGGGTGGCCGATCGCGATCGCGCCGCCGTTCACGTTGAGCTTCTCCGGATCGACCGGGCCGAGTGTCGCGCGGCCGTCGGCGTCGGTGCAGTCGGACGGCGGGGTCTCGAAGGCCCGCGTGCAGGCGAGCACCTGGGCGGCGAACGCCTCGTTGATCTCGACGAGTTCCATGTCCTCCGTCGTCTGCCCGGCGAGCTTGAGCGCCTTAGCCGAGGAGTAGACGGGGCCGAGGCCCATCGTCGACGGGTCGCAGCCGCTGTAGGCGTAGCTCTTAAGGCGGCCGAGCGGTTCGTAGCCGAGCTGGCCGGCCTTCTCCTCGGACATGACGAGGATGGCGACGCCGCCGTCGGTGATTCCGCAACTGTTGCCGACGGTGATCGTGCCCCACTTCTTGTCGAAGTAGGGCTTCAGTTTGCCGAGCTTCTCCATCGACTGGCCGTCCCGCGGGCCGACGTCCTTCTGGACCGGGTCGCTCTTCCTCGGGTAGACGGTGAAGGTCTCGTCGTCGAGCCGACCCTCGTTCCACGCGGCGAGGGCCTTCTCGTGGCTGGCGAGAGCGAAGGCGTCCTGCTCGTCGCGGGGGACGTTGTAGGTGCGGGCCAGCTTGTCGGCCGTGTCGCCCATCAGCATGCCGGTCACGGGGTCGGTCAGGCCGAGCTTGATGCCGATCTTCGGGGCGAAGTCCTTCAGGCGAAAACTGGCCATCCCCGTGAGCTTCTGCCACGCCGACTTCGCCTTGGAGAGCCTCAGCAGCTTCTCGCCGAAGCTCTTGGGGTAGAAGAGCGGGACGTTGCTCATGGAGTCCACGCCGACGGCGACGACGGTCTCGGCGTGACCCGCGTTCACCCGGTCGACCGCCTGCGTGAGCGACTCCATGCCACTCGCGCAGTTGCGGTGCACGCTGTGGGCGACCTTGTCCCGCGGGATGCCGGCCCGCAGCGCGATCACGCGAGCGACGTTGGCTGCGTCGATGGGCGAGGCGACGTTGCCGCAGATGAGTTCGTCGATCTCGTTCGCGTCGAGGTCGAACCGCTCGATCAGCTCGCGGGTGACGAGTCGACCGAGCTCCGGGGCGTCGACGTCGTCGAACGCGTCGGCGGCTCGGACGAAGGGCGTGCGAACGCCTCCAACGATGACGGCACGGTTCATCGACTCGCTCCTCCGGTTCTCGTCATGCCGCGTCTTCGCGTAGCTCGATGCGGCGGATCTTTCCAAGGAAGTTCTTCGGGAGTTCGGTCCGCACCTCAATGGTTCGCGGGACCTTGTAGCCGGCCAAGCCCCCGCGACAGAACTTCTCGAGTTCGGCCGGAGCGAGGGTTGTCCCGGGGACGGGAACGACGTACGCCGTCACCTGCTGTCCGAAGCGTTCGTCCGGTTGGCCGACGACGGCACACTCGAGAACGCGGTCGTGACGGTTCAGCCACTCCTCGACCTCGGTGGGGAAGACGTTCAGGCCGCCGGTGATGATCATGTCCTTCTTGCGGTCGACGATCTGGAAGAAGCCGTTCTCGTCGACCTGGGCCATGTCGCCGGTGTGGAGCCAGCCGTCGCGAAGGATGGCGGCCGACTCGTCGGCTTCGTTCAGGTAGCCCTGCATCACCTGCGGGCCCTTGATCAGCAGTTCTCCGACCTCGCCGGCCGGCATCTCGCGAGTGCTGTCGTCCTCGTCGACGACCTTTGCCAGCGTGCCGGGGAGCGGAACGCCGATGCTGCCCGTGCGAGCGGAGTCGTCCGGCGGGTTGGCGTGTGTGACAGGGCTCGCCTCGGAGAGGCCGTAGCCCTCGAAGATCTTCGCCCCCGTGCGAATCTCGAACGTCCGCTTCACGTCCTCGCTCAGCGGGGCGGCGCCGGAGAAGCAGAAGTCGAGACCGGTTATGTTCCGGCCACGTCGCTGCATCTCGTCGTTCATCGCCCGGAACATGAACGGGACCATGGGGGCCACGGTCGGCTTCCACTTGGCCATCACGTTCCAGACGCGGCCCGGGTTGAAGTTCGCCTGTGGCAGAATGGTCGCCGCCCCGGCGACGGCCGAGAGCAGGCAGACCGTGGAGCCGAACACGTGGAAGAACGGCAGGACGCCGAGGACCACCTCGGTCCCGGCACGGCGGCCGCTCCACACGTGCAGCTGGGCGACGTTGGCGTGCAGGTTCGCGTGGCTGAGCACGGCGACCTTCGGCGTGCCGGTGGTGCCACCGGTCGGCTGCAGGACGGCCGGCAGGTGCGGGTCGTCGAGCAGCGGCTCGTCGAGACCGAACGGCGACTCGTCGACGAAACGTTCCCAGTCCAGCAGCACGGTCCGCTGCGGAATGTCCCAGCTCTTGTAGCGGCCAGCCTTCAACTGGTATGCCCAGCTGAGCGCCCAGGGAAGGTGGCGACGCAGGCTGGCGACGAACAGCAACGGCACGTGACGCGTGCGGACCAGTTCGAGCACCGGCTTGATGCGGACGTCGAGACCGATGACGGCGTGAACGTCGGTCTTGTCCGCGAGAACCTGCAGGTCCTTCGCCGAGAGCAGCGGGTTGGCGGGGACGACCTCCACACCGATCCAGTGGAGTGCGAACCACGCCACCATGAAGGCGGGGCAGCTCGGCAGCACCAGCATCACACGGTCGCCCGGCTGCAGCCCGGACTCGTGGAACGCGGCGGCTGCCCGACGGACGCGGCCCAGGAACTCGGCGTAGGTCCACTGCGTGCCGAAGTACCGCATGGCGACGCGACGCGAGAAGCGAGTCGCGTTGTTGAACAGCAGGTGCTCGGTGCGAAGCGGTGTGAAGTCGAGTGCGGGTGGCACGCCGACGGGATACGTGTCGTGCCACGTCTGACGGGGGACGTCCCACACCGGCTGGAGTGGGTACATCGCGTTGCGGAAGTTCCGCTCCTGCGGCAATGGCAGCGTTGACACGGCCCCTCCCTGGACGTGCGTGTCCCACTCGAATTGTCGAGGTGCAGACCACCCCGTGCACGAAACGTGCGAAGAGATGCGAGCGCGAGACCCACCGCGGAGGGCGACGGGCCGTCACGCGAACTCAATACCACTTGAAGGATTTTTCGGCAATATCGTTACGGTCACTTGAACCTGCATGATCCAGAGACCGACACATTCCCGAGTTGCGCGTTTCGCGAACGCCACAGCGTCGGGGACGGTGATGCGAACTGGCCGCACGTCGTTGCGATTCGCCTAATCTCGGTTCTCGCCCCGACTTCGTACGCTTCACGTGTTGACGCCGGTGTGGCGGATTGACCACCGCGCGGTCCGATCTACGCTTCTGTTGGCCAGCCGAACGCTCGTCTCCGCGGCTGCGGGCCCCCCTTCTGGGGCCGAACCACGCCACAGCGGGCTGATCCGCTCAACTCTCCGCCGTCCCCTCGATTCGGAGGAAGGACATGGTCGCCGTTCCACCACGATCACCGTACGCGCCGACGCGGCCGCCGAGCCCCGTCGACGACCGGCAGCCCGGCTCGCGGCCGCGCCCCTGGCGCGTCCGCTACCCGTCCTGCGTGAACGCGAACGTCGAGTTCGCGTACGCTCCGGCCTGGTCGCTCCTGCAGGCCGCGGCGACGGAACGGCCCGACCGGGTCGCCTGCCACTACTACCGTCAGTCCCGCACCTACGCCGAGTGGTGGG
>JANQQW010000250.1 GCA_028284885.1 Planctomycetaceae bacterium
TGCACGAAGTGGATGGCGATCGCCATCGTGAAGACCATCACCATGATCGACAGCGAGCCCATGATGAAGTTCATCTCGCCGCCGCCGAGGTAGACGATCGCCTGCACCAGGTTGATGGCCCACACCGTTGACCCGAGCACCGCGAACGCGAGCCGCCACTGCCCCATGCAGAACCGCAGCAGCACCAGGCTGATGCCCAGCGTGAGCAGGAAGAACCGTTTGCTGTTCTTGCGGTTGCCGAGGCGGTCGAGCTCGGAGACGACGACCGGCGCCCCGGAGAGGTAGCGGTCGTCGGGGTCGATCCGGCAGTAGGCGAGTGCTCCGCGGACGTCGTCGACCGTGCCGGCCCGGTCCGCGAGACCCTTCTCCGAGAGCAACGCGACGAGCCCGACGACCGGTTCGCCCGCGCGGTCGGGATCCTCGGCGGCGACGCGGCCGAGGACGAGCCCCTGCAGTCGTTCGAGCGCCGCGTCCTCCTCGATGCCGAGGCCGACCATCACCTCCGCGAATCGCGAGGGCGTCCAGCAGCTGCGGATCGTCTCGAGCCGCTCGAGCCGCTCGGCGACGGCGGCGACGACGGGGTCCGCGGGGTCGCGGCCGGGCAGGGCGACGACGATCGACTCCTCCGCCCCGAAGTCCGCCTTGAACTCCTCGTACTCCCGGCGGACGTCCGACTCGCCTGGCAGCCAGGCCTCGACGTCGTTGTTGTTCGGGAGCGACTCGGCGAGCATCGACAGCAGCGGGAACGACAGCAGCATCGCCCACACGAGGTGGCGGGCATGGCGGTCGTGAAAGCGCTGCATCATCCAGATTCCGTTCCGGGGCACGTCGCGAACTCGACGCGCGTTCGGGGGCGGCCGTCGCTTCCACCGACGGCCGAGTTGGCCCGAGTCACCGACCCCAATGGGCTATCGGTCGTCACTCTCGCGTTCGGCCAAGGCCAAGCCCGGCCGGTTCGACGAAGCCGAAAGTCGTGCGTGAACACGGCGATTCGACCCGCACATCCGGTTCAGCTGCCACGACCGGCGGGCGAGGGTGGTCAGTCGTCGTTGCCGACCCGCCGCAGGAAGCGACCACCCGACATGAACATGCCGCTCTCGACCGGGTGGCACCACTCGATCATCACGTCGTAGTCGAACTGCCGCGTCTCGCTGGCCATCGTGACGACGACCTCGCCGGGCGTGACCGGGCCCCGGTGCAGCAGGCCCAGGCCCGTGCGGCTCACCTCGCGGGTCATCGCGGAGACGATGTTTCCACGGGACGTGCGAACCTCGGCCGGAACCGAGAGTTCCAGCCGTTCGACCTCGCGGCACTCCTCGGCATGGTCCTTCTCGATGCTCTCGAGAATCGACTGCAGGTCCCGCATCGTGGGACGGCTCCACGGATCGGTCATCCGCTCTCATCTCCGTTCGAAGTCCGCTTCGAGGCCCTTCGAGCCGTTTCGCCACGGCGCGAGGCGTCGAAAACATAGGTCACGGACCGGTCGAACGAAGCCGAATTCCGCGGCGGGTCGAGGATTGCAACCCGCGGCGGACTCGGGCCGTCTCAGGAGAGGAACTTGCGGGCACGCCAGATGAGGGCGACCGCGGCGAGGCTGATGCCGCCGAACCACCAGCCGAGCGAACTCGTCGCCGGCGTCGCGGCCGGTTCGGGGTCCTTCTCGAAGTCGAGCGAGTCGAGGGCCGTCACGACCTCCGGGTCGGGGTCGAACGGGAACGTGTCGGCCGACTTCTCCGTCTCGCCGGACGACGAGGGGAGCGTCGGACCGAGCGGCGGCAGCGCCAACGCGGCGAACGCCTCGGGCTCGCGTTCGGTCGGCACCTCGGGGTTCGCAGGCGGGAGGAGCAGCAGCGGGTCCGTCTCCACGGCCGCAGCGGACTCCAGCTCCTCCGACTCCGTGCCTGCCATGGGGGCGAGTCCCGTCGTCTCGGCCGGGGCGTTGAACCCCGCCTCGATCGCGGCGTCGTCGCCCGTCTCGTCGGTGGTCGGGATGGTCGTCGCCGGTTCGGCCTCGTCGTTCTCGAAGGACCACAGGGCGTCGCGGGTCTCGCCGACCGCCTCCACCTCGCGTCGCAGCCCCTCTCGCGAGGCGGCCGACGTCTTGGTGACGTTCGGGTCGAAGACCTTCCGCGGCCGAATCTCGATCGTGTCGACGATCATGCTCGGGTCCTGGACGGGCGAGGTCTCGACGGCCTGCGGGGCCGCCAGCAGGTCCTCGAGGTTCGGGGTCCGCTCGACGGTCGGCTTCTTGACGGCCGGCTTCTCGACCACTGGCTTCTCGACGATCTCGGCGATCACGTCCTCGGGCTTCGCCGCGACCGGGCGAGTCTCCGGCTTCGGCTCGGGGGCCGCGAGCGACTCGACGCTCTCGGAGGCCTTGGGCGCGTCGGCCGTCTCGGTCGGCAGGTCGTCGGCCCACTCCATGGAGGGCTCGTCGCCGGCCGTCTCGGTCGCCGTGCCCTGCTGCTCGGCCGCAGCCTCCCTGCGGAGTTGGGCGAGCTGCTCGGCGACCGGGTCGTAGGTCGACTTCGGCTGGGCAGTCGGCTTGGCGACGGGCTTCCGGGGCGGCGTCACCTCCCGTGCCACAACCGGTCGAACCGGCTTCTGCTCGACGGTCTCGGTCGTTGCGAGGAACGGGTCGGCTCCCTCGACCGCCTCGGCAACCTCGACCTTCGGCTCCGGGTCGCCCAAGGACTCGATCTTCACGCGGCCAGTGGCGTCGGCCTTCGGCTCGGCCTTGTCGGTCTCGGCGACGGCGGTCGGCTGGGCCTCGCCCCGACGCCAGAACTTCGAGCTGCCGGAGTCGGCCACTTGTCGTCCGATTCCGCAGCCGGCGAGCAGCGGAACGGTGAGGCTCAGAGAGAGCGCCGCGACCCAACGGCGAAGCGAGAAGCGAGACTTGATCACGGGACAGTCCTTGTCTTGGCGGATTCCTTCCGGTTTGGTGGATCGACCGACCGGCCGGCCCGTGCCCAGTCCGTCGGGCGGTTCCCCGCCGGATCGTCCGTCGTCGCGCCGCAGACTCCGAAGGCGGGAACCCGCCCGGTCCTCGTCGATGTGACGGTACCGGGATCCCCGGCGACGACGGGGCCGTTCGCGAACGAACCGGTTGTACGACTTCAACCCGGTCGTGCGGGTCGTGCGGGTTCTGCCGGGAACTTCTTGATCCGGCGATGCGTCCCTCCCTAAGCTGAGGATCACGGGATGCGGGCCGCGTCACCTCTCACGGAGTCGAAGACCATGACCGGCCGCTGTCGCACGTTCGTCGCCGCTCTCGCCGTCGCCCTGTTCGCTGCGGGTCAGTCGACCGGGATGGGACAAGCCCCCCCGTGCGTACCCGGAATGGCACCTCCCGGCATGACACCTCCGGGAGTGGGGACGCCCGGAGTTGCCAGCGCCCTCGGCCGTGTACCTGGTGGAAACGTCGGTGGAGCGCTCGGGCTTATCGGAGGTCTCCAGAACCTTCAGACGCTCGCGGCGATGCAGCAGAGAATGGCCGTGCAGCAGCGGGTCGGCCAGATGCAAATGCAGCAACGGCTGATGATGCAGCACGGTCGCATGCAACAGGCGATCGATCAGCCGACGACCGTTGCACGGACTCCGCCGCGCGACGTCTCGGCAGCGGCTGCGGAGAGGGCGAGCAAGCGCGAAGCTCGACGGCAGGCCCGGTTCGAGAAACTCCGTGCACGTCGCGCTGCCGAGCAGGCGAACGAAGAAGCCTCGTGAGGCGATCCCCTTCGCGGAGTGGTTCTGCCGAAACGGACTAAGGGCGTCCTCACGCCTCGGCGGGCTGCTCGCGAGCCGCCTCGATCTGCTTCCAGACGTCGCCCGAGAACAGATCGACGAGCGTCGCCAGCCCGGCCTCGGCGATCTCCGCCCCGGTGACGAACTTGCCCGGCCGCGTCCACGCCTCGAGCGTGTCCAACGGGAAGTCGAACAGCTTGGAGAGGAGCGTGTCGAGGTCCTTCTCCAGCACTTGGAAGTGCCGGGCCCACTCGGCCGCCTCCTCCAGCCGAACCTCTTCTTCGCTGGACCAGCGGATGGGGTGGAACAGCAGCGTGCTGTGGGGCGTGACGTACCGCTCCGTGCACGCGGCGAACGGCAGGATGGCGGCGGAGGAGCACTCGCCCGCGACGACTGCCATCGCCTTCAGGCCGCGGAGCCGGATCATCGAGGCGAGCCCCAGCCCGACGTACGCGCTGCCGCCGCAGGAGTCGAAGAAGATCGTCCCCTCGCTCCGTGGCGGGACCTCCAGCAGCCGCGTCACGAGGTCCGGCTGCTTGTCGCTCAGCTCGCCGCAGATCGCCAGCTCCCACGGCTCGTGCGGCGGCAACGGCGGCGGCCCCCCCGGTTGGGTCCGGGGCGATCGACGCAGGCGGTTCGTTCGGTTCGGCGAAGGTCGCATGGGGCGAAACCTGGTAGTGCGGAAGGCGGTCGGCGAGCTTAGTGTGGCGTGAAATCGCGTGCAAACCTCGACGACATGGGGCGTTCGCCCGCCCGATCTCGCCGTTTTCGGCCACAGAACCGTCCCGTCGGGAACTTCCGTCGCCCAGGGAACGTCCCACTGGGAGCCGTTTCTCGTCGAACCCCGAAGAGGAGTCGCCCGATGGCCCTTCGCCGCACGCTGGCTACCCTGTTGGTCGGATCACTCGTCCTCGCCACAGCCCGCGGGACCGTCGCCCAGGAGGAGTCCGCCGCCGAGGCCCACCCGAAGGTCCAACTCGCCATCCTGCTCGACACCTCCGGCAGCATGGACGGCCTGATCAACCAGGCCCGGACACAGCTGTGGAAGATCGTGAACGAGCTCGCGACCGCCAAGCGGGACGGCAAGTCACCGGCCCTCGAAGTCGCCCTCTACGAGTACGGCAAGAGCAGCCTGAAGAAGGAAGAGGGCTACCTCCGCCAGATCACCCCGCTGACCGACGACCTCGACAAGGTCTCCGAGGAACTCTTCGCCCTGAAGACCAACGGCGGCGACGAGTACTGCGGCTGGGTCGTCCGCTCCGCCACCGACGGACTGAAGTGGAGCGACCGGGACGAGGATCTCAAGCTGATCTTCGTCTGCGGCAACGAGGCCTTCACGCAGGGCCCGGTCGACTACAAGGAGACGGTCCCCGCCGCCATCAAGCGGGGCATCGTCGTGAACACCATCTTCTGCGGCCCCGAGGCCGAGGGCGTGAACACGATGTGGGCGGATGGGGCGAAGCTCGCCGACGGGTCGTTCAACGTCATCGACCAGAACCAGAAGGTCGCTGCGATCAAGACCCCCTTCGACGAGAAGCTCGCCAAGCTCGGTGCCGAGGTGAACCGCACCTACGTTCAATACGGACGGAAGGCGGACCGCGAGGCGGCCAAGCGGCGACAGCTGGAGGCGGACGAGAAGGCCGCCGGCGGTGGCCTCGGTGGGGTCGCCACCCGCGCCGCATTCAAGGGGAAGAAGCAGTATCGTGGAGGCCGCGACCTCGTGGACGCCCTCGCCGACAAGTCGGTCAAGCTGTCCGAGCTGAAGGACGAGGAGCTTCCCGAGGAACTGAAGAAGCTGGATGCCGAGGGCCGCAAGAAGTACATCGCCGAGAAGCAGGCCGAGCGGGAGCGGATCCAGAAGGAGATCTCCCAGCTCGACAAGCAGCGGCGGGACTACATCGCCGCGGAACGGAAGAAACAGGCCGAGGCGGAGGGCAAGGCGTCGCTCGACGAGGCGGTGCTGAAGTCGATCCGCGACCAGGCCGGCCGCAAGAACTACAAGTTCGGAGAGTGAAATCGTGAACCGAGTCCTCCCGACGACCGCACTCGCCACGCTGCTCGCCGTCGCCCTGCCGACCGTGGGCCAAGCCCAGTCGGAGAAGGTGCAGATCGCGGTCGTGGTGGACGTCAGCCGCAGGGTCCGGGGCTACGTCGACCGGGCGCGGGAGCGGGTCAACGCGGCCGTCCTCGAGGCGATGAACGCCCCGGGGAGTCGCGCCGAGCTCGCCCTGCACACCTACGGAGCCGGCGGTGTGCGGGAGGTGCTCGAGTTCACCAGTCGCCCGGAGGAGTTCACCGAGAAGCTGAACGAGGTCTACGCGAACGAGAACCTGTCCGGCGGCCAGGAACCGTGCGGGCACGCCCTGACGCTCGTCGCCGACGATCCCGCGTGGTCCACCGTCACCAACGACCTGCGGATCATCCTGATCGTCGGCAACGAGAGCTTCGACCAGACGACCCGCACCGGTGGCCGGGGCACGCCGCACAGCAGGAAGGGAACCGACGTCGCCCGCGGCCTGCCCAACCGCACCGTGGAGACGCGGAGCGGCGATGTCGTCCGGGCCCCCATCATGCTCAACACCCTGCACGTCGGCCCCCGAGCCGAGGCGGAACGAAACAAGTGGAAGGAAGCGGCCGACCTCGGCCGCGGAACGTTCGAGAACATCGACGGCCGCTGAACCGCACGCCGTCCGCGATCACCGAAAACGGAACCGGAACCATGTTGAAACGCGCCTCACTCCCGGCCCTGCTGCTGCTCACCGTCGTCGCCAGTCCCGCGTCTGCTTGTTTCATGCGGAGCCCGATGCCGGTGCAGGTTTGGCTCGACCACATTC
>JANQQW010000258.1 GCA_028284885.1 Planctomycetaceae bacterium
ATCCCGTGGTGGGCAGCCGGGCTCTCGATCTTCGGCACGCAGCTCTCGGCCATCACTTTCATGGCGATCCCGGCGACCGCGTACGGCGACGACTGGGTCCGCATCACGCTCAACCTCGCGATCGCCGTGGTCCTGCCGGTCGTCGCGCTGTGTTACCTCCCATTCTTCCGCCGCACGGGCGTGTCGACGGCGTACGAGTACCTCGAACGCCGGTTCGATCGTTCGGTTCGACAGGTGGCGAGCGGGCTGTTCGTGCTCTTCCAGCTCGGCCGGATGGGAATCGTGCTCTACCTCCCGTCGATTGCGCTCGCGACCGTGACGGGGCTCGACGTGGTGCTGTGCATCGTGCTGATGGGCGCGTTGGCGACGGCGTACACGGTGATGGGGGGCATCGAGGCCGTGATCTGGACCGACGTCGTGCAGGTCGTCGTGCTCGTCGGCGGGGTGCTCCTGTCCGTGGGGACGATCGTCACGACCGTCGGCGGTCCGGGGGAGTTTCTCCGCGTCGCCCACGCGGCGGGCAAGTTCGAGGTCGTCGAGGACACGAGTCGGCCGCCGGAGGACAAGTCGTTGCCTTCGCCCGCCTCGGCGACTCGCTCGGAACGTCCGGCGGTCGATACGCGGATCGCCGTCCCCCCCTGGCTGGGACGCAACGCCCTGTGGTTGATGGTCGTCGGCGGGCTGTTCCTCGCCCTCGCCCCGTACACGTCGGACCAGACCGTCGTCCAGAGGTACATGACGACGCCGGACGAGGCGTCGGCCGCGCGGAGCCTGTGGCTCAACTTCTGGATGACGGTCCCGACGGCGTTGGCCTTCTTCGGCTTCGGAACGGCGCTCTACGTCTTCTACGCGACGAACCCGGAGGCCGTCCGGCCGCAGAAACTCGACTGGGTCGTTCCGTGGTTCGTCGTCACACAACTTCCGCCCGGTGTGGCCGGACTGGTGATCGCCGGAGTCTTCGCCGCGGCGATGTCGTCGCTCGACAGCAGCATGAACAGCGTTGCGACGGCGATCGTGAACGACTTCGTCGAACCAGGGGGGCAGAGCGGCCGGAAGGCCGAACAGGCGAACCCCGCGAGCCGCCTTCGACTGGCCCGCTGGCTCACCGTCCTACTCGGGGTCGTCGGCACCGGGGTCGCGGTGGCGCTCGCCAAGTCGGAGATCGAGTACCTCTTGGACGCCTACATGGGCGTCGTCGGGCTGTTCGGCGGTGCGCTGGCCGGCTTGTTCGCGGTGGCCGTGTTCACCACCCGGACGCACACCACCGGGGCGTGCGTCGGGCTCGTCGGCGGTACGCTGCTCACGGCCCCCGTCCGGTGGACGACCCAGGTGAACGGGTTCCTCCACGGGGCGATCGGCTTCGCCACCTGCGTGCTCGTCGCCCTCGCCGTCAGCCGCCTGACCCGCGGCGAGCCTCGCGATCTCACCGGGCTGACCGTCCACACGAACTCCTCGGAGCGTTGAACCGCGATGTCTGGCGCCGCGTGTTTCGTCGAAATGGCCGGTGGTCCGCTCGGAGTGCCCGTGCTCGTGATGCGAGCCGGCTCGGACTCCCGGGTCGTCGCCGAGCTCGCGGAGGGCGTCGACGCCTCGGTCCCCCTCGTCTTCGTGCCAACCGGGCCCTACGTCTGCTCGAGTACGGACCTCGGGACGTTGTACCGAGCCTCCATGGTGCGGCAGCGAACGGTGGCACGGGTCGTTCTCGCGCTGGGTGATTCGACGGTCTCCTCGGAGATCGTCAGCAGCTTCGCGACCTCGGAACTGCCTCGACTCCTGCACGTGACACACGACGAGGTCGGGGCCGTGTGTCGAACGCTGCTGCGGGAAGCGGTCGAGATGCTGACCCTGACCGACACGGTCGCGGCCGAACTCCGTCAAGCGGCCCTCGCCGAAGACCGCTTCGGCTTCTTCGTCGACTTCCTTGAGGAGAACGGCCTTCGTGGGGCCGACTGCTGCCGCCGGCTGTTGACTGCGTCCGAGACCTGAGCCGAGAGCAGGGCGGCGGCGTCGATTCGTGGCTCGACCGTTTCCGTCCCGGTCAACCGGGAAATCAACCGGACTGCTCTCCGGAGAGAATGGCGATGAGGTCGGCACGAGTGGGCCGGCGAGGATTGTTCGACAGCCGCCCGGAATCGACGGCATCCACGACGGCGTGGACGTCGTCACCCGACCGGAGTCCCTCATCGCGCGCCGTCACCGGGGCTCCGACCTCGCGAACGAGTTGCTCGATCGCCCGGCACGCGCCGTCGACCGAGTCCGCCCCCAGCACCTCAACGACCCGGGACACGCGCTCGCGGACTTGCTCCGGTCCGCGCGGATCGACGCAGTCGGACGCGCTCACGTCGGCGTTGAATCGCAGCGTGGGGGCCAACGTCACTGCGACCGCCTCCCCGTGAGGAACGCCCCACCGAGACGTGATCGGGTAGGAGAGTGCGTGACACAGCGTCGTCTTCGTGACGTTGATGGCCCGGCCCGCAAGATGGGCGGCCCGGCACATCGCCAGTCGTGTCGCGGGCGTCGGCGAGTGCACCGCTCGAGCGAGATGCCCGAAGGCGAGTCGGGCGGCCTCGGTGGCGTCGGCCAGCGAGGTCGCTGTCGCGTTGACTGACCAGATCGACTCGACGGCCTGGCAGAACGCGTCGAGACCACAGGCGGCCGTCAGTCTCGGAGGGAGCGAACGGGTCAGTGCCGGATCGACGATCGCGTGGGTCGGCAGGAGACGCTCGTCCGCGACCGAGTGCTTTCGCCCGTCGACGTAGACGACGGCGAAGTGCGTTGCCTCGCTTCCCGTTCCCGCGGTCGTAGGCATCACCACGAGCGGCGGCACGTTGCCTGCAATGCCGGTTCGACCGGTGGCGACCGCTCGGGCCTCCCCGGGGTCGGCGGCGGTCGCGGCGATCATCTTCCCGACGTCGATCGCCGTTCCCCCTCCGAAGGCGACGACCGCCTCGGCCTTCGCCGCGCAGAACGCGGCCACTCCACGCTCGACGTCCTCGAGCTTCGGGTTCGGTGCGAACTGCGAGAACGTGGTGACCTCGAACGGTTCCAGCAGCGACGCGAGTTGGTCCTCGACGCCCGCACCCTGGATCGCTCCTTCGTCGAGGACGAGGAACAGGTCGAGCACGGACAGTTCGGCGAGGACCTCGGGAAGGACCGTCAGCGCTCCCTCGCCCAGCGAGACGCTCTTGTCGAAGGTGGTCTCGGACGTTGCCACGTCACTGGGCCCGTTTCTCGCGGCTCAGTTCGTCGGCGGTCAGGCGGACGTCCCACATCTCCCGGCCGTTCATCTGTCGCCACTCCGCGTGCAACGTCGGCGTCTCGCCGGTCGCATCGACCTCGACTCGCAGCCAGACGTGTGGGATCGCCTCGCCGCGGACGAGGTCGGGGTGCTTCACGTTCAACTTCGGAATCGTCCGGTCGTGAATCGGCGAGACGATGAACTGGTCGACCGGATAGCCGACCTGCCTCGTCGTGTCGTACCTCAACCACCGCGAGCAGTGGATGTCCCCGCCGACCAGAACGACCCCTTCGACTCCTCTCTCGCCGACGAAGTCGAACAGGGCCTCGCGCTCGTGGGCGTAGGTCCCCCAGTCGTCGGACTCGGTGTTCTGCTTGTCGTCCCAGATCATGCCGCAGGCCACGATCTTGAAGGGGGCCGTGGAGTTCGCCAGGCCACTCCGGAGCCAGTCCCACTGCCGCTCGCCGAGGAGCGTCGGCTTGTCGGGGGCGACGGGGGACGGTGCCGTCCGCGCGAACCAGCGGGTGTCGAGCAGGAAGACCTCGACTGGCCCGCGGCGGAAGCTCGTGTAGACGCCCTCGTCGCGGTGCCCGTGCTCGCGGAGGGCTCGGTACTCGACGAACGCCCGTCGTGTGTTCTCTTTGCCCTTCAGGCGTCCGTCGGAGTCGTTGCGGCCGAAGTCGTGGTCGTCCCACGTCCCCCAGGTCGGCGTGTGGCGGACGAGCGCGGCCAACTCCGGCACCGAGAGGAAGGCGCGGTGCTTCTCGCGGGCGACGGCGAGGTTCGTGGAGTCGATGTACGGTGTGTCCCCCAAGAGGACGAGCCCGTCGACGCCACTCTCGTCGATCTGCCGCCACAACACGAGCGGTTCCGTGTCCGCACACGACCCGAAGGCGAGCGTCGCGCGGTTCGGACCGTCGTCGCCGGGGGCCGTGTCGAAGTGCAGGTCGTCTCCCTCGGCGAGGACGGCTCCTTGCTCGCCGAGCACGCGGTAGACGTAACGGGTGGAGGGTTGCAGGCGGTCGAGCCTCCAGGTCACGCACAGGTCGTTCTGCGTCGTCGCCACGGCGGTCGCACGGCGAGCGGTGCCGTCCGGCGCCTGCACGACGACCTCGACCCGTTCGGGCGTCGACGGGCGACACCAGAGAACGGCTTCGGTGTCGGACACGTGGCCCACCATCGGGCCGACGAGCGACGACCGACCGGGCGGCTTCGTCGCACCGAGCGAGGCGGCGGCCAGTCCGGCGGCGAGGGAGGAGTTGAAGTCGCGGCGGGAGAGCATCGCAGGCTCCGGGAGGGACGTGGGCGTTCCGGTCGCGTGGCCGTCAGTCTGCGGAGGCGGCGGCCGTCCGCGCTGCGAGAGCGTCCAGGACGACGGGCAGTTCCGTGAGGTCGTCGACGACGAAGTCCGCCCCCGCCTCGCGGAACGCGCGGTGGATCGCCGCGAGTCGGTCCGCCAGCTCGTCGACGGGTAGTGCCGAGACCTCCTCGAGACTCAAGCCGAGGGCGTTGCCCGTCCGACAGACCCCGACGGTCGGACACCCGGCACGTCGCCCGGCCTCGATCCCGACGATCGTGTCGTCCACCTTGAGGACGCCTCGCGTCGACGCCAGACCGAGCAGTTCGGCGTTCCGCTCGATCATGTCCGGTGCCGGACGACCCTGCGGGACCTCGTCGGCACAGACGACGACGTCGGGCGCGTAGCCGGCCGCGGCGGCGAGCGGTTCGACGACGTCCATCAGCTCGCGGGTGTAGCCGGTGCTCGAGCCGATGCGAAGTCCGCGGCGGCGGCACTCGGCGATCGCCTCGACGACACCGGGGACCAGCTCGACGTGCCGACCGAGGATCTCCTTCTGCAACGGCAGGAACGAGGCGTACATCCGGTCGACGTCGGCCGACGCGTGGGGCGTCCCCTTCACCGCCTCCCACTCCGCCGCCACCCGCGGCATCTCGAGCACGGCGGCGATGTGGTTGCGCTTCGCGAGCCCCATGGGGGCACGGGCCTCCTCCTCGGTCACCGCGACGCCCTCGCGACGGAAGACCTCGCGGAACACCTCGACCGGGGCACGGCTGCCGTGGTCGATCGTGGTGCCGGCCCAGTCCAGGACGACGGCTTCGACGGGGAAATCGCTCACGATGCTGCTCCGTGTGGTGGCAGGTGACTCTCGACGTCCGGATTGTGCAGGTCGGAACCCGCCCCGTCGACGGCACGGTCCGCAGAAGAACGTGCGCCATGCACGGTGTCGACTCACGTCCTGGCGTTGGCCCTCCGGTACCGCCCGGGAGTCGTGTCGTAGGCGTTGCGAAACGTCCGGACGAACGTCGCCGTCTGGTCGTACCCGAGCTGGTGGGCGATCTCCTCGATCGTGAGGGCCGTCGTCAACAACAGGTCGCAACCCAGTTCCAGCTTCATCCGTCGGATCGCGACGGCCGGCGTGTGACCGAGGGATCGTTGGAACCGGTGCTCGAGGACGCGTCGGGAGACGGCGAGTTCCCGTTCGAGGTCCGCGACGGAGAGCGGCCCGCGGAGTCGTCTGCGTACGAGGGCGAGGGCGTCGCGGACGATCTCGTCCTCGACGGCGAGCACGTCGGTCGACTGGGCCTCCAACACGCGGAGCGGCGGTACGAGAACCGGCTCCTCCGGGGCGGGGAAGCCGAGCATCAGCCGTTCGAGCCACTCGACGGCGACGAACCCGACCCGCTCGCCGTTGCGGTCGATCTGCGACAGCGGGACCGGGGAGAGCGCCGACATGAGCGGGTCGGGCTCGACCACGAGTACAGCGACGTCGTGCGGGATCGAGATCCCGAGTTCGGAACAGACGGTCGTCAACAGGCGTCCCCACTCGCCGTTCCAGACGGTGATCCCGGTCGGTGTGGCCCGGTCTCGCATCCAGTCGGTCAGCTCCCGCCGCAGCGAGGCGATGTTCGGCCGCACGTCGGACGTGGTGCTGCGGAAGACGTCGCAGTCGTGACCCGCCTCGCGGAGTCGTGCGACGTACGTCCGCTCGACCGTGTCCGAGTAGGGGAGGGACCGCACCGGCCCGACGTAGCCGAAGTGGCGGAACCGCTTCTCGAGAAAGTGCTCCGCGGCCATCGTCGCACAGGCGGCCTCGTCGGCGACGACCTTCGGAATCCGCTTCGAGTGGCGTCGCAGCCAGGAGACGTTGACGGCCGGCAGCCGACGGGAACGCAGTGCCCGCGCCAGTCGTTCGTCGGTGAGACGGACGACGGCCCCGTCTCCCGTCCAGTTGCGGGGCAACACGAGCTCGTCGACGAACCCGCCCGGCTCGAGGTGGAACGTCCATCCGCCACGCTCCTTGGCGAACCGCGCAATGCCCCGGAGCACCGCACGACTCCACTCGTTCGACGTCTGAATCAGGAGTGCGATCTCCCGTGGCTCCCGGGGCCACACGGGACCAGCCGGCCATCGGTGCTCGCGTTCACGCACTAAACGACTCTCCGAAGGAAGTGTGAAGGGGCCGTGCATGGCGCACGTTCTTCCGCGCAGCATGACGTCGACGACGGCGAGCGACAACGCAACACTCGGAACCGTCGATCGAACCATGCGAGCCAACCATGGGGGAACGCCTCCAGCGACCCCCGGTCAACCGCGTCGTCGTCGGCGACCACCACGTCCGCCGAGAACGTCGAGAAGACGGTCGGGGGGGCGCGTGGGGACTTGCCCGGCGAGTGAGGTCCCGTGCCATCGACCACGGTGGTCCGGCGCCAGCGTGATCTCGGTTCGACTCATGACCTCGTCGTCCGCTCAACATCCAACCGCAGAGACACCTTCGTGCCGAAACACCTCTTGCCTCTCGTCATTCTCCTGTCGTCGGCGTTCGGATGCTCTCAGCCCGTGGACGTTGCCGAGCCGTCCCCACCCACCACGTCCGAGTCCGAGTCCGAAGACGGTGAGACACACGCACCGACCCCCGCGGGCGACGACGCCTGAGTTCCCCCGGCCCCCGAGACGCCAAGAAAGCGAGTCGAACTTGCTCCCCGCGAACAAGTCGAACGGTCACGCCCGAACGGGCTTCACGCTCATCGAACTCCTCGTCGTGATCGCGATCATCGCCATCCTGATCGCGCTGCTGCTTCCTGCCGTTCAGCAGGCGCGGGAGGCAGCCCGGCGGTCGTCCTGCAAGAACAACCTGAAGCAGCTCGGCGTCGCGCTCCACAACTACCACGACGTGCACGGGACGCTGCCCATCGGCGCGCACGCCGCCTGGGGGCACACGTGGACGCTCGCGATCCTCCCACAGGTCGAACAGACCAGTCTGTTCGACACGATGCCGACTCCGTTCAACGACAGCGGCTGTGCCGTCTCGGCGAGCTGCACCGACGCGCGGAGTCGATCCATCCAACAGGTCTCGACCACACCGGTCGCCACCTTCCGGTGCCCGTCGCAGCCGGGCGGCGCCCGTGACTCCCGGACGACCAACGGGCTCGCGAACCGGGCCGTGTCGAGTTACCTCGGGAACGCCGGCGGGGACGCACAGAACGACGGGCTCGGCGCGAACGGCATGGCCGACTCGAACGGACTGTTCAACGCTGTCGCCATGAACTCGAGTTCCCCCGCCGGGCAGGTCTTCCGCTTTCGCGACGTCACCGACGGGCTGACGCAGACGCTGATGGTCGGCGAGGCCTACCACCAGCACGTCGACGACCCGCGGTGTACCATCTGTGACCGGTTCCTGTTCTTCAGTGACAGCATCGACGCAGGCAACGGCGGCGACTTCTCCGAGGCGCTCGGATCGACCTTCCATCCCGTGAACACGAAGGCCGGCAACGCCGAGGCGGAGCTCGCCTTCGGGAGCTTCCACACCGGCGGGGCGAACTTCTGCCTGGGAGACGGCTCGGTGAAGTTCTACTCGGACAACGTCAACATCGACCTCTGGCGAGCGATCGGTTCCCGGTCGAACGGCGAGGTCGTCAACCTGCCGTGAACCCCCACGTCGAGCGTACACGAACTCCACCGCGGCGCCCGAGCCGTTCCCCGATCGCCCCGACTCGTTCCTCGAGACCTCGTCATGAACTCTGATGACGTCAAGCCGACGAGGGGGCTGGGCCCCGTGTGGGCGGTGGCCGCGGCGTTCGGCACCTACTTCTGCATGTACGGCTTTCGCAAGCCGTTCACCTCCGCGGACTACGCGGACGCCGTCTACTGGGGCATCGACTTCAAGACGGTCCTGGTGGTGACGCAGGTCGGCGGGTACATGCTGTCGAAGTTCCTCGGCATCAAGGTGGTCTCGGAGACCCCGCCGCACAGGCGAGGGATCGGGATTCTCTTGTTGATCGGCGTGTCGTGGGCCGGGCTGCTCGCCTTCGGAGTTCTGCCACGGCCGTGGAACGGCCTCGGGTTGTTCGCAAACGGCCTCGCCCTCGGCATGGTCTTCGGGCTGGTTCTCGGATTCCTCGAGGGACGCCGGCTCACGGAAGCGCTCGTGGCCGGGCTCTGCACCAGCTTCATTCTCGCGGACGGCGTGACGAAGGCCGTCGGCGCCTGGTTGCTGCAACGGGGAGTCACGGAGGACTGGATGCCCTTCTGCGCGGGGGCCGTGTTCGCCCTGCCGTTGTGCGTCTGCGTCGGAGTGCTCTCTCGGACTCGGCCGCCAGGTTCGGCCGACGTGGCGGCACGCTCGGAGCGGACCGTCATGACCGGGGCCGAACGGTGGACGCTGTTCCGTCGCAACGCCGTCGGGCTGTCGTTGATCGTGGCCGTCTATCTCCTGGTCACCGTCGTTCGCAGCATTCGGGCCGACTTCGCCCCGGAACTCTGGCGGGGCCTCGGCGAACCGGCGAAGCCGAGCACGTTCGCCCGGTCGGAGCTGTGGGTGGCGATCGGCGTCGTCCTCGTGAACGGTCTGGCGGTCTGTCTTCGCGACAACCGCCGTGCGTTCGACGTCTCGCTCGTCACCTGCGGTCTCGGACTGCTGCTGCTGGCCGGGACGCTCGCGGCACACGCCGCCGGAGTGGTCGGCGCGTTCCCGTTCATGGTCCTCGTCGGGCTGGGGCTCTACCTCCCCTACGTCGCCATCCACACCACGGTGTTCGAGCGGCTGCTCGCGATGACCCGCGAGCGGGGCAACCTCGGGTTCCTGATGTACCTCGCCGACGCGATGGGCTACCTCGCCTACGTGTGCGTCATGCTCGGCCGGCGTCTCTTCGCCCCTCCCGAGGACGTGACCGGCTTCTTCGTCACCGCGTGCGTCGTGGCCTGCGTCGTCTCACTCGCCTGCCTCGTGGCGGCCCGCTGGTACTTCACCCAGCACGAACGAGTCCGCGGTGCGGTCACCGCCACAACCGAGCCGCTCGCGGCCTCCGATCCCGTCCCCACGAACTCAACCTCGTGATGGCAGCGCGACTCGATCCCCGGCCGGAGGGCAGAAGCCGTGTCCTCGGGCACGAGCGACCGCCGCGGCAACCGGATCGTGTTGATCGAGCCGCAGTGTTCTGCCAACGTGCACTGGGAGTTCGACGACCGAAACTTCTGAATAGGAGCAGTGGCAATGGCCGAGAACCCGAGTGGTCGGGACGAGGACGCGAGGTCGCGAGAAGAGGCGATCGTACGCCGTCTTCTCGCGCCGCTCCGCGTCCGCGGGAGCAGCAACTACGGGGGGGAGGCGGTCACCCAGGCCGAGCACGCTCTGCAAACGGCGATGCTCGCCCAAAGGAGCGGGGCCGGCGAGGAACTCGTGACGGCGGCACTGCTGCACGACGTCGGCCACCTGTTGCACGACCTGCCGGACCACGCCCCGGACGACGGAATCGACGACCGACACGAGGCGGCCGCGGTCCCGTGGTTGTCAGCCCACTTCGGCCCCGGCGTCGTCGAGCCGGTTCGCCTGCACGTCGAGGCGAAACGCTACCTCGTGGCGACGGACGCCGGGTATCGCGACCGGCTCAGCGGGCCCTCCCTCGCGAGTCTCGAACTCCAGGGCGGGGCGATGGACGCGGGAGAGGTCGCGGCATTCGAGGCGTCGCCCCATGCCGAGGCGGCGGTGGCACTACGACGTTGGGACGACGAGGCGAAGGTGCCCGGCCTCGCAACGCCGACTCTCGACGACTTCGAACCGGCCGTCCGCTCGTCGCTCGTCGAGCAGGGCGGCAGCGCTCCTTGAGACGGTCGCGAGACAGGTGGACCGACCCGTGTTCGCGGGACCGTCCGGCTGGCAGCGGACTCACCCGAGGATGTCGTGGACTCGTCGCTCGGCGACCCCGAACGACATCGTCATGCCGGCACCGCCGAGCCCGGTGGTCACGTGGACGCCCGGCGCGGGCTCCGCGGTGAAGCTCGCGGCTCCCGGGTTCTTCGCGTAGACACCGTGCCAGCGTTCGGAGAGCCGCCAGTCGGGCAAGTCGAGGAGTTCCCGCAACTCGGCGAGCACCAGCGACTCGATCTCCGCGTCTTCCCCCGGAGCGAACACGTCGTCGTAAACGTGGGAGTCCCCCAGCACGACCTCGCCGAGGTCGTTCTGTGCCGCCATCACGTGGATGCCGTACCGGTCCAGCAGCGGGTTCTCCGCGGCGATCCGCTCGCGGAGTCGCAGGAGCGACGGGCAGACGGCGAAGTTCTCGTAGTGGCGAAGCGTGAGCCCGCTCGCGACGTGCGGGCCGATCCGCCAGTTCCCGGGCTGGGGCCGGGTCCGGAACATCTGCAGCTTGCACCGCTGCAGTCCCGATGTCGCGTACGTCTCGGGGAACAGGCTCTCGAAGTCGCTTCCGGTGCAGACGAGAACGACGTCCGACGCGATGCGTTCACCGCGCGCGGTGACGACGCCCTCTGCATCCGCTGCCACGACGGCCGTGCCGAACCGCACGTCGATCCCGTACTTCTCCGACAGCCAGGCGGGCAGGACCCGCAGGACCTCGCGTGGATCGACGCACAACTCGGTCCCGCTCCACAGCCCTCCCAGCAGTCCGTCCTCCCGAGCGGCCGGCGTGCGCGCCCGGACCTCGTCGCCAGTGAGCAGGGAACTTCCCTGGTAGCCAAGCCTCTCGGCTTGCCCCGCGAACTCCTCGACGACGGCGAACTCGTCTTCTCGACGCGCGACGTGAATCGAGCCGCACTCCCGGACCGGGAGTCCCGAACCGGCGGCGAACTCCATCCAGAGCTCTCGGCTGCGGAGGGCCGTCTCGTACCGTTCGCCGGCCGGCTGCCCGATCGGCCAGACCATTCCGAAGTTTCGGACCGACGCCCCGACCGCCCGCGGGCTCCGTTCGAGGACGACGACGCGACAGCCCGTGCGAGCCGCTGCCCAAGCGTGGGCCAGACCGACGATCCCGGCCCCGACGACGACGACGTTCGTCGAGGAGGACGCGGCCGACGAGGCGCTGGAGACGTCGCTGGTCTTGGCGATGGGAGATTTCCGGCGGTGCGGGCCGACTCGGGAGCGGGTGGACCGCGTCGGAAAGCTAGATCAACTCCCGCAGCGGTTCGATACCCGGATCGACCGGGTACCGCGGAGTTCCGTTGCCGTCGAAGACACGGTCGGCGTGGGCGTCCAGCCCCATCTGGTTGTAGAGCGTGGCGAACACCTCTTGGAACTTCACCGGCCGTCGGACCGGCTCCTCGCCGTAGCGGTTCGTCGCGCCGATCACCTGGCCCGTCCGCAGTCCGCCGCCGGCGATCACACAGGCGTTCGCACGCGGCCAGTGGTCACGGCTGTTCTTCGCGTTGATCTTGGGCGTGCGGCCGAACTCGCCCCACATGACGACGGAGACGTCGTCGCTCAAACCGCGTTCGTGCAGGTCGGTGACGAGTGCGGAGAGGGCCTGGTCCAGCAGCGGGAACTCCTGGCGGGAGCGGGGGAAGTTCATCCCGTCCCCGCCGTGCCAATCCCAGCGGCTGTAGTTGAGGGCCACGTACCGGGCCCCCGCCTCGACGAGCCGGCGGGCGATGCAGAAGTTCTCGACCATCTTCGGCGCCCCGTCCCGCTGGAACTTCGGGTCGCTCTTGCCGTAGCGGGCAAGGGTCTTCGGGTCCTCGAGTGAGAGGTCGAGCGCCTCCCCGAGCTTGCTGTCGGTGAGGATGCCGATCGCCTGCTGCATCTTGGCGTCCATCCCGTCCATCGAGCCGGAGGCGTCGGCGTCGCGGCGGAACCGGTCGAACGTCGACCGCAACCGGTCCCGGTCCTTCAGGCGTTCCAGGGTGATCCCCTTGAGGACCATGTTGTCCGACTTCTCGCCCGGCTTGCGGCCGACGACGTTGAACGGGTCGTGCTGGGCGGGCAGGAAGCCGGACGTGCCCGGTTCGCCCCAGGTGCGGTTCCCGGTGGGGTACATCAGGGCGAGGTTCGCCGGAACGGACTCGTCCGCCGCACCCGCGAGTCGTGACACCCAGGCCCCGGCCGACGGCCAACCGCCGCTCGGGGCCCGTTCGCCGAACTTGTGGCCCGTCATGCACTGGTAGCAGTCGTGGCGACCGTCGCTGTCGGCCAGCGAACGGACGAGGACCAGCTTGTCCATCATCTGGGCGAGCTTGGGGAACAACTCGCAGATCTGGATGCCGGGGACGTTCGTGTCGATCGGTGCGAACTCGCCCCGAATCTCGCTCGGTGACTCCGGTTTGAGGTCCCACGTGTCGAGGTGCGAGGGGCCACCGGGCAGGTAGACGTTGATGATCGCCTTCGTCGAACTGCCGATTCCCGCCCCGGCCTCGAGGGCGAGCAGGTCGGAGAGGGCGAGGCCCCCCATCGCGGCCCCGCCGACCTGCAGGAATCCTCGACGGGAGAATCCGTCGCAGAAGTCGGACCGGCGATCCCTTCGGCCGAGAATGCTCAGCATCTCATCTTCCTCGCGAGGAGACTCTCCCGGCGGTCCGCGTCCGACCGCCGCTCGACTGATCAGTGTAGCCCAATACGAAGTTCTTCGTCACGGCCGTTGGGCCGAGATTACCGGAAAGACGACGGCCGTCGTCCGCACGCGACGTAGCTCCGGTGCCCGCGCCTCTTCGAACGTGACGGTGCCGAAACACGAACCTCGGGAGATCGGGGGCTCGGCTGCCGAAGGCGCCGCGAGAAAAGGGGGCAACGCCTCGTGTGGAGCCGTCGCTGACCAGTGCCGAAGGTGGGACTCGAACCCACACTGGGAATTACCCCAACCGGATTTTGAATCCGGCGCGTCTGCCAATTCCGCCACTCCGGCCGAAGGGGTGGAAGGTACGCCGCCGTCGGCGGAAACGCAACGAATCGCGAACGGGGGCTCTGGCCGTCGCTCGGCTACACGAGGTCGGTCACGATTCCGTCGGCTTCGCCACCTTGGAAGTTCTCCGGGACCGGGACGCCGAGCACGTGGAACATCGTCTGCCACAGGTTGCCGAGGTAGGCGTCCTCCTGGACGAGGTGCCCTTGGTGCTTGACGCCGAGGGCCTTGCCGCCGCAGAGGAGGGCGGGCAGGTGGTGGTTGTTGTGGGCGTTGATCGTTCCGCCCGTGCTGCCGTAGACGACGAGGCTGTGGTCGAGCAGCGTGCCGTCCCCTTCGGGGACGCTCTTCAGCTTCTCCAGGAAGTAGGCCCACTCCTGCATGTACAGCACGTCGGACCTGGTGAACCACTTCAGCTTGTCGGGGTCCTCGCCGTGGTGGGTCATGGTGTGGTAGCCGTAGGGGTTGCCCTCGGACTTCCAGGCCCCGGTGCCGTCGCTGTTGTCCATGCGGGGCATGTAGGAGACGACCCGCGTGCTGTCGGTGCGGAGGGCCAGCACGAGCACGTCGAACATCCGGCGTTGGTAGCGGCGGTAGTCGAGGCCGGACTTCTGCGGGTCGAGTCCCTGGTCGGAGCCGAAGTCGATCGGCTCGACCTCGGGTTTCGGACGGTGCAGCCACGCCTCGTCCTCCTGCATCGCGGCTTCGAGGTCGCGGATGCTGGTGAGGTACTCGTCGAGCTTTCGGCGGTCCGCCTGGCCGAGTGCCGTGTCGAGATCCCTCGCGTCCTCGAGGACGGAGTCCAGCACGCTCGCGCGGCGGGTGAACTCACGCTCCCGCTGGGCGATCGTGTCGGGCGAGTCGGGTCGGAACAGGCGGTCGAAGAGCACGTGCGGCCGGTTCTCCGCGGGGATCGGCGTGCCGCTGCGACTCCACGAGAGCGTGTGGTCCTGCGGGTTGCCGAACCCCGTACCGCGGCGGATCCCGAGGACGAGCGACTTGTAACGGGTCTCCTTCCCGATCGCGGCGGCGAGTTCCTGGTCGCAGGAGACGCGGAGCTTCGAGCCGGCCTCGTGCGTGTTCGTTCCGGTGAGGAACGTGCGGTCGCCGCCGTGGCCGCCGGAGTGCGTGAGCTTCGTCCCGCTGACGACGGTGAAGTCGTCCCGGTGCTTCTCCAGGGGCTCGAGGATCGGAGTCGTCTCGTAGTCGCGGCCGACCTGCTTCGGCGTGAAGTCCCTGCCGTTGATGCCGAGGCCCCACATGCAGAACACGGCTCGCCCGGGAATCGCCGTGTCGGCCTCCGGTCTCGCTGCCGCCGCGGTCGCCTCCAGCCACGGCAGGGCGAGCGAGACCCCGGCCGCGCCGCGGAGCAGCGTGCGGCGGGAGAGTGTGTCACGCGTGATGCGGTGTTCGGACATGTCGGTCACTTCGTCAGGAAGGGCTCGCTGAGCACGATGGCGTGGATCAGCGGTTGGATGCGGGAGTCGTTCTCGGCGAGAACGGCCGTCAGCTCGTCGACGGTCTCACGGTCGGCGTAGCCGACGGGCCGGCAGAGGGCGTACGTCAGGAGTCGCTCGGCGAAGGCCCGCTCGAACCGGTCCTTCTCGGCCAGCAGGGCCGCCTTGAACTCCTCGAGCGTGTCGAACGTCCGTCCGCTCGGCAGGGCGCCGCTGACGTCGAGGTCCGGGGCGTTCCGTCCGCGGATGCCCTCGCCGTTCTGCTTCGTTCGCCAAGCGCCGACGGCGTCGTAGTTCTCGAGGGCGAGACCGAACGGGTCGAGGGTCGCGTGGCAGGACGCGCACGTCGGTTCGTCGCGGTGCCGTTCGAGACGCTCGCGTACGGTGAGCGTCTCGCCCGCCGTGTTCGGCTGGACCTCCCCGGCGTTCGGCGGTGGTGGTGGTGGCGGGTCGTTGAACAGGTTCGACACGATCCAGTTCGCCCGGCGGACGGGCAGGGTTCGCGTGCCGTCGGCCAGCAGCGTCAGCAGCCCGGCCATTCCCAGCACGCCGCCGCGGTGGTGCTCGGGTCCGATCGCCACCCGGCGAATCTCGTTCCCCTCGACCCCGTCGATGCCGTAGTGCCGGGCAAGACGCTCGTCGACCATCACGAAGTCGGAGTCGAGGAACGTCGTGATCGGCAGGTCCTTCGAGAGCACCTCGCCGACGAACGCGAGCGCCTCGCGCTTCGACGACTCCTCGAGGGCCGCGTCGTAGTTCCGGTACTCCTCGGCCGGCATGACCGACCCGAACTCCCGGACGTTCAGCCACTGGCCGCCGAAGTTCTCGACGAACTCGTTCGACCGCGGGTCGGCGATCATCCTGTCGACCTGTTTCCGCAGCACGTCGCGGTCACGGAGGCGGCCGGCCTTCGCGAGGTCGAACAGCTCGTCGTCGGGCATCGTGCTCCACAGGAAGTACGACAGCCGCGTGGCGACCTCGTAGTCGTCGAGCGGCCTCGGACCGTCCGCCGCGGTCCCTCTCGGCTCCCGGACGAAAAGGAACCCGGGCGAGACGAGGATGCGGGCGAGGCCGATTCGCAGTGCCTCGTGGAACGTACGTCCCGCGTCGAGCTCGGCGTCGATCAACTCGACGACCCTGTCGACCTCGTCCTTCGCGACGGGCCGCCGGTAGGCTCGCGGCAGGAACCGCTCGACGATCTCCCGCGCGTACGCGAGGTCGGCCCGCTCGTCGCCGTCGAACAACAACGTTCGGTGGCTCTTCGGCGGCCACTGTTCCTGCACCGGTCCCTCGAACTCCATCCAGTCGAGGAAGAAGAGCGGGGGCTCGGCCTCGGCGAACTCCGGGTTCACGTGTCGCGCCGGTCCGTCCCAGTCCGCGGCTCGCTGGCGGGCGTCGGCGAGGAACCTAGTCAGCCGTTCGACCTCGGCCTTGTCACCCGCCGTGCGGGCCCGCTGGATCTTGCCAACCGTGCCGATGGTGTCCTGGAACAGCTGGTTGAACGTCGGTGTCGAGACGATGTACTTCCGCTCGTCGTTGTACAGCAGCGTGATCTTCCGCCGCTGGTCCGGAGCGCCGCGGCGGAGGAAGAGCGTGGTCTCGACGACACCGGGTTCGTCGATCGACGCCTTGACGGGCACCTCGACGACCGTCTCCTGTGGGGTCTTGAAGTTGTAGGCGACCGCCAGGCGGATCGGCTCGCCACGGGTGCCGGCGTCGACGCCGGCCCGCACGCGGACGCGGTAGTAGCCGTCCTCGGTGACGAGGTCGTCGATCGTGGCCGTCCCGATCCGGCCGAAGGGGTTCCCCTTCTCGTAGGTCGGGCCGCCCTGTCGGAACGTGACGCCGTCCTCGCCGATCTCGTGACGACGCGGTCCGGACCGCACCTTCAGCTCGCGGTCGACGACGAACCGGTTGTCCTCGGTCTCCCGCTCCGGCCGGATGCCGAGTGTCCTCCCCCGTTCGGCCTCGGCCTCGAAACGCGTTGCCCGGACGTCCGGCTCGTAGACGGCCTCCCCGGACGGATACGGTCCGTCGACGAGAATCCAGTCGACGAACAGCTTCGGGGCTCTCGTGAGATCACCGCGGAACTCTCGCACAGGTCCCTTGAACGCGGCCGCGGCGCGTCGCTTCTCGCGGAGGCGATCCCGGAGGGCGTTCACCTCCTTCTCCGGACGTCCGTCGCGAGTCGCCACCTCGATCTGCTCCTCGAGACCGATCGTGGCCACCAGGTGCCGATGATGCTCGGGCGTGTCGGCGACCAGCCCACGGTCCGGGTTCCACCACGGGTCGAGCCGCCGCTGCACGCCGTCCGGCCCGCGGCGGAGGAAGACCGTGCGTTCGACCACGTCGGGCTCGTCGAGTGCGTGGGGCACTTCGAACAGGATCGTCTCCTGAATGGGCGTTCCAGCGGCGTAGTCGAGCTGGACACGAACGGGTTCTCGCGGACTCCTCGTGAATCCGCCGGCTCGCATGCGGATGCGGTACCAGCCGTCCCGGGTCACGACGGCCTCGAGGTCGGGGACCTGCCACGCCATCCGCATCCAAGGGTCGTTCGGGGGGCCGTCGTCCCGCACGTCGAGACCGTGCCACCAGCGTACGCCCCGTTCGGACTTCTCGAACGCCTGAGCCCCGACGCGGACGAGGTGCCCGCGGACGCCCGAGTACGGTTCGTACTCGGTCCGCTCCTCGGGGGCCTCCATCGCCTGCTCCGGCTGCCACACGACCGAGTGCTTCGGCGGCGGCGCCGCGTTCACGATCGCCAGATCCGCGATTCGCTCCGCAGCGGCGAGGCTGCGTTCGAGCTGCGTCCGGTCGAAGAACAGCGCTGCCCCCAGCCGGTCGAACCCCTCGGCCCGGCCGTCCCCGGGCAGGTCCTCGACGATCGGTGCCAGCAGTCTCGGGTCGATCTTCAGGAGGTCGCGGACCGTGTTGGCGTACTCGTCCCGGTTCAGCCGTCGCATGGGAATCCGACCACCCGCGCTGCGAGCCGCCTTCTCGGCGAACCGCAGCTGGTCGCCGATCCAGGTGACGACGACGAACGACGTCTCGGCGTCGGGGCGGGGCTCGTCCTTCGGCGGCATCTCGCCGAGGTTGATCTTGTCCATCACCTCGAGCCACGCGTCCGCGACGCCCGCTTCGGCGAGGTCGACTCCGAGTCGGTCGACGCGGAACCCGGCCCGTGCCTCTCGTTCGTCGTGACAGGCGACGCAGTGCTTGGCGAGGAACGGCCGAACGGTCTTCTCGAAACCGTCCTTGGCGCCGGGAGCCGGCTCCCCGAGGACCGTGGCCGCGGACGACACGATCAGCAGCGCGACGAGCGGTCTCATGCCGTCTTCACCTTTGGTGGGGGAGGAGAGCGGGTTCGGGACGCGGACCTCAGACGAACAACTCCCGAACCGGGCGGCCACCGTCGGTGATCGGCACGGGGCGTTCGCCGGCGTAGAGCTCCTTGTGCGGGTCGATGCCGAGTGCGTGGTGCACGGTCGCGAACAGGTCGGGCACGCTGACGGGACGGTCGACGACCTTCATGCCGAGTTCGTCCGTCGTGCCGATCGCCCGTCCGTTCTTCAGCCCGCCACCGGCGAGGACGACCGTGAACGAGTGCGGATGGTGCCCGCGTCCGCCGCCGCCGTCGAACCCGGCCGGCCGGCCGAACTCGGTGTTCACGACGATCAGCGTCTTGTCGAGCAGCTTCTTCTCCTCGAGGTCGGTCACCAGCGTGGCGAGTGCCGAGTCGAGCTCGCGGATCAGCAGGTGCTGCTTCAGCTGCCCCTGGTTGTGGGTGTCCCAACCGGTCCCGTTCACGAAGTTGAGGTTGTGCGAGACCTCGATGAACCGCACGCCTCGTTCGATGAGCCGGCGGGCGAGCAGGCACCGCTGGCCGAACTCGCCGCCGTAGGAGTTCCGCAGGTCGCCCGGTTCACGGTCGAGTTGGAAGACCGACTCGAACTGGGGCCCCGAGAGCCGGAGCGCCTCGTCGACCGACTCGTCGTACTGCTCGATCGTGCTCTGCTCGCCGACCCGGTCACGGTACCCTTTGCGGAACTCGGCCAGCAGCTTCTCCCGGCGGGACTGCCGGCCGGAGTCGATCCACTCGGGCCGCTTGAACCCGGCCGGGCCGGAGGCCGTGTCCAACAGGTAGACGAAATTCGCCTTCGCTCCCAGGAAGCCGGGGCCGCGGGTGAGGTTCGGATACCCGATCAACACGTACGCCGGGACGCCCTCGCCGGCGGGGCCCCGTTCGTGGGCGACGACCGAACCGAGCGACGGGTAGACGATGGTGCCACTCGTCGGCCGGCCGGTGTGCATCCGGTTCGTCGCAGCCGCGTGCTCGTCGACGACGTCGTGGTGGACGCTGCGGACCGGGTTGAAACGGTCGAGCAGCCCGGCACACCGCTCGAGGTGCTCGCAGACATGCACCCCCTCGATCGCCGTGTCGATCGGGTCGTAGTACGAGCCGGGCTTCTTCTTGCCGGCCTTGGCGTCCCCCTTCCGTTTGGGGTCCCAGGTGTCGATCTGGCAGGCACCGCCGCCCAGCCAGACCATCACCACGTGCTCGGCCTTGCCCTTCGGGAGCTCGGCCTTCGCCTCGTCCGCTTCGGAGGCCGTTGCGGGAAGCGCCGCGGCGGCGAGACCGGCGGCGGCGGACGTGCGCAGGAAGGCTCTTCGGTCGGTGTCGTGTGTCATGTCGGTGGGGTCGGCTTCAGGGAAGGAAGACGAACTCGGGCGTGTTGACGAGCACCCAGACCGCGTCCTCGGCTCGTTCACGCCAGTCGTCGGCGAGTCGCACGGACGGCGGGTCGCCGGCGCGGATTCGCTTCTCGAGTTCGATCTTGATGGTGTTCGCCTCGGCGTCGAGGTGGTTGGACCAGGAGACGAGTTGCGGGACGGCCGGGTGACGGACGACCGCCTCGGAATCGTGCTCGACCGTCCGCTTCGAGTATCCCGGTTCGAGCAGCGACGCGAGCAGTTCCCGCTCCTCGCTGGTCGGCTGGCGGGTCAGGAAGCGGGCGACGAGCCGTTCGACCAGTTCGTCGACGGACTGCTGGTCGAGGGCGAGCTCGGTCAGTTCGGCGTCGTCCGAGAGCCGCGTGACGCGGCCGGTGACGATGCCGTTGGCCATCATGGCGGGCTGGGCGGCGGTCGGATCGACGTCGCGATCGGTCAGCGGATCCTGCCGGGAGGACCGCCAGCCGAACGTCTCCAGATGGCTGACGAAGTCCTGGGCGAACGGCAGCGCGAGGCTCGGGCGGTCCCGTTCGTTCGACAGCGACGTGAACTGCCACGCCCGGTCCGGTCGACCGAGATTCAGGAACTTCGAGTAGTTGTTCGCCCCGTCGACGTCGAAGTTCAGTTCGCCCGCCTTCAGGTCCTTCCCGGCGGCGACGAACATCGAGTCGAGAATCTGCTCGGCCGACATGCGACGGCGGAGCGGCCCGGCGAACAGGAACGGCTCCCCGGACTTCAGCGACGACGGGTCGACCGTCCGACGTTGGTACGTGTGCGAGATGACGATCAGACGGGCGACGTGTTTGAGGTCGTAGCCGCTGGTGACGAACTCACGACCGAGCCAGTCGAGGAGTTCCGGGTGTGACGGGTCGCCGTGGCTCCAGTCGTCGACCGGGTCGACGACCCCGCGGCCGGTGTAGCGGCCCCAGAGCCGGTTGACGACCACCCGGGCGAACCTGTCGTTGTGCGGCGACGTGATCAGGGCGGCGAGTCGCTCCCGGGTGTCCTTCGCGTCCCCGGCCGACTCGGGACCGACGAGGTCCTCGAATGGCCACTTCGGCGCGACCGAGGACCCGGGCTTCAGCGAGACGGTCACGATCAGGTTCTCGAGTTCCTCGGGGGAGACGGGGACGCTCGAGGACTTCGGCACGGGCTGCGAACCCCGCTTGAGCATGGCGGCCAGCTCGAACAGGTCGCGTTGGCGGAAGTCGCGGAACGGGGCGTCGTGGCAGCGGGCACACTTCATCTGGTGCCCGAGGAACGCCTGAGCGACGACGTGGGCCTTCGCCGCCATCGGCACGTCGTTCTGCGTCGCCATCTCGAACCCGTTCGGCCCGCCGTAGTATCGGCTGCCTCGCATGGTGACGAGTTCCGTCACGAACTGGTCGAACGGCCGGTTGTCGGCGAACGCCTCGTGGATCCACCACCGGAACGGGCCGGTGTTGTTCAGCGTGGGCTTCAGCAGGTTCGGGTTCTCGGCCAGCACGTCCTGCCAGTAGCCCACCCAGTTGTCCGCCCAGCCGGGGTGCTGCAGCAACCGGTCGACGTACCGTGCCCGTCGGTCGGGTGACTCGTCTGCGAAGAACTCGGCGACCTGCTCCTCGCTCGGGACCGTGCCGATCAGGTCGACGGTCACGCGTCGTAGGAAGGCCCAGTCGTCGACCGTCTCGTTCGGCTGGAGGCCGGCCGCGGCGAGCTTCGCGTTGACGAACCGGTCGATCTCGTTGTGGGCAGCGGCCGGGAACGCGTTCCCCGGAATCTCGACGGCCGGCTTCTCGGCGACGACCTTCCGCGCGGCGTCGTGCCGGTCGTGCCACCGCTGCCCACAACGAGATCGACCGGTTCGTCAACGCGAAGCTCGCCGCGGCCGGCCTCCAGCCGAACGAGACGGTCGACGACTGGG
>JANQQW010000265.1 GCA_028284885.1 Planctomycetaceae bacterium
CCCAGTCCCCCGCCCGCGCCGGCGAGCCCGCCTCCCAGCCCACCGCCGAGCCCACCACCACCGAAACCGCCGCCGCCGACACCACCGAGACCGGCGATCTGTGCCGAGGACGGCGTGGTCCATGCGAGCAACGGAACGAGCGCTGCGGTCAGCAGGAGAGAGTGACGGAGTCGAGCCATGAGAGCGTCCTCAGCCGAGAAAGAGAGCTCGGGGGGAGCGAATGCGGATGTCGAGTGGCCCGCCGTCCGGTCACGTCGGCGGCACGTGGTGTCCGCGTGACGGCGCTCATCATATCAACGCCAACCGCCCGGTCCACGGGATTCGCGGGATTCGGAGCGGACGTCAGTCGGGCACGCCGGTGATGGTGAACGACGCCCAGTAGATCGGGTGCGACGCCTTGTAGCGTCGGCGGCGAATCTTGATGACGGCCCGCTGGGCCTCCTGGAGGGCAGACGTTCGCGTGCGGCCTTCCGAGAGGTAGGTGAAGAACCGTGACATGAAGAACACCGTCTCGCGGTCGGGGATCGACCACAACGTCGACATCACCGACTCCGCGCCGGCCAGTCGAAACCCCTGCTGCAACCCGGAGACCCCCTGCCCTGCCTCGATCTTGCCCAGCCCGGTCTCGCAGGCGCTCAGCACGACGAGCCCGGTTCCGCGGAGGTCGAGGCCTGCCACTTCCAGACCGGTCAGCAGGCCGTCCTCGCCGGGCTTCGCAGCCGATCCGGGCAGCATCACGCCGTTCGCCCCGGCGAGCGCGAGTCCACAGTCGAGCAGCGGGTTCGGACTCCCCCCCCGCGGGGCGAAGTAACCGTGCGTGCTGAGCACGAGCAACGGCGGACTGTCGAGTTCCTTCACCCGCTTCTCGTTCGCGTCGTCCCCCTTCCACAGGTCGGGCTCGCTGCCGACGAGATCGCGGATGCGGGGCACGATGATGTTCGCCTCCTTCGCCGTCCCAGGGAGCTCGGAGAACATCGGCTTCGGGATCTCGGTCTCGAGGCCGACGTTGTAGTCCGGCTCCGCGACGACCACCGGCTTCGCCTTCGAGAGCGGCTGCTTCTCGCGGAGCAGCGTCCGCGACGTGACGAGCGTGCCGAGTTCCCACTTCTCGCAGACGTACTTGCCGTCCCCCGCGAGCAACGCCGACCACGGGAGCACCCACAGCGACGAGTCCGGCGCGATCAGCCAGCGGTCATAGTCGGCGATGCGGGACTCGAGCGGCCCGACGATCTTCCGGAACCCGTCCGCCGCGATGCGGTCGTACTCGGTGATCGCGTCCTGTTCGGAGATCCGTTCGCTGGCGAACAACCCGTACGTCCCGCGAAGGGCGCTCCGCACCAACGAAACCTGCCGGTGCAAGCCCGAGGACGCGCCCAGATCGACGAGTTGTACCTCCCCCTGCCCGGCCGGCGGGATGACCCAGGCGAGGAAGTGCGGCTCGAGCGGCCGGCGGCGGGCGAGGTCGAACTGCGAGGCGTCCCAGAGTTCGACGAGCACGCTCTTCTCGTCCAGCTTCGAGCGGATCTCGTCGAGCGAGACCCACCGCTCGGCCGGATCGACGTCCGGCAGCCGCTCGACGAGTTGGGAGACGAGTTCCCGCTCGCGACGCAGCAGCTTCGCCTTCTCCAGCGACGTCGAGGAGACGGTGATCGTCCGCGGGCTGAACGACGTGGAGAGACGGGCCAGGCGGTTGCGGACGTCGACGAGCTCGTCGCCGAGTCTTCTCGTCGTGGGGTCGGCCGACTCGCGGACGAGGCGGGTCTGTTCCGTCATCGCCTCGACGGCGAGCCCCTTCATGTTGACGACCCACTCCGCCGACCGGTCGATCCACTTCTGGTCGCCGGCGTTCAGCCGGGCGGCCGTGAACGGGAAGCCGAGCAGCAAGTCCTGCACGCGAGTGAACGCGTACTTCGCGTCGTCCGGCATCTTGGGCAACGTGCGGAGCAACGTCGCGTGGAAGAAGCGGACGGTGTCGTCGAAGTCCTGCAGTGCGCCGGCCCGGTCGCTCTCGTAGATGGTGTTCGCCTTCCGCATGAAGACGAGGAAGTCCGACGGACCGGGCCGGGACTTCGACTGCAACAGCTTGGCCGCTCGTTCGAGGTGCTCGACCGCGTCGTCGGACTTCTTCTGCTGTGCGAAGTGGTCGGCGAGCGTAACGTGGAAGTCGACGAGCCGCGGGTCGTCCGACGAGGTGCGGGCCTCGGCCATGGCGAGGGCGTTCCTCAGCTCGGTCTCGGCCGCCGCGTGCTGTCCCTGGTCGCCGAGGCTGTCGCCGATCTCCCGGTGCAGTTGGGCGGCCCGCAGGCTCTTCGGCCCGTGCAGCCGCTCGGCGATGGCGAGTGCCTCGCGGTAGTCCTTCTCGGCTCCCGCGTCGTCGTCGTCGCGGGACTTCGCCTCGGCGAACGCCGTCAACACGTCGATGGCCGCCTCGTCGTTCCGGTCCCGGCACGAGGCGAACGTCCGCTCGGCCTGGCTCCGGAGACGCTTCCCGTCCTGCTCCCGGCCGACGCCGCTGTAGGCCGCGGAGAGCATCCACTCGACGTGCGCGGCGAGGGCGTGGTTCCGGAACGGAGCCAGCCCGCGCTGGGCCTGCTCCAGCACCTCCTTCGCCGTGTGGAAGTCGAACTCCTCGGAGACGACCTTGGCGAGAGCGGCCTGCGTCCGCAGTCGGTCGAGGTTCGTGAGAGGCAACGTCGACCGAACGACGGCCGCCTGCTCGAAGTGCGCCCGAGCCACGTCTGGCTCGCCCGCCGAGACCGCGATTCGGCCGAGCACGTGCTCGGCCGACCCCACGCTCGGGTGACGGTCGCCGTACTTCTCCGAACGGCTCGCGATCGCCTCCGTCAGCGTGCTGCGAGCGCCGGCGGTGTCCCCGGCGACGTGTTTCGTCCACGCGAGCTGCTCGGCATCGGAGTTCGGCTTGCGGTCGGGGCCCTGCCCCGCGTGCTCGATGCACAGCTCGTACGTCGCGATCGCCTCGTCGTACCGACCCGCCAACCGGTAGGTCAGGGCCAGCCCGCGTCGCGGCTTGAGGAGTTCCGGCTCGTGCACACGATGGCGGAGCTTCTCGTCGTCGATGACGGCCTCGTACGCCGCGATCGCCTCGTCGAACTTCAACGACCGCCGCAGGGCGTCCGCCTCGGCCAACGTCGTCCCGCCGGCGAGCCTCTCCGCGGGCTCCCCTGCTCCGCCACGGCCGGGGGCGTCGCGACGCGGTCGCGGGTCGTTCGGGACGTTGCGACCAGGTTGCGGTCGGTTCGGCCGGACGCCGGCGAGCGGAATCGAAGCGCCGCCCTCGTCCCGCTCCTCCTCGCCGCCGTCTCCGGAGAAGACGAATGCGAGCGTCACCGCGAGAACGACTGCCGCGGCCACGCCGACGCCGACGGTGATGAGCGCCCACGGCGGCGGACCTGGCTCGTCCTCGAAGAAGTCCTCCACGACCTCGACTTCGACAGGCTCCGCCCCCCGCCGCCGACGGGCCCCCTGGCGAGCCCGCTTCCGCTGTTTGCTCGGAACCGTGACCGGCTCGCCACACTGCTTGCAGGCAAACGTTCGCCCATCGGCGGAGTCGGCAAGCTTGTGCGTCTTGCCACACTCTGGACAGTCGACCTTGATGGGCATGGCTCAGAAGACCCGTCGATGACTTCGGGGAACAGTTGGTACGGATGATCCGTTGCGCGAGACACCATCCTAGCCGGGTCGTTCGGCACCGCGACCGAAATTCACATGAACGCGACGACTGGCCGACGTGCCTTTGCGGGATTCCCCTGAACCGACCAGACTGTTCGTTCCCCTGCCCTCTCGTGGACGCGCCCCATGACCGAGGTCCGCACGAACGACGGCGACGAGCCGATCGTCCCGGACGACGTGATCCCGCACGGCACGCTGCCGCCGCTGCGAGAACGCGACCTTCCCGAACCCGTCTCGTGGCGTGCGATGGTCGGCCCCAGCATCATCCTCGCCGGCCTCGCGCTCGGGTCGGGCGAGTTCGTGTTGTGGCCCTACATCGTCCACCAGTCGGGGTTCGTGTTCATCTGGGCGTGCCTCCTCGGCGTCGTCACGCAGTTCTTCCTGAACATGGAGATCGAGCGCTGGACGCTCGCGACCGGTGAGTCGGCCATCACCGGGTTCTGCCGACTCTCGCGGCACTGGGCGTGGGTCTTCCTGCTGATGAACGTCGTGCCGTGGGCCTTCCCCGGCTGGGCGACGGGGGCCGCCACGCTCTTCGGCTGGCTCGTGTGGGGGCCCGTCGAGTCGGTCGCGGCCGACGGGACGGTGACGTTCACCGCTCACTACGCCAACCTGCTCGGCGTGGTCGGACTGGTCGCGGCGGGACTCGTCCTGACGGCCGGACCGGTCGTCTACAACACCGTCGAGACGCTGCAGACGATCCTCGTCGGGTTCATCCTCGTGGCGATCGTCGTGATGGCGTGCCTGGTCGTCCGTTGGGACGCCGTCGTCGCCTTCGCCGAGGGAGCCCTGCAGGTCGGCCGGATGCCGCCCGAGTCGTCCGGTCTCGCCCTGATGACGCTGCTCGGCGCCCTCGCCTTCGCCGGAGCAGGTGGCACGCTCAACCTTGGGCAGAGCAACTACGTCAAGGACAAGGGCTACGGCATGGGGGCATTCATCGGCCGCATCACCAGCCCCGTCACCGGGCAGGAGGAGGCGACCGCCGACGTCGGCTACCACTTCCCCCACACCGAAGAGAACCTCCGCCGCTGGCGCGGCTGGTGGCGAGCCGCCAACCTCGAACACTTCCTCAGCTTCTTCCTCACCTGCCTCGTCTGCCTCGTGCTGATGACGCTGATCGCGTACTCGCTGCTGTACGACGAGAACGGCGACCGCGTCCCCGCCGCCGAGAACCTCGGCTCCGGCCTCGCGTTCATCTGGGGCCAGGCCACGCTGCTCGCCGACGGATGGGGAGGCAGGTGGCGGAACGCCTACCTGTGGGTCGGCATCGCCGTCCTGATGACGACCGAGATAGGCATCCTCGACGTGATCACCCGCGTCTCGACCGACCTCGTGAAGGTCAACTTCCTCCGCGAAAGCACCTACTGGTCCCAGAGCCGCCTGTACTTCCTGTTTCTGTGGGGCCAGATCGGGCTCGGCACGTTCATCCTGCTGGGGACCGACACGACGGAGCCGCTGCTGCTGTTCAAGCTCTCGGCCAGCCTGAACGGCGTGGTGATGTTCGTTTACTCGCTGCTGCTGCTCTACACGAGTTCGCGGGTGCTGCCGAAGGTGCTGCGGGCGTCGTGGCCTCGCGTCGTCGCCCTCGTCTGGTCCAGCCTCTTCTTCGGCTACTTCAGCTGGCTCGCCATCCGACTGGACGTGTGGCCGAAGTTGTTCGGAGAATAGGACGACTACGCAGGGACTCGTCGATGAACAGACTTGCCACCACCTTCCTCGTCGCCGCACTCGCAGGGTGCGGTGGCTCGGCCGAAAGTCCCGACGCGGTCTCCACTCCCGAACGAGCGACGGCACCGGCCTCGCCGACCGACATCGAAGTGACCGACACCCTGCTCACCTTCGACCCGGCGACCGTGAAGGTGGAGGCTTGGAGAACGCTCCCTCTCGGCCTCGGCTCGGCGTCCGTCGAGATCGTCGAACGTGAGAACGGCCTCTGCACGTTCACGTTCACGCACGAGATCGAGATGGGAGAGAAGCGTTGGAAGGTCCAGGTGCCCACGGACTCCGGGTCGGTCGAGATTCGGTCCCGACCGGACCCGGCCGAGGTCTCGACGAGCTTCGACCTCGAGTCCGCCGAGTTCCTCGGTGTCGGCGGCGGGCCTCCCGAGTCCTGAACCGCAGGAGTCACGCGTGAACGACGCACTCGCCGAACGGCAGGATCGACTGCTCGACTGGTTCCGCGACACGGGCCGTGTGGCGGTCGCGTTCTCTGCGGGCGTCGACAGCACTGTCGTCGCCAAGGCCGCCCGTCTCGCCCGCGGGAACGAGGCGGTCGCCGTCACGGCGTCGAGTCCGAGTCTCGCGTCGGGCGAACTCGACGAGGCCCGCTCACTCGCCGAGCAGATCGGCATCCAGCACGTCGTCGTCGAGACGGAGGAGTTCGACGACCCGAACTACGTCGCCAACCCCACGAACCGCTGCTACTTCTGCAAGACCGAGCTCTACACCCGCGTCGCCGGCATGCGGGACGAGTTGGGCGTCGACGTGATCGTGAACGGGGCGAACCTCGACGACCGCGGCGACCACCGGCCCGGCATGATCGCGGCCGACGAGCACGGCGTGCGGTCCCCGTTGATCGAGTGCGGCTTCACGAAGAACGACGTCCGCGACCTCGCCCGGCACTGGGACCTGCCGGTGTGGGACAAGCCGGCCACCCCCTGCCTCTCCAGTCGCGTCGCCTACGGCTTGGAGGTGACCCCCGAACGCCTCCGCCGCATCGACGCCGCCGAGCGGTTCCTCCGCGAGACGTTCGGTCTCCGCGAACTCCGCGTCCGCCACGAACCGAACGACCTCGCCCGCATCGAGGTCCCCACCCCCGCCCTGCCCCGCCTCGTCGAGGCCCGCGAGCCGATCACCGAGCACCTCCAGTCCCTCGGCTTCCGCTACGTCACCCTCGACCTCGCCGGCTTCCGCTCGGGCAGCATGAACGAAGTGCTCACGATCTCCGACCTCGTCGATCTCACCGACTGACTTTCAGAGTTCGAGCGCGACCTGTCGTCTCTCGGAGCCGATCGCGCAGCCGATGCCGAAGCCGATCGCCTGGAACAGGTTCAGAAACGCGTAGTCGCTGCCGAACTGGGCGAAGTTCGCCTTCAGGAACATGAAGGCGAGTTCGAAGGAGAAGACGCCGAAGTTCCACCACAGGGCGAACAGGAACATGGCGAGGTTCCCGCCCGCACCGACGGCGAGCGTGGCGACGACGGCGGTCGGCACCTGTCCCATCTTTGCGAGCCCCGTGCCACGGAGGTTCCGTCCGGCGACCCAGCCGATGCCACCGCCGGCAACCCCACCCAGTCCCCAGTCGACGAGCGGGTACAGGCTCGCGTAGACCAGCCGGACGTAGAGCAGCACGCCCCACGCGACCATGCAGCCCACCACGACGGCCGGGAACACGAGCCGATGCCCGGCGTGAGCGCGGTTCGCATGCTCCTCCGCAGCGACCCGATCCTCCACGACCAGTCTAATGCACGCGGGACAGAGACGGGCGACGCGGCCTTCCAGGTAGTGGACCACCGCGTCCTCTTCGCCCTGCCCCGCCTCCACGTTGCACATCCGGCAACCGGGCCCGGTCGCCAGACCGGCCGCCCGCACCTGCTCGGCCGCGTGCGTCGCCAACGCACCGATCTGGTCGCCACTCCATCCGTCGAGGTCGTAGAACGAGAACCATGCCATCCCGTCGTCGACGTCGACGGTGGCTCGTTCCCCCATCTCCTCGAACGCGTCGGCGAGATCGTCCACGCTCTGCTCGCCCACGGCCTCCCGTTCCACGACGACCCCGAGCAGAATCGCCAACGGGTCCGCGTCGAGTAGCTTGAGTAGCGCCGGTGAGCCGTCAATCTCGCCGTAGAACGCATCGTCCTCCGCCGGCTCGAGGCCGAGAGTGAACACGGCCTCGACGAGAGGCAGGAGCAGCGGGTGAGGTTCGGTCACGATGTCGGGCCGGAGGGGACAACGAATCAGCCGCGTCCCCCAACAAGACATTCGTCTCCCCGACAGGTCAAGCGCGTCGTGTCCTATCCAATCCCCGGCACCGGGTAGTCCAGGCAGAATTCGGCGATCTCGCCGCGGACGCGGGTGATGGTGGCCTCGTCGTCGGCGTGCTTGAGGACCTCGAGGATCCAGCCGCCGACGTTCTGCATCTCGGCTTCCTTCATGCCGCGGGTGGTGAGGGCGGGCGTGCCGAGGCGGATGCCACTGGGGTCGAGGGGCTTGCGTTGGTCGTACGGGATCATGTTCTTGTTGACGGTGATCCCGGCCGCGTCGAGCGCCTTCTCGGCGATCTTGCCGGTGAGGTCGATCGACGTCATGTCGCAGAGCATCAAGTGGTTGTCGGTGCCGCCGGAGCTGATGCGGACGCCGCCGGCCGTGAGCGTCTCGGCGAGCGCCTTGGCGTTCGCGATCACCTGCAGCGCGTAGTCCTTGAAGCTGGGCTGCATCGCCTCGCGGAAACAGACCGCCTTGGCGGCCATCACGTGCACGAGAGGGCCGCCCTGCATGCCGGGGAAGACCGCCTTGTCGACGTCCTTCGCGAACGGCTCGCGGCTCATGATGATGCCGGAGCGGGGGCCGCGGAGCGTCTTGTGGGTGGTGGTCGTCACGAAGTCGGCGACGGCGACCGGGTCGTCGTGCACCTTCGCGGCGACGAGGCCCGAGTAGTGCGCCATGTCCACCATGAAGAGCGCGCCGATCTCCTTGGCGATCTCGGCGAACTTCCCGTGCTCGATCTCCCGCGGGTAGGCGGAGGCCCCCGCGAGGATCAGCTTCGGCTTGTGTTCCTTCGCGAGCGCGGCGACCTGGTCGAAGTCGATGCGGTGGTCGTCCTCGCGAACGCCGTAGTGGACGGCGTTGTACAGCTGGCCGCTGAAGTTGAGGTGCATCCCGTGCGTGAGGTGGCCGCCGTGGGCGAGGTCCATCGCGAGAAACGTGTCCCCCGGCTTCAGCACGGACGAGAAGACGGCCATGTTCGCCTGCGACCCGGCGTGCGGCTGGACGTTCGCGTGTTCCGCCCCGAAGAGTTCCTTCGCCCGGTCACGAGCGAGGTTCTCGACGACGTCCGTCACCTCGCAGCCGCCGTAGTACCGCCGTCCGGGGTAGCCCTCGGCGTACTTGTTGGTGAAGACGGTACCGGCGGCTTCCAGAACGGCCGCAGACGTGTAGTTCTCGCTGGCGATGAGCTCGAGGCCGTCCCGCTGCCGCTGCATCTCCTCGCGGACGGCAGTCGCGATCTCGGGGTCGGCTTCGGTGAGATGCGGGGCGTTCAGGGTGGGCAGTTCGGACATCGGCACTCGGGTGTACGGGACGGTCGCGGGCGGATCCTCGCCGCCGATGCCTTATAGTGGCCGTCGGTTCGCGAGGCAAACGGTCGAATTCGCCCGGCCTCGGCCCTCGTCCGCCCGCTACCGCGACTCTCCCAAGATCGGGTATCCTCGACCGACCACCGTCTCGCCGACGACACCGATGACCGACTCCGCGCCGTCCAGCACCACCGTCGAACCGCCGCTCGAGAGCTCGCCGCTGCTCGCCGGCGAACGGGTGACGTTCACCGGCACGCTCGCCTCGATGACGCACGACGCGGCCCGGCGGCTCGTCGAGGAGCACGGCGGGTCGACGACGGACCACGCCAGCCGGCAGACGACGATGCTGGTCGTCGGAGAGGAGGGCTGGCCGCTCGAGGAGAACGGCGAACCGTCGCAGGCGTTCCAGCACGTCACCGAGTGGATCGCCGAGGGGCTGACGATCGAGCTGGTCCGCGAGTCCGACTGGCTGCGGCTCCTCGGCCTCGACGAGCGTCGTGACGAGGTCCACCGGCTTTACACTCCGGCCATGCTGAATCAGTTGCTGGGCGTCTCCGTGTCCGACGTCCGCCGCTGGGCCCGGTTGGGACTGATCCGCCCGGTCCGCCGTGTGCACCGGCTGCCGTACTTCGACTTCCAAGAGGTGACGAGCGCCCGCCGCATCGTCCAGTTGCTCGACTCCGGCACCAGTCGCGACCGGATCGAACAGGGTCTGCGAGAACTGCAGACCCGCTTCCCCGACGTCGAACGGCCGCTCGCCCAACTCGACCTGCTCGCCGACGAACGTCGCCTGCTGTACCGGGACGAACGGAGTCTCGTCGATCCCCACAGCCGGCAGCGGCACTTCGACTTCGACGAGTCGCACGGGGCGGCGGCTGACGACGTGGACGGGACGCACGGCGAGTCGGAGCCTACCGCGACGCTGCTGCTGCACGACCCGGAACGTTCCGAGACCGACGACCGGCTCGACTGGACAGCGGCCGACTGGTTCCAACAGGGATGCGTGCTGAGCAACGAGGGGAATTTCGCCGAGGCGGTCGAGGCCTTCCGCACCGCCCTGCTCCAGTTGCCGGACGAACCGGAGTTCCACCTTCACTTGGCCGAAGCGCTCTATCGAAACGGCATGGCCGAGGCCGCGCTCGAGCGATACCACGTCGCGGTCGAACTGGACCACGAGTACGTCGAGGCGTGGACACAGATCGGCTGCCTGCACGAGGAACGAGGCGAACTCGCCCCGGCGCTCGACGCGTACCGCGTCGCCCTCGAGGTCCACCCGGAGTACCCCGACGCCCACCTGTTTCTCGCCGACGCCCTGCACAAACAGGGGCGTACGGAAGAGGCGATTCCGCACTGGCGAACGTACCTGCTCTACGACACCCGCGGCCCCTGGGCCGAGCGGGCCCGCACCCAGCTCGAGCGCGCCGGGGCCGCCGAGAGCGACGAGCCCTCCCACGATCCGGAGAACACGTGATGCGTCCGACAGCCGGTTTCCTGCTCGCGGTCGCCCTCCTCTCCGGCGGTTCGGCCGCCGAGGCCCAGTGGGGCGAACTGCGGATGCGGTTCACCTACGACGGCACGCCACCGCAGCAGCCGTTGCTCGAGATCAACAAGGACCAGGCACTCTGCGTCCCGTTCAAGTTGCGGGACCGTGAACTGGACGTCGACCCGAAGTCCAAGGGGATCGCGAACGTGGTCGTCTGGCTCGACGAGAAGAAGTCGGGCAGGATGCCGAACGTCCACCCGAAGGCCGCCGCACGGGCGAAGCTGCCGGTCACGCTGACGAACGTGAACTGCTCGTTCGAGCCGCGGATCGTGACGATGCAGGCCGGCGGCACGCTGCTCGTCGGCAACCAGGACCCCGTGGCGCATGCCGCGGCCGTCTTCTTCCGAAAGAACACGCCGATCAACGTGGCGCTCGTTCCGAAGGGGAAGGAGACGAAGACCGTCGACAAGGCCGAGTCGCTGCCGTCGCCCGTCAGCTGCCCGATCCACGCCTGGATGAAGGGCTTCGTCGTGGTCCGGGAGCATCCCTACGCGGCGGTCAGCGGTAAGGACGGCACGCTCGTGTTGCCGGACCTGCCCGCCGGCCAGTGGACCTTCCGTGTCTGGCACGAGGTGCCCGGCTACGTCTCCGACGTGTCCGTCGGCGGCGAGGCCACGCGTTGGACGCGCGGCTACCTGACCGTCGACGTCCCGGCCGACGGCAAGCTCGACCTCGGCGACGTCGTGGTCGATGCCGACGAGTTCGAGGACTGACTCACCCAGATTCGACTTTCCCCTCTTCGAGAGACCACCATGCACCGACTGTTGCCCGCCCTCCTCCTCGCCCTGCCCTGCTCGGCGCTCGCCGAAGTGCCCGAGACCCCCGCGGCCGTGAAGGCCGTGCGAGTCTTCGAGGAGCTCCGTTTCGACCGGCCGATCGTCGTCACGCACGACGGCGTCCACGCCGACCGCATCTACGTCGCCGAGCAGAAGGGGCGGATCGTCTCCTTCGAGAAGAAGCCCGACGTCGAAGAGACCCACGAGGTGCTCGACATCCGCGCGAAGGTCGCCTACGCCGACAAGATGAACGAGGAAGGGCTACTCGGCTTCGCGTTCCACCCGAAGTTCGCCGAGAACGGCCTCGTCTTCCTGTACTACACGCTGAAGGACCCGAAGCACACGTCGGTCGTCTGCGAGTTCACCTCGCCGGACGGCGGCAAGACGATCGACCCGGCGTCCGAGAAGGAGATCCTGCGGATCGAGCAGCCGTTCTGGAACCACAACGGCGGCACGATCGCCTTCGGCCCCGACGGCCACCTCTACGTCGGCCTCGGCGACGGCGGCAGCGGCGGCGACCCCAAGGGGAACGGCCAGAACCTCGCCACGCTCCTCGGCAGCATCCTCCGGATCGACGTCGACCGACGAACCGAGGACGCGAAATACAGCGTGCCGAAGGACAACCCGTTCGTCGGCCGCAAGGGGGCCCGCCCAGAGATCTGGGCGTACGGCCTCCGGAACGTCTGGCGGATGAGCTTCGACCGTGAGACGGGCCGACTCTGGGCGGCCGACGTCGGCCAGAACCTGTGGGAGGAGATCAACGTCATCGAGAAGGGCGGGAACTACGGCTGGAACGTCCGCGAGGCCCTGCATCCCTTCAACCCGAAGGCCCCCAAGGTCGAGCCGAAGAACACCCCCACCCCGAAGGGCCTGATCGACCCGGTCTTCGAGTACCACCACGACGTCGGCAAGTCGATCACCGGCGGCTACGTCTACCGGGGCAAGGCGATGCCCTCGCTCGTCGGGCAGTACGTCTACGCCGACTACGTCACCGGCCTGATCTGGGCCCTCGAGTACGACGAGAAGTCCGGCAAGGCGGTTGCGAACCACCCGATCGAGGGGCCGAAGCTCCCGGTGATGTCCTTCGGCGAGGACGCCGCCGGCGAGCTCTACTTCACCACGACCTTCGGCCTGCTCTACGGCTTCGAGGAGAAGTGACCGACGACAGGTCGGTTCGACGCGGTCGACTCACTCGGCCGCGTCGGGCTCGACGGTCTCCTCGGCCTCTTCGAGGAAGACGCCGATGCGGCGGAACTTCTCGTAGCGACGGTCGAGCAGTTCCTCGGTCGAGAGGCCTTGGAGTTCGCGGATCGCTCCGACGAGCGCCGTCTGCAGCCGCGTCGCCATCGCCCGGTGGTCCCGGTGTGCCCCGCCGGGCGGCTCCTCGACGATCTCGTCGACGATGCCCAGTTCCAGCAGGTCCTTGCTCGTGAACCGCAGGGCCTTGGCGGCCTCCTCGGCGTGGCGAACGTGCTTCCACAGTATGCCGGCGCATCCCTCGGGGCTGATGACCGAGTAGTAGGCGAACTCGAGGATGGCGACGTGGTCGCCGATGCCGATCCCCAACGCCCCGCCGCTGCCCCCCTCGCCGATCACCACGCAGACGATCGGCGTCGGCAGCTGTGACATCTCGCGGAGGTTGTGGGCGATCGTGTAGGCCTGCCCCCGCTCCTCGGCCCCGATGCCCGGGTAGGCACCGGGCGTGTCGATCAGACAGACGATCGGCAGCCCGAACTTCGCGGCGAGCTCCATCTTCTGCATCGCCTTGCGATAACCCTCCGGATGGGCACACCCGTAGAAGCACTCGGTGCGTTCCTCCAGGTTCCGCCCTTTCCGCTGGGCGACGAGTAGCACCTTCTGGCCGTCGAGCTTGGCGAACCCGGTGACGATGGCCCGGTCGTCGCCGAAGGCCCGGTCGCCGTGCAGTTCGACGAACTCGTCGAAGACCAGCTCGACGTAGTCGGCCGACTGAGGGCGTTGCTGGTGCCGGGCGACCTGCACGGTCTGCCAGGCGTCGAGGTTCGCGAACACCTCCCGCTTCTTGTGCTCGATCTCGATCCGCAGGTTGCGGATCGCCTCACGGAGCGCGGGGGTCGGCTCGTCCTGTTCCTCGAGCTTGGCGAGCTGTTCCTCGAGTTCGTAGACGGGCTTCTCGAACGGGAGCCGGTGGGAGATCGACATGGGACGGGGCCGGCGTTCCGGCGGGGTGCGAAGGGGGGATTCGGTTCGGTGCGACGAATGTTCGGGCAACCGCCCGAAAGTTGCAATCGCCGTCGGACGCGCTGCGTCAGATGACGTCGGGCAGTTCCGTCATCGGCGGCAGCTCGTTCGGCGGTCGCCGGACGGGAGGAGCCTCGGACTCGGCCGGCGGCTGCGGCGGTTGTGCCTGCTGCGGCTGACCCTGCTGTGGGTACGGCTGCTGGGGATATGGCTGCGGCGGATACGGCTGCTGAGGGTACGGCTGCTGCGGATACGGATACGGCTGCTGTGGTTGCGGAGCCTGCTGCGGGTAAGGCTGCGGTGGATACGGCTGCTGCGGATACGGTTGCTGGGGTTGGGGCGGGGCTGGCGGACGACTCGGGGCGGCCTGCGGCGGTGGGGTGGGAGCCGCTGGCTTGGACGACTGCGCCGCCGGCTGAGCCGGAGCTCGCACGGTGCCGCGGGCGGCCGTTCGCTTCGCGTCGGCACGACTGTCGAGCTGTCGTCCGACGGACTCGAGATCCGCCTCCTCCTCCCGCTTGGCCGCCGCACCGGGAACGATCGCCTCGCGGAACATCGGGACGGTGCGAATCGCCTGGTAGAGCTCGTCCATCGACCCGGGCCGGTTCTCGGGCTTCTTCGCGAGCATCCAGGTGACCAGTTGGTCGAGTTCCGACGTGACGTTCGGATTGTAGACCGACGGCGGGTCCGGCTTCTCGGCCAGATGCCGCTTTAGCAGGTCGTTCGGCGACGACCCCTTGAACGGAGGCGTGCCGGCGACCAGTTCGTACAGCGTGACCCCCAGACTGTAGACGTCCGTCGCCGGCGTCGCGTGCCGCTTGCGAATCGTCTCGGGGGCGATGTACGTCCGCGTGCCCTGGATGGACTTCACCTTGCCACCGAACAGCTTGCCGAGCCCCGAGGGAACCCGGGTCGCGAGGGCGAAGTCGATCACCTTCACCTCGCCGGCCCGGTTCGAGAGGATGTTGTCCGGCTTCACGTCCTTGTGCACCCAGCCGTGCCGGTGGAGTTCGGCGAGAGCCAGGCAGGCCCCCTCCATCACCCGTCGCAGCCGAGCCTGCAATCCCTCCGGGTCGGCCTTCAACGAGTTCTTCAGGTTCGGGCCACGGAAGTACTCCATCACGATGAACGCCTCAGAACCAGTCATCGAGAACTGGTGGAACTCGATGAGGTTCGGGTGTTCGAGGGACGTCCCGACTCGGGCCTCGTGTCGCAGGGAACGGACGGCCTCCTTGTCCTGGAAGACGTGAGGAAGCATCAGCTTCATCACGTACCGTTCCGGGCCGCCGGGGTGGCCGACCTCCCAAATCTGCGTCTGGCTGCCGGCCGCGATGCAGTTGAGGAGTTGGTAGTCGCCGACGACGTGCTCGGACATGGGGCTGCCGTGAGACGGGGAGGCTGAGGAACGGCCTGCGATCGCAGACGCCGTCCGTCATTGTAGACGAACGGCTGTGCGAACCGGAACGCCCTGCCCCGTCGATCGGGCGACTCAGGACGGGGCGTCGTCCGGGTCGAACCGCTTCTTCGGCGGTTGCCGCCCACCCGCCGGTGTGGCCGGCTTCGGAGCACCGGCGCGGCGAACCTGGATTCCGTCTTCGAGCGGGATCGAGGAACTCGTGATCAACTCGTCTTCCTCGGTCAGGGCACCGCTCACGTAGCTCGTCGACTCGCCGACACCCGACATCACTTGGACGGGCACGTCCGTCACGACGTTCGATCGGATGACCTGGACCTTGCGTCCGCCGTTGCCCTCGAGGTTCCCGATCGCCGAGTTGGGGACGATGCACACGGGGTTCTCCGGGATCAACGGCGTGCGGACAGTCTGGCCGACGGCGAAGTCCCCCTTGGAGTTGTCGACCACGACGACGGCCGAGACCGCGTCCACCACGATGTCGCGGATAGCATCGTACTTCGACGAGAGCGGCTGGACCCGTTCGATTCGGGCCTTGACCGTCTTGTCGGCGACGTCGAGGTCGATCTCGGTCCCCTCGGCGGCCGCGCTCCGCGCCATCGGCAGTTCGACGACGAGCTTGGTCGTGTCCCCCACGGTCGCGACGAGGTCGCCAGCCCGCAGAAACCGGCCGGGCGAGGCACCGGTCTCGAAGACGATCCCCGCGATCGGGCTCCGCAGCGTGGTCCGCTCGAACTTCAGGTTGGCGAGCTGGGCGTTCGCCTCCGCGGCCGTCGCGTTCGCCTGGGCCAGCTCGACCCCTCGCGAGTCGCCCTTCTCCTTCGCGAGGTCGAGTTCGATCTCGGCCACTCGCTGCAGGGCCTTCGCCCGCTCCAACTCGAATTGAGCCTCCGCGTTCTCCATCCGGGCGACGGTCTCCTCCTGACGGACGGTCGCGCCGGCCTGGTGCTCCAGCGACCGCAAGTAGCCGTCGGCCGGGGCGACCAGGTCGATCATCGTCGAGGGCTCCAGCTGCAGGGTGACCCGGTACTGCTGCGGGTCGATCAACCGCAACCGCATCCGCTTCACTTCAACACGCTGCTGGGCGGCGGCCAACGACGGGAAGGCCAGAACGGCCAGAAGGCACAGAACGGATCGACGCGACATCTTCAGAACCCCGGCTGAACGTGTGGACGCAATGGCCCGCGATCTTAGTCCGACGAGCCGTCAGTTTCCCACGACGAGCCTCGGCGTCGCGTGAGTTTTCGATGAATCCGACGGTCCGGTGGCTGGACCGGCTGCTCCCTCCGCGGCCACCGGGACCGCAGACGCTTGCAGCACTCGGCCGGACGGCTCTGTCGCTGTCGAACGAAGGAGTGACCGGATCGCGGGTCGGACTTCGAAGCCGCGGGCCGATGCGATACCACTGCCCTCTGGCAACGAACACAGGTGAACCATGTCCGACGGCACGACGATCTTCCGCGGTTGCATTCCCGCCCTGATGACCCCCTGCGGCGAGGACGGGACGCCCGACTTCGACGCTTTGGTCCGCAAGGGGGCCGAACTCGTCGAGATCGGCATGAAGGGCGTCGTCTACTGCGGCTCCATGGGGGACTGGCCCCTGCTGACCGACGACCAGCGTCGCGAGGGCGTTCGGCGACTCGTCGAGGCGGGCGTCCCCGTCGTCGTCGGAACGGGGGCCACCAGTCCGCGGAGCGCCGTCGACCACGCCCGGCACGCTGCCGAGGTGGGTGCCGCCGGACTGATGGTCATCCCCCGTGTGCTCTCGCGAGGGACCTCGCCCGCCGCCCAGAAGACGCACTTCTCCCGTGTTCTCGAGTGCGGGCTGCCGTCCGTCATCTACAACAGTCCGTACTACGGGTTCGAGACGCGGGCCGACCTCTTTTTCGACCTTCGCAGCCAGCACGACAATCTCGTCGGCTTCAAGGAGTTCGGTGGGGCCGACTCGCTGACCTACGCCTGCGAGCACATCACCGGGACCGCCCCGAACCTCGTGCTGCTCGTCGGCGTCGATACTCAGGTCTTCCACGGGTACGTCCACTGCAACGCCGCGGGGACGATCACCGGTGTCGGCAACGCCCTGCCCCGCGAGGTGCTGCGGTTCGTCACCCTCTGCGAACGGGCCGCCGCCGGCGACGTGGAGGCCCGTCGGCTCGCGGCCGAACTGTCCGAGGCGATGACCGTGCTCGCCACCTTCGACGAGGGACCGGACCTCGTCCTGCACTACAAGCAGCTGATGGTGCTCGAGGGGAACGCCGAGTACGCCCACCAACTCGACCGCACGGACGCCCTGAGGGAACCGCAGCGACAGTTCCTGACGGCACAGTGGAAACTGTTCCGCACCTGGTGGGACAACTGGCCCGGCCGCGACGACTGAGACGGCCGGTCGGAGTCACGCATGACCGCAGCCGACCCTCAACGCGAGTTCGCCGTCAAAGTCGTCCGTCGACTCGTCGAGGCCGGCCACGAGGCCCTCTGGGCGGGCGGCTGCGTGCGGGACCTCCTCCTCGGACGCGAGCCGGGCGACTACGACGTCGCCACGTCCGCCACGCCGCAGCAGGTTCGCGAGCTCTTCGGCCGACGCCGCACCATCCCGGTCGGCGAGAGCTTCGGCGTGATCATCGTCCGCGAACCGCGAACCGACACCAACGTGGAGGTCGCGACGTTCCGGACCGACCTCGACTACGAGGACGGTCGTCGGCCCACCGGAGTCGTCTTCTCCTCCGCCGAGGAGGACGCCCAGCGGCGGGACTTCACCGTCAACGGCATGTTCTACGACCCGCTCGCCCACCGCGTGATCGACTACGTCGGTGGCGAGGCCGACCTCGGCCACGGCGTGGTCCGCGCCATCGGCGACCCGCACGACCGCATCCGCGAGGACAAGTTGCGGATGCTGAGAGCCGTCAGGTTCGCGGCACGGTTCGAGTTCACGCTCGACGAGACGACCGCGGCCGCCGTCCGGGAGATGGCGAAGGAGATCCACGTGGTCTCCGTCGAGCGGATTGCCGCCGAACTCCGCAAGATGCTCGTCGACCGGCACCGGCACGTCGCGGTCGCCATGTTGCACGAGGCGGGGCTCGCCACCGAGGTGCTGCCCGAGGCAACCGCCGTTCACGCCGACGAGACCCGCCGCATTCGCGTTCTCGACCGCCTGCGACTGCTCGACGCCCCCTCCTTCGAGTTGGCGTTGGCCGCCCTGCTCCTCGACTCGACCGACGGTCCGGCCACGATCCGGACGGCCAAGCGGCTGCGACTCTCCAACGACGAGTGCGACCGGACGGCGTGGCTCGTCGCGAACCGCCCGCTCGTCGATTCTGCGCGCGAACTCGCGCTTCACGAACTGAAGCCGCTGCTGGCCCACGCGGGAGCCGCTGAACTGCTCGCACTCGCTCGCTGCGACCTGCTCGCGGCGAATGCCGACCTCTCCTCCGTGCTGTTCGCCGAGGACTATCTGCGAGACACCCCACGCGACGTGCTCGACCCGCCGCCTCTCGTCACCGGCCAAGATCTGATCGAACGGGGCCTACAGCCGGGGCCGCGGTTCAAGGAGGTTCTCGCGTTCGTCCGCCGCCTTCAGCTGGACGAACGAGTCGACGACCGAGAGGCCGCACTCGTCGAACTGGAGAGCCGGCTCCGCGACGGCTAGCGGCTACTGCCCCGAGGAACGTGAGCCGTCGGGCGAGCCGGCGATCGGGACTCCGTCCGGCAGCGGACGACCGGCGACCAGGAAGTCGTTCTCGTGCGCGACCTTCTGCAGCCTCCGGTAGATCTCGAAGCTGTCCGGGTAGACCCAGAGCGTCAGCGTGGTGTCGTCGCCGGCGTAGCCGAGCGCTCGGCGGAACCGCGACCCGGAGGCGATCGCCTCGTCGTACGTCTCCGGCTCGAGCTCGTCGGTCGGGACGACCTCCCACCGCGAAAGGCCGATCCGGACGACGCCGACGTTCCCCCGGAGTCGGTCGATCGACGAGAGCTGCTGCCGCTGGACGACGTACTTCAACTCGAACCCGTCGACCGGGCCGACGACGCCCTGGTGGCTGCGGAACTTCACCAGCCAGTCCCGCTGACGCTCCACCTGGGACTTCAGCCGGTCGAGGAGTTCTTCGAGCGGGACCGGGGCGATCCGGTTGCCGGACAGCCGGAAGTGCAACTCGCGGTTCTGGACGAGTCGGCTGACCGGCGTCAGCTCGTGCTCGACCTTCTCCACGTTCCTCGTCGTCGTCTCGGCCTTTCGGGTCTCCTCTCGCAGCGAGACGACGAGGTTCCGGGACCGGTCGAGGTCGGCCGACAGCGCGGCGACGTCGGCGGCCGTCGCCTGCACACTCCGCTCCTGGTCGGCGACTCGCTGTTCGGCGAGCCGGAGCTCACGCCGCGTGGCCGCGAGTTCCGCCTCCACCGTCCGCCCCTTCGCGAAGGACGAGTCGTTGGACTTCTCGAGCGTTGCGAGCCGACGCCGGAGTCGCTCGACCTCGCGGAGCAACTCGGGCGACGCCTCGGGGGCCGGCGCCTCGACGTAGATCGTCCGAGGACGTTCCGGCGCGTCCTGCGGGGGCTCGGGCAGCAGCTGGGGATCGACACCGCCGAGCGGCATCGCGGCCGGCTCGACCGTCTCCGGCATCACCGGTGGAACGGGCGCCGCCGCGGCGGCCTCCTCTTCCACCTGAACGAGGTCCTGCAGCGGCGCGTTCCCCACGCGGACGCCGGCCACCACGATCAGGATGATCAGAATCCCGACGATGTTCGCGATGATGTCGAGAAACGAGTCGGAGCCGAAGCCGATCTCGCCGTCGCGTTGCGTTCGTCTGCTCATGCTGAGTCGGGAGGCCAGAGTCGAGAGGCGGGAGTCCGAGCGGTCGTGCCCGTCATCCTCGTTTGGACGTGTCCCCGGTCGAGCCGAGTTCGTACTCGACCTGGGACTTCAAGCCGGTCTTCTCGATGCGAGTTCGGATGCGTTCGTAGTGGATGTTGCCGCCCGTGCTGACCCGGAACCGGACCCGGGGGACCCAGTGGAATCCGCGGGGCGGCGCGTCCCACCCGGCGACGACGCCGTCCACGCCCTGCAGCACGGCCGCGCTCAGTTCCCCGGCCGTCTGCCCGCGCTCGTACGGCAGGGTGAAGCGGTCGCCGACGACGATGCGGTCGGAGAGCACCTCGACGACCACGTCCTTCTCGTAGCCGATTCCGCCGCGACGCACGGCTGGGTGACCGCCACGCGACGACGCATGCCCGCGAGTGGCTCGCGTGAAGACATCGTCGGGCCGCGGGCCGTCGAAGGCCGTCCGTTCCTCGACCTTCGGGAACGCGTCGTCCGTGCTCTCGGGCTTCGTGTCGATCAGCCCGCCGTCCCACGGCCGGTCCTCACCGCCGGGCCGGGTTGCGACGTCGATCGGAGGCCCGGCCGCCCCACTCGACCCGTCGCCACTGCCCTCGTTGCCGGCCGGCCTGGGAGCCGGTGGAGCCGGTGCGCCGCCGGGGGACTTCGCGTCCCCGTTTCCCCGCCCACCCTGACGAGCGAGTTCGACCTCGGTGGCGCTTCTCTCCGTCGGGGAGAAGACCCTGACGAGATGCCCCCCCCGAGCCCCGCCTTCGCGTGGCTCGGTTCCGTCATGGCCGCGTTCCCCGGCCGAACCTCCGGGCTGCCCCGCGATGCCGACGCGCGGCGACGTTCCGATGCCCACGGGGCCGCGCGGTCGGCCGCCTTCAGTGCCGGTCGGCGTGCCGGACGCTCCAGCTCTCCCGTCACCGGCCGGAGCGCCCCGCGAGCCGCCGCCGAGCCCCTGTCCGAACGGACCCCCGCCCTGCCCCGCGTCGGTGAGCAGTCGGGCGTCCTTCACGATGAGATCCCGCTCGGCGATCAGCCGCCGCGTCTCCATCTGGACGATTCGCTGGGCCACCGGATCGGGCTCCGGCAGGGCCACCTCGAAGTCGTCCGGCACGAGCTCGTAGCCGTACGGCTGGCCGAGTCGGTCGAGCATCCGCCGCGCGGCGTAGTACGCGGCCGCCCCGTCCGGGCGAACCAGCAGCAGCACGTAGGGCTCGGGGGCACTCGGGTCGTCACGACGGTCGATGCCCCGCCAGTGGGCAATGAGGCCTCGCGTCCCGGCGAGCAGCGGGTTGAGTCGGTAGGTGAAGCCGATCAGGTCGGCCTCGGTCAGCAGCACGTCCTCCGGGACGAACCGCAGTCCCTCCTCCGTACACTCGATGTAGATCGGCCGGCGGGACGTGCCCGTCGTCCCGTCGTACGGGACGAAGGCGAACTCGCTGTCCTTCGACTCCGCCTGCTCGCGGGCCAGACGCAGCCGGAGCTCGAGGTCGCGAGTCTCCGAGTCCGCGGCCGCCCGCTGTCGCTGAAGCTCCGTCGCACGGGCGAGCAGTCGGTCCATCTCGGACTGCCGCGTCTTCAGCGAGGTGGCCGTCCGAGCGGCGAGAGCACGCGTCGCGTCCAGTTCGTCCTGAACCGTGGCGAGCGCTCCGGCGATCTCGGTCGACCGAATCGTCTGTTCGGCGAGGAGCGATTCGAGGCTCTCGACCGCTCGCCGGAGTTCGACGTTCGGATCGGGCTCCCTGCTCGGCACGACGACGACCTTCGGCTCCGGTGGCTCCACCGGCTCGGGCGGCGGTGCCGCGGTCGGGAGCGGCGGAACGGGAACGAAGACGTTCGTCGGGCCGACCGCCGGCGGCGGCTCCTCTTCCGTGGGCGGGTTGGCGACCTCTTCCCGAGCCGCCACGAACTCGGCTCGCGCGTTCTCGCGAATGCGGCGAGTCGTCACCAGCAGCAGGAAGATGAGCGCCCCCATCGCGCACACGAGCACCGCGAGGAACGGGAACAGCGAGACCGAGTTCTGCGTTCTGCTCGCGGATCGGCTCATGATCTCGTGGTTCCGGGCGATACGGCGGCGACGGCTTCGTCAGTCTCGGGGGAGTTCGGTATGCCGAACGACGGCTGCCCTTGTCCCCTGCCCTGCCCCGCGAGGGGGAGAGGGTGCACTCCAAGTGGCGTCGGAGTCAGGCGGCCTTCGGCTTGGCGCGGGCGGTCAGAAGGTGGACGGCGGCCGTCAGCTCGTGGAGGGCCTCCTCGAACGTCTCGGCACTGCGGACGGCGTCGAGGTTCTCGTTCAGCCGCAGTTGCAGGCGGGCGAGTTCCTCTTCCTCCTGCACGATCTTCAGCAGCACCTCGCCCTGCTTGCGAAGCTCGTCCCGTTGACCGGCTGCCGCCTCGTTCGTTTCCTCCAGCCGGGACAGCCAGCCGCCGAGCCGTTCGGCCATCGCCTCGGCCACGGCGTCCACGCGGGCCGCGTTCCGCTCCTGCATGTCGGCGAGCCCGTCCCGCAGTCGTGTCCAGGTCTGTTCGAGGTCGTCGGCGAACTTGTCGTGCATCAGCCGTTGGGCCTGCTGCGACATGCCGATCCCCTCCTGCATGGACGTGCTGATTCGCTCGAAGGCGGTCAGGAACTCCGTTCGCGTCTCGCTCAGCCGGCGGTCGTGCTCTTCGAGCGTACGGCCGATGCTGCTGCTGAGGGCGTCGTCGAGCTGCGACTGCTGGGCCGTCAGCGTCTCCTGCCAGCGCGACCGCATCGTCTCCAGCGACTCGTTCCAGACGCGGACCTGGTCCTCGACCATAGACTCGGTCTGGGCGAGCAGTTGGGCGGCCGCCTCGCGTTCGGCGTCGGCGAGCGGGCTGCCGGTCGAGCCGTTCTCCGGGAACAGCGTCATCAACTCGCGAACGCCGAAGTCCTCGACGCGGGCGAGCACGTTCTGTTCCTGCCGTTCGACGAGGAACGACGCGAAGACCAGCACCAGCGACAGCGCGAGGGCGAGGGCCGTGGTGTCGAACGCGACCGCGAGTCCGCCGGTGACCTCGCCGAGCGAGCTGTCGAGCTGCTCGGGCGTGACGTTCGCGATCGCGATCGTGATGCCGATGACCGTTCCGAGGAACCCGAGGATCGGGACGGCCCAGGTGATCGTGCGGACGAGGGCGTAGCTGGCGTGCAGCCGGTCGGCCGCGAGTTCGGCGAGGTACTTGAGGTGTTCCTCGAGTCCGCTGGTGCTGTGGCGGGCACGGACGTAGGAACAGACGTCGGTGACGCGGGTGCCGACGGCCGAGTTCCGCACCTCCTCGGACAGCCCCTGCATGCGGTCCTCGAGAGCGGTGGCGGTGGCCATCGCGTCCTTGCCGACGCCGATCTCGCGGACGTCGAGTTCCGGCCGGCGGAAGGCCGCGGACTGGGCGAGCGCTCCGACCGCCTTGCCGGTCAGGAGAGCGAGCCCTATGAAGAACAGGGCCGTCGTCGCGTACTCCAGCGGGTGGCTGCAGAAGTACCGGACGAGGAGGTCGCGCTGCACCGGCGCGTGCGGCAACGCGGCGTAGAACGCGAACGTCACCACGCCGCCCCACAACAGCGGGGAACTCAGGACCGCCCCGAGAGGATCGCGTCCGCCCGAGCGCTTCTTGTCCGCCGAGGTGGTCTTGGTCATCGCCAACGTCCTTCCAGTCGGTTCCGGCCGAGCGACCTCCCGGTCGTGGCACGCGGGCGCACGTCGGAGGCCGTTTCAAGTGGAACGATCGACACAATCGGAACAGCCGGACCACCAGAACGGCTCCCGATTGCCGAGTGAGCCGTCGGCCGAACGCGAGGTCACCGCAACCTGCCCCGCTTCACAGTGAAGCCGCGCGCGAACCATTCGGGGCCTGAGCGTTTCCGTTCCGTCGTGGTCCCGCTGCCGGCCGACATCGACGGGTCACGACCGGAGGGCGGGGGGCGAGTCTGGCCTTCGCCGTTCGTGTTCGACGCGGCGTCGCTCGGTGACCGAGCCGCGTTCGCGGCTTTCACCCGCTCCCGTCTGCGCGTCCTTCTCCGGACCTACCGGATGCCGGGCAGGAGCGTCTTCGCGTCGGCCCCCATGTCGGTCAGCGAGAACTCCACCTTCGCCTTCTCGGTCGCCGACTCGAGTTCGACCACGGCCCCCGCGATGCCGAAGGGCACTGACTCGTGCTGCAGCAAGCGCTGGGAGCTCTTCACCTTGGCCAGCCCGAGGTCGATCTCGTTGCGACCGACCCAGACCTCGCACTCGAGGTTCCCTCTCTGCCACCGCACGGTCGCGCTCTCCGCCTGCTTCTCGACGCTGTTCACCGGCCCGCGGAGGATCAGGGCCATGTATGGGTCCGTCTCCTCCACCCCCCGGATGCGACGGGGATTCCCGTCTCCCTGCCGGACCCAGAGTTCGCGCGCCTTCGCGAGCGGATCCCTGCCGGGGCCGAAGGCGGACTCCGGGATCAACCCCTTGTAGACGACGTACACACTTTCGTCGTTGCGAGCACTGAGCTCGAGCCAGCGGTGCGGCTCGCCGTCGACGTCCTTGCGCCCCACGCTTGCCGCCTTCCAACGTGGCTGCGTCTCGTCACCCCGAGCACGAATCGTCACGAAGTACTCGACCCAGGCTCCCTCCTTCGGCAGCCTCTGCAGCAGCGGCTGAGGTCCCGGCTCGGCTCGTTCGTCGGCGACCATCGTGTGGGCGAAGACGCAGAGCAGCGAGACGGCGATGAGCGAGCGGAGCATCGGAATCTCCCGAGGCGCGAAGGAGACGGACCCACGCACATTAGCCCCGCTCGATGAGTACGGCCAGGAACTTCCGACACCGTCCGGTCAGGGCGTTGCCGGGGGCGGGACGAGTGACTCGGCGAGGTCGTCATCGACGGCGCTCTCGCCGATCCAGATGCCGAACAGGGCGCGGCGGAACTCCGTGCCCTCCACGGCCGCCTTGGACTTCCCGTTCACCCGGAGGGTCGTGCCGCTCGCCGGCGTGTAGGTGAACTCGACGACGTCCCCCTTCTCGATCTTCGCGTCGATCGAGTCGAACATCTGGTCGATCCCGCGAGCGACCTCGGCTCCGGCGTCGCCGACGGCCGAAGAGACCATCCGCTTCAGCCGCGGCTTGGTGAACAGTCGGGACCGAACCTCGAGACGCACGGCGATCGGGTCGTCCGATGCGAGCAGGGCTTCCCCCGTCTTGGCGGCGGCGCCGGCCGTGTAGAGGGCTGCGTCATACAGCACCAAGCCGAACTTCCGTCGAGTCCCGGAGCCTCGCATGGGCAGCTCGGACTCGTCGATGCGGAGTCGCACGAGTTCCGCCCCGGTGCCGATCTCGTCGGCGTGGGCGTGTGGAACGAGGAGAGAGAGCAGCACTGCCGACAAGCGAACCATCGATCAGTCCCGGACGTGATCCACTCGGACGACTCCGTTCGGCGCATCGCCATCCTGACATCGAGAGTATTGTCTCGACGGCGTCGCTTCACCCCGGAACACGAGGATTCCGTGGGAATTGCCCCGCGTGCCCGTGAGACTCGTCACGCGGCACCGGTTGAGCCGATGCCGTCGATTCCTGAGACTCTCCGGTCCGTCGCGGAAGCCGTCGCCGCCCTGCTTGCCGCCCGTGCCTCAGGGTGCCTCGACCGACGCTCCGTCGTTTCGAGCGCAGTAGAACTCGAGGATCGAGTCCACCCCGTTGCCGTCGTTGAACTCGATGTTCTCGCTGAGGAAGTGGACGCTGCCGTCGGCGAACAGGAACTGGGCTCCGCCGGTGTGCAGACTGCTGAACGTGGCGATGTCGTAGTCCGGGTCGGTCGTGTCGTTGATGCTCCGCACGGCACCCGCCAGCACGGCCCCCATGTTCCAGGCCGCCGGGTCGGGCACGTCGTCCGTGTTCACGTCCCCCTGCTGACCGAAGACCACCGCGGCCCCCAGCCGGACGTTGTTCCTCTCCCAAGCCCGTTCGCCCACGGCAACCGTGTTGCTCAGGCCGTCGGTGACGTCGCGGAACGCCACGCCGTCGTTCCGTCGGAACAGCCCGTTCGACCGGTACCGGCGAGGCGTCTCGACCGGGATGCCGTCGAGCGCCGCGAAGAAGTCGCTGGCGTTGCAGGCCGGATAGTTCGAGGTGGCGAGGTTCTCGCCGTCGATCGGCCGTTGCGTGTTGAGATCCGGTGCCACGTCCGACGGGCAACGGTACACCGAGAGGCGTGTCTGCATCGCCGCGAGGTCGGTCGCGTCGCTGGTGGCCGACTGCAGCGAGTTCGGGCCGGGGTTCAGCTCCTCGTACAGCGTCGAGGCCTCGACCTGCGGCAAGACGAACGTCGACCAGCCCCAGTGCACGCCGCTCGCGTCCTGCACGTAGCCGGGCGGCAGCGTCGAGTGCGTGTCGTGGTAGTTGTGCAGGGCGACGCCGAGCTGCTTCAGGTTGCTCTTGCACGACGACCGCCGCGCGGCCTCCCGCGCCTGCTGGACGGCCGGCAACAGGAGCGCGATCAGGATCGCGATGATCGCGATGACCACCAGCAGTTCGATCAACGTGAAACCGCGACGAGGCGTGGAGCGCATGAGGGAGCCGTGGGGAACGTCGGGTGAAGATTGCTCGCTACTCTGGCAGGATAACCGAGAACTCCACTCGACGCGATCACGTCTCACTTGCTCTGCAGGCCCCCTATGCGACTCACGTTCGCGCTGCTTCTGGTCGTTCTGCACGCACCCCTCGACGCCGCCGAGCGGCCGAACGTCGTCGTCGTGTTCGTCGACGACATGGGCTGGGCGGACTTCTCGTGCTTCGGGAACGAGGACGTCGAGACGCAGCACGTCGACCGGCTCGCCCGGGAGGGGCTGCGGTTCGAGCAGTTCTACGTGAACTCGCCGATCTGCTCCCCCTCGCGGACGGCCCTGTCCACCGGGCAGTACCCCCAGCGTTGGCGGATCAACTCCTACCTTGCCCACCGCAAACTGAACGAGGCCCGCGGCGTCGCCCAGTGGCTCGACCCGAAGGCCCCCATGCTGGCCCGGTTCCTCCGGGAGGCCGGCTACGCGACCGGGCACTTCGGCAAGTGGCACATGGGCGGACAGCGAGACGTCGGCGAGGCCCCGCTGATCACCGAGTACGGTTTCGACGAGTCGCTGACGAACTTCGAGGGGCTGGGGCCGCGGGTGCTGCCGCTGAAGGACGCGTACGACGGACGGCCGCCGCAGCCGCACGCCCTCGGGTCGGACAACCTCGGCCGCGGGCCGATCGTCTGGCAGGACCGCTCGGTCGTCACCCGGTCCTTCACCCGGGCAGCCGTCGCGTTCGTCAAGCACGCCGTCGACGAGAAGAAGCCGTTCTACGTCAACGTCTGGCCGGACGACGTCCACAGCCCCTTCTTCCCGCCGAAGGCCCGCAGCGGCGACGGCTCCAAACGGCAGCTCTACGAGGGCGTGCTCGACACGATGGACGAGCAACTCGGCGAGTTGTTCGACTTCGTCCGCGAGAACGAGACACTCCGCGACAGCACACTGATCCTCGTCTGCTCCGACAACGGCCCCGAACCGGGAGCCGGCTCGGCCGAGCCGTTCCGCGGCCACAAGACGATGCTGTACGAGGGCGGCGTTCGCTCCCCACTCGTCGTCTGGGGGCCGGGGCTGCTCGACGAGGACGCGGTCGGCACGGTCAACACGCAGTCGGTCTTCTCGGCCGTCGATCTGGTTCCCACCCTGCTCTCGGTGACCGGCACCCCTCTGCCGGACGACGTCGCTTTCGACGGCGAGCCGCTTCCCGACGTCCTGCTCGGCAAGAGCGACGCCTCGCGGGCGCAGCCGCTGTTCTTTCGCCGGCCGCCAGACCGGGACGCCTTCTACGGCGACCCCGACCTGCCGGATCTCGCCGCCCGCGACGGCAACTGGAAACTGCTCTGCGAGTACGACGGCACGGGCGCTGAGCTGTACGATCTCGCGAACGACCGCGGGGAGACGAAGAACGTGGCCGCCGCGAACCCGGACGTCGTTGCCGACCTGACCAGGAAGGTCGTGAAGTGGCACGAGTCGCTGCCGCCGGACAACGGGGCGACGTTCAAGTTGCCACCACGTCGACGCAGGAACTGAGCCCAACTCACGACTCGCGACCTCGCATCCACAAGAGTGCCCGGGTCTCGCGTTCCCGGACGAACGTGTCCTTCCCCTCCACGTACTCCTCGATGGTCGGCTGGTCGCGACCCAACTCTCGTTTCAGCGCGCAGTACGCGGCGGCCTCGTCCGGGTGGGCGATCATGTAGTCGCGAAACGCGAGGTGCCTCTCCACGCCGAGCGTTCCCGTGGCGAAGGCGTGAATCTGGTGTGTCCGCGTCCCGGTCGCGTCGTTCCGCCGAAAGTAGCGACGGCCGGGAATCCCCAGTTCCCCCATCGCCTCGTAGCCGAGTGCGACCACGGCGTCCTCGCGCTCGTCGAGTCGGTCGACTGTCGTGACCTCCAGCAGGACGTCGACGATCGGCTTCGCGTGGATGCCGGGGATCGCCGTACTGCCGACGTGGTGGACGTCGACCACCACGTCGTCCAGCGCGTCCCTCAACCGTTGGGCCTCCGCCGAGAACGCCGTTGGCCAACTCGGGTCGGGCGGGACGACGACCACTCGCATCGGCACGCTCCAGCCGTGCTACTTCTCGTACACCACGACGAGCAGCACGTCCGACGGGTCGAACCGCGAGCCGCCGAGGCCCGCCTTCCCCCCATCCGGTTTGCTCTGCGGGGCGATGTTGCCGAACACGTTGACCACGTTCACGCCGGACTCCGCCAACCAGGCGTTGACCTCCGCCTCCAGCGTGGTGATCTCGGCCTCGACGGCCTTGAAGATCTTGATCTGCTGCACGAACCCGGCCCCTCTTCGGAACGATCTGGGCGAAGAATACGGAACGCCACGGCCCCGCGACAGCCCAGGTGGTCAGCCCCACTCGAACACGGCCAGCCCGATCGTCGCCGCAACGTGCAGGGCGACGGCAGCGAAGAACCGGACTTGGTACGAGAGCTTCCGCGTCTTGTGCCGGAATCGTCGCTGCCCGGCCCAACCACCCGGCCAGCCGCCCAGCAGGTCGAGCAGCAGCAGTCGGGACTCCGGCGTTCGCCGAGCGTCCCGAACCGCCTGCCGCTTGTCCCACCAGTAGCTCGCGAAGGAAGCGAGGCTGAGCAGCGGCACTCCGACGAGGAGATACGTGGCGAGAAGCATGGACGGAGTCTCGGGGCCCGGACGACGCGAGGGACGATACCGCGAACTCGTGTTCAACGCGAGCTGCGCCTCACAGCTCTTCCGACTCCGCGTCGAACTCCCAGCTGAGGACGTCGCCCTCCGGAAGATCCTCGACCCCCGAGAGCCGCATCAGGTACAGCAACTGAGCGCGGTGGTGCATCGAGTGCGTGATCAGATGGGCAATCGAGCCTCCCCACGTCCGCTCCACGCCGTCGCCGGGGTCGGTCCACGTCTCGTCCCATGCCCCGCGGTCGGCCACGCCCCGAGCGATCGTCGCAAACTCCTTCGCAGCCTGATCGAGTCGATCTGCCAGCTGTGCCGGCGATCGCCCTCCCCCGCGTTCGACCGGCCGACCAGCCATGCTGGCGGTCCACGCCTCCACGTTGAACACGACGTGCTCGAACGTCGCACGCAGGCTTCGATGCCCGACGTCGAACTCGCGGTCGAGCGCCTCGTCGCCCAGCGGCTCGCACAGTCGCAGCAACTGCCTCGTCGTCCAGAGGTCGTGCCCGAGCAGTCGGTCCAAGAGGTCCATTCGTCGCTCGCCTTCCTCGAAAGCTGCCCGGAACGTCCCGGTCGGCCCGGCTCGGACACGTGACGAACCGCCGTCAGCGCATCGTCGCCGGAGTGCGTACGCGGGTGCGTTCGGACGGATTCCGATAGACTACCGACATTCGTGGTGAGCAGACGGGCAATCGGGAGAGTTTCGTGTCCCAGGACAAAGACGTTCCGGGCTGGTTGTTGTGGTTCGTGGACCGACCGCTCCTCGGGCTGAGCGTGCTGCTGCTGTTGCTCGCCGCGGTGCCGATCGCCACGGTCGTCTACCTGGACCGCCGCATCGAGTCGATCAACGACTCCGAGGTGCTTCGACTGGAAGGCGAGCCGACGGCGGCCCGACCGGGGTCGGTTCCGCGAGTCGTGCGAGGGGGCGAAGTCGTCTACGTGCCGCTCTACTCCCACGTCTTCGCGGACGAGGGAAAGCGGGTCCCGTTGGCCGCAACGCTCAGTCTCCGCAACACGGACGAGGAGCACAGCCTGGTGATCTCGCGAGTGGACTACTTCGACACCGAGGGCGGTCTCGTCCGGAAGTACCTCGAAGCCCCCCTCGAGATCGGCCCGCTCGGCTCGCACGACTTCTTCGTCAAGCAGTCCGACAGCGCCGGCGGTGCCGGGGCGAACTTCCTCGTCGAGTGGGTCGCGGACGAGCCGGTCATGGCCCCGGTCGTCGAAGCCGTCATGGTCGGCCGCCAAGGCACCGGCATCACGTGCTTCGCCCGGTCGGGGGTCGTCGTCAAGCAGATCCCGCCGACCGAGTAGGCCCGGACACCGTCACGACGCAGGACCAGCGGCCCCTCGCGGAGAACCGGGTTCGCAAGCCGCAGCGACCGCCGACGGCGCAGCCAACAAACCCGGCAGGACTGAGAGGATTCCCAGCAGGTTCCAGCGCTCGGTGGCGCCGAGCTGCCGCGACCGCGGCCGGAACTGCCGAATCGATCGTTGCAACTGCGCGCATTCGCCACGCGAAGCGACCCGTCGCGGCCGAGAGCCTCGGACTTCCGGGGAAAACCCGACAACTGGCCCCGAGTTTGCTCTCTCACGTCGCGGGCTTCTACCCAGTGACCGGTTCGCATTTCTGATCCCACTCTCTCGGCCGCGCGAATTCGTCGCTCGGCGTGGGGATCGGGCACGCGCGTTCGCCGAATCTGGTCAGACACTTCTGGAGGGACCGATGATGACTCGTTCACAGAGTCGCCCAACCGGCTTCACGCTGATCGAACTTCTCGTCGTGATCGCGATCATCGCGATCCTGATCGCGCTCCTCCTGCCGGCCGTCCAGCAGGCGCGTGAGGCCGCTCGACGTTCGACGTGCAAGAGCAGCCTGAAGCAACTCGGCATCGCGCTCCACAACTACCACGACACCCACAGCGTCTTCCCGTACGGCAGTTTCGACAGCGGAGGGTACCACCGCCGCGACACTTGGATGCAGCAGACGCTGCCGTTCATCGAACAAGGCAACATGTACGAGCAGTACGCCGACTGGAACGGCCAGTGGGTCATGGACACGCCTCCGGCGATCAAGGATCTGCCAATCGCCCTGCTCCAGTGTGCGTCCGACCCGGCCGGCCCCGCCTTGGGCGGTGGCGGAGGCACGCGGTCCGGCGGTGACGGGTTCCAGGGCAACTACGTGACCTGTGTCGGCGACGGGGCCCACTCGTGGTCGTCGAACAACAGCGGCATGTTCTACGCCGACTCGGACACCCGGATACGAGACGTCGTCGACGGGACGTCCAACACGCTGATGGTCAGCGAGGTGATCATCCGCGGCGGCTCCGTCTCCGGCCCGAACGGCATCTCTTGGGGTGCGGGTGGCGGCTACTGGGGCGGCGGCCGGGGCGGCGGGTTCGGCTTCACGACGCTGGAAGTCCCCAACACGTCGCTCCCCGACGAGATCTACGCCTGCAAGGACGTGAACTTCCCGCGTTCCCCCTGCTCGCCGCAGACCAACTACACCGCCCCGCGAATCTACGCACGCAGCTACCACACGGGTGGCGTGCAGGCCGTCCTCGCCGACGGTTCGACGAAGTTCGTCAGCGAGAACATCGATCTCGTGACCTGGCGAGCGATGGGAACTCGCCAGGGCGGTGAAGTCGTCGAGATTCCCTGACCGGAGCCCCCGCCAATCCCATGAGCACCCACGCCCTTCGCTGTCTCCTCGCCACGGCTTCGCTCTCCGCCTTGCTCGCCACCGGGTGTGGCGGGGACGGGCCGGAGGTCGTGCCGGTCAGCGGCAACGTGACTTGGAACGGCGATCCGATGCCGTCCGGGACGATCGTCTTCCGGCCCGCCGACGGCGTCGCACGCAGCGAGGCCGGCCAGATCGAAGAGGGCTACTACTCGCTCGACGTGCCTCCAGGAGCGAAGACCGTCGAGATCACGGCCCGCCGCGTCGTGGAGGGAAAGTTCGACACGTCGAACCCCGGCGAGAAGGTCCCCCTGACGGAGCAGTACGTGCCGAAGGAGTACAACGCGGAGACGACCCTCGAAGCCGACGTGGGAGACACGACCAGCTTCGACTTCTCCCTCGAAGGCTCCTGAGCCGTCGTTTGCGAACCCGTCACACGACGATCGACGACTTCCCTCCTGCCAACTCCTCCATGAACTTCTGCGTCCGCTCGATCGCCTCCTCGGGCTTCGGGGCGAGGCCGGCTTGCAGGAGGGCGTTCGTCAGCAACTGGCGGCTGCAGTCCTTCACGAAGGTCTCGTTGTCCGGGTTGACGACGAGTTCGCCCAGGCGACGGACGAAAGGGTGCTTCGGGTTCAGCTCGAAGGTGTGCTTGCCCATCTGGAAGTCGTCGTGCTGCGCGGCGAGCACCTTCTGAAGCTGGGTGCCGAAGCCGCCGTCGGCCGTGACGACGCAGCAGGGGCTGTCGGTCAGCCGCTTCGACACGCGGACCTCGGCCACGTCGTCACCGACGGCGTCGCGGACGACCACGAGCAGCTTCTCGAGGTTCGGGGCCGTGTCCCCCTGCTCCGTTTCGTCGCTCGACGAGTCGTCGTCCTCCGGCAGGTCGAGGTTGGCCGACTCGATGGAGACGAGGTCGTGGTCGCGGTAGCGGCCGAGGTGGTTGAAGACGAGTTCGTCGACCGGATCGACCAGGAACAGCACCTCGATCTCCTTCTTCTTGAAGATCTCGAGGTTCGGGTTCCGACGCAGGGCCGTGACGGAGGAACCGGTCGCGTAGTAGATCGGCTGTTTCTTCTCCGACGTCTCCGACGCATCACCGTCCGACTCGGCCTCCTCGGACTTCGCCTCGGCCCGGTCGACGTACTCGTCGAGCGAGACGAGCTCGTCGTCGTCAGCCGTCGACGAGTGGTAGCGAAGCAGCTTGGCGATCCGCTCGCGGTTCTCGAAGTCGCTGGCGATCCCCTCGCGGAGGACCGGGCCGAACTGCTCGACGAACGTGCGAAACGTCTCGGCGGCGTCGTCGGCCAGCTTGGCGAGGTGGTCGAGCACCTTCTTGACGAGAACCTTGCGAATCTTGCGGAAGACGGTGTCGTCCTGCAGCGCCTGCCGCGAGACGTTCAGCGGCAGGTCGTCGGAGTCGACTAGGCCGTACAGGAAGCGGAGGTACTCGGGCAGCAGTTCGCGGTTGTCGTCCTCGACGAGAATCCGCTTCGCACACAGGCTGATGCCGTGCTCGCTCTTGCCGAAGCCCATCAGCTCGAAGTTCGTCGGCGGGCAGTAGAGGATGGTGTGGAACTGCAGCGGCGAGTCGCTGGAGAGGTGCAGGTGCCACAGCGGCTTCTCGTCGCTGCCGCGGTGGGCGAGGTGCTGGTAGAAGCCGGCGTACTGCTCGTCGTCGAGCTGGCTCTTCGGCTCGACCCAGATGGGCCGCTGCTCGTTGAGCTGCTCCGGATCCGGGGCCGGCTTCCCTTCCTCTTCCGGCTCGGACTGAAGCTTGATCGGGTGCCGGACGAACGTGGAGTACTTGCGGACGATCGCCTTCAGTCGGTACGGATCGGTGAACTCGAGGAAGTCCTCCTTCAGGTGCAGCACGATGCTCGTCCCGCGGGTCTCGACGTCGGCCGGCTCGATCGTGAACGACCCGGTGCCGTCCGACTCCCACCGCAGCCCCTGCTCCGCCTGGTAGCTCTTGGTGAAGACCTCGACGCGGTCGGCCACCATGAAGGCGCTGTAGAAGCCGACGCCGAACTGGCCGATGAGCGAGAGGTCCTTGTCCGAGTCGCCGGAGAGCTTGTCGAGGAAGGCGAGTGAACCGGAGTGGGCAATGGTGCCGAGGTTCTCGACGAGTTCCTCCTCGGTCATGCCGATGCCGGTGTCGCGAACGGTGAGTGTCTTGGCCGACTTGTTGGGCGCCAGGACGATCTCGAGCGGCGTGTCGCTCTTGGCGGACTCGTCGGTGAGCTGCAGGAAGTGCATCTTGTCGAGCGCGTCGGAGGCGTTGGAGACGAGCTCGCGGAGGGTGATCTCGCGGTTCTGGTAGAGCGAGTGCGAGAGCAGGTGCAGCAGCTGCTTGATCTCGGTCTGGAACGTGAATTCCTTCCGATCGGCGGTCGCGGTCATCTTGGGCATCCTGGAGGCGGACTTCGGGCGCAGTCAGAGCTGCCTTTCCAACGAGGCAATCGGGGTGCCAATTCGGCTGTGGGTTCGCGTCGCGGCACAACCGGCTTTCAGAACGCCACTTGCGCGCTTCCGGGGAGGAGTCTTGAACCGCACTGGCCCTGCCGTTTTGGCAGAAACCGTGATCGACTCAGTCGCCGAACGTCCGCTTCACCACGACGACCGTGATGTCGTCCGTCGGCGTCGGGGACTCCCGGAACGCCTCGACGGCGACGAAGACCGCGTCGACGAGTTCTCTGGCCGACGCGTCGCTGCGATCCCGGACGACGTCGACCGTTCGGTCCCAGCCGAACTGCTGCTCGTCGGCGTCCATCGCCTCGTTGACGCCGTCGCTCGTCACGAGGAGCACGTCGCCGACCTGGAGCGTGGGCTGGTCCACGGCCGTCCGGGGCCGCTCGTCCATCATGCCGAGCGGCGAGCTGGTCGACGGGAGTTCGACGACCTCACCGCTCGACCGGACGATGCGGGCCTCGTGCCCGGCCCCGACGTACAGCAGCCGTCCGATCTCGGGCTCGAGGCGGGCGTAGAACATGGTGACGAACCAGCGGTCGGGCACGTCGGCGTTCAGGAACCGGTTCAACTCCCCCAACATCTCGGCCGGCTCGTCGTGGGCGGTCGCGAGTGCCCGGAGGTACGCCCGGGTCTGGGCCAGCACGATGGAGGCGGCGAGTTCGTGTCCACTGACGTCGCCGACGACGAAGCCCGGGTGCCCGCTGCGGTCGACGACCCAGTCGAAGTAGTCCCCCCCCACGGCCTCGGTCGGTTCGGACCGGCCCGCCACGTCGTACCCCGGGATCGCCGGGGACTCTGCGGGGAGCAGCCGCACCTGCACGTCGCGGGCGAGCCGCAGCTTCTCCCGCGTGGTCTGCAGGGCGACGTCCGACTCGTGGGCTCGAACGTAGTCGAGGATCAGGCCACACAACGGCACGAGGTACGCGGCGACCTTCAGGAACTCGGCCGAGACCGAGTTGTGGTCGAACATGCTCCGCGAGGCGAAGGCCGCATGACACTGGGCGAGCACGTTCGGCACCATGCTGATGACGAGGCCGTGTGCGAACAGGCTGGGGTACAAGGTGTAGAACCTCGGCAGGACGAATCCGATGGCCGCCATGTAGGCGATCAGCGGGACAACGTCCCACGGTCTGGAGACGGGGTAGCTCGGCAGAATCGACCGCGGCAGCGAGTAGATCGCACAGACGTGGACGATCTCGTAGGAGAGCACCAGGAACACGACCGCCGCGACCACGAGGTACCGCCGCGTGACTCGGTGCAGGCGAGCCTCGGCGTTGCCGCGGTCGACGACGAACGGCAGCGTGCCGGCGAGCAGGATGCAGGCGTGGTACGTCCGGGCGAGGGCCCACGTGAACGGGACGAAGTTCGGCGTGTCGCGAATCCGCTCGGTCAGTCCGAGCAGGGCCAGCACTCGGAACAGGTCGAGCAGCCCGGCGACGCAGAGCGCCGCCGCGATGATGGGCGTCGTCGCGTCGCGCCGGATCGAGTAGTGCGTGACGGCGAACACCACGCTGAACGCCGCGATGCAGATCGAGGTCCACTCGAGCAGCACGTGGACGGTCAGCCCGCGTCCGCGGAGGGCGATCAGGGCGTTCACCGCCTCGGCGTCGCCGACCCCCTCGAGGTTGCCTTTGACGACGTGGTCGATGCCGAAACCGACGCCCAGCATGCCTAGGAGCGCCGGCGCGAACGACACCGCCACGACGGACCACACGAGCCAGTCGGGGAGGCGGGCAGCGGAATCCGTCGGCGCCGGCGTCGGTGTCATCGTCGGCCGTTGGGAGCGAAGGCGAGATCGTAGACTCGCCCCGTGTGGCCGCCGCTGTCAATGCCCCCGAGTCACTCGGGAAGCGCTTCCAGCAGTTCGATCTTCACCGTCTGGACCTGTTCCATCGGGATGGTCAGGTTCATCCCGGCGACGGCGACGTTCATCGTGCCCGTGATCGTGTACGAGTCCTCCCGCGACAGGATCTTGCCGGCCGCCACGTCGAAGCGGAACTTGCCGTCGGACTTCGACGTCGACAGCCGCCCGGTGACCTTGGCACCGTTCTGCTCCAGGTCGAGGTCGAACCCGAGTTCCGTGCGGACGGAGACCTCTGCGATGGTGCGGCCGTTCTCCGTGACGACCTTCTCTAGTTTGGAGACGGTCTTGCCGTCGAACTTGCCGATCTTGGGGAGCGCCATCTCGAACTTCCCCTCCCACTCGTCGCCGACCTCGACCTTCGCCTCGGGCAGCCCCGGGTACAACTGGGCCACGGCGGACTTGTGGCCGTCGTCGGTTCCGCCGGCCGCGAACTGGGCCGCGAGCGGGTTGTCCTTCAGGGCGTCCTTGACGAGTTCGCCGTACCCACGCGTGGCGACGACCTCGCCCGTGGGGGTGATCGTCGTCCACAGGTACGCGCCGGAGAGTCGCTCGTAGAGGGGCGTCAGCGTGCCGCCGAGCGTGCTGCCCTTCTCGTTGTCGGCCTTCGTCGAGTCGAACTCGTACTTGCCGAGCGGTCCGATCTCGATGCCGATCGAGAGCCGCTTGTTCTCCGTCTGGACGTGCAGTTGTCCCTTCTCGTCCACCTTCTCCAGCGTGCGGACGTCCACGCTGGCGTTGTTCACCGTCGTCTTCACCTCCTGCTCGTTCACCGTCTGCTTCTGAACGAGCGACGTGGTCGTGCGGTAGATCCGGGACTCGTCGGCACCGAACTTGTACCGCAGTTCGACGGCGTCCTCGGCCGGCAGCAAGGGAGTCGCGGTGAAGACCAAGAGGAACAGGGGAGCGAGACGTTTCACGGCAGAACTCCGGCAGAGTGACGGGAACCGAACGGCACCGGCATTGTGGTCTCGAATCCCGAGCACGGAAACCACAATCCTCGACGAACGCCCATTCGACGGCGGCGCGGGATTCTTGGCGACAATCGCCGCACGGCGGCCGGATCGGACTACTTGCGTCGCAGCAGCAGCACCCAGTCGCCCTGCTTCGGCGACTCCAACCGCGTGCCGGGCCCCCCCTCGACCAGCTTGTCCGCCTCGTCGATCTCGCCCCCCTGCTTGGCGTCGAACCAGGCACGAGAGTACTGGCCGGGCACGAGGTCGATCGTCGTCTCCGCAGCCTCGGGCAGGTAGACGGCGTACACCTCGCCCGGCTTCGCGAGAACGAAGTCCTCCTTCGAGACGGTCAGCCCGTCGGCCGGCTGCATCTCCGTGAAAGGCAGGTGCTGGTGGAAGAAGTCGAGGGCGACCCGTGTCTGCTTCCACATCGCCTCGCGGGACCGCCAGTCCTCGCAGTTCAGGTCGTTGTGGGCGAAGCGGTAGCCGAAGTACCACTCGACGCCGGCCCCGCCCCCCATGAGGTTGCCCCACAGGTGCTTCTTGCGGACCTCGTCGTGGTCGGGATCGTCGGCGTCCGGCTTCACGCCTGTGTGAGCGGGGCCGATCTCGTCGAGGCAGACGAACCACGGGCGTCCCGCCTTCGCCGACTCGCGGACCCACTTCACCGTGTTGCGGTGCGTGTCGTTCGTCTGCAGCGACGGCCCCTCGAAGTGCTCGAAGCCGAGCAGCGTCGGGTAGACCTCGTCGATCTTGTTCGGAAACGTGTGGCAGACGATCGGGTGGTCGTACGGGTCGGTCTCGCGGATGAAACGGCACATCGCCCGCCGCTGCTCGGGCGTGTTCGTGTTCTCCTCGCCCAGGTTCCAGACGACGGCCGGGTGGTGGGCGAAGCGGGCGATCAACTCGCGAAGGTACAGCTTCCGTTCCGGGCCGAGTTCGCCGCCGTCGAGCAACTGGTCGTTCTCCTGCTCCTGCAGGATGACGTGCAGCATCAGGCCCTGCTTCGTCATGTGGTCGAACACGATCTCCCACTGGTCGAGCTTGGAGCAGTCGAAGCGGTCACGGACGTCGTGCTTCGTCCACGGCCAGACGTCCTTCCCGTCGCCGGTGACGTTCATCGTCAGGAAGTAGACGGAGTTCATCCCCTGCGACGAGAGGTAGTTCATCGCCCCGACCAGGCCCTTCCCCTTCCCGTCCCGCCAGGTCGGGTCGCCCGGCCTCCAGTCGCGGACGTGGGGCTCGTACCGGTGCAGTTTGTCCGTACTGGCCTTTCCCTCCTTCTTGTTGGTCGCGTGCCGGTAGGTGCCGTCGAAGTCGGCGTAGCCGAGCAGGTTCTCCGGGCTGTCCGCCCCGCCCTTCAGGAACGGTTCCCCCGTCCCCTTGAACCGCAGGTATCGCTCGCCGACGTACTCGAGCCGCCCGTGGGCCCGGAAGTCGCGACCGGTCGCGTTCGACTCCTCGACCTCGAACGAGCCCTCTTCGGCGTGAGGCTCCGGGGCGTCGGACAGGTCGATGGCCACGTCCTCGGCCATCCAGGCCTGCGTCCGCCAGTTCCACCGCCCCGGAGCGTCCGGCGCGAAGTGGACGCGCCACTTGCTCCCCTCGGTCGCGCCGGACTCGGCGGCGTCGCCGTCGGCCGCGTAGAACGCCGGGACGACGTACTTCCGGCCGCTCTCGGTGTGGGTGAACGTCACGTCGATCCGCATGTCTCGAAACGGGTTCGGTTCGGCGTTCTCGCCCGTCTCGCCCCCTTGGAACGTCAGCGTGACGCGATGCCACGTCCGAAGTTCGCCCGAGACGTCGACGTCCGCGGCACACAACGCCGAAACGCCGCACAGGAGCAGTAGGAGACCTTGCAGAACGGTTGTGGATCTCGCGAGCGTGAGCATGGCTGGGCCGAACGGGAGTGGTGAAGGGAGGACCGACGCCGGTCGTTGTGATTGGACCGCCCGCGAATTATCGTGATCTCGCGATGCGACCGCCAATGCACACTCGAAAAAGGTACCGACGATGACGAGCCCCCTGGACCGCTCCGCCCTCGGTCGACGACAGGTTCTCGGCGCTGCCGCCGGCCTCGCCGCCGCCGCCTTCGTCGGCACGGACTCCCGGCCCGCCCACGCGGCCGAGCCGTACAAGGCGACGAACGGGAACGTCAACCACTCGATCGTCCACTGGTGCTTCAGCGCGTTCGGCGAGAAGTGGTCGATCGACCAGACCGCCGCCGCCGCCGCCAAACTGGGCTGCAAGAGCGTCGAACTCGTCCCGGCCAGCACCTGGCCCACGCTCAAGAAGCACGGCCTGACGTGCGCGATCGCCTCCATCGACATGTCGCCCGACCAGTTCCCGTTCCTCAAGGGCTTCAACAACCCGGAGTACTGGCCGAAGGTGATGGCCGCGACGAAGAAGTCGATCGACGAGGCGGCCGACTTCGGCGTGCCCAACGTCATCGCCTTCACCGGCATGGCCGAGGACCTCTCGCTCGAAGAAGGGGCCGACAACTGCGTGAAAGGGCTGAAGGAGGCGGCCGCCTACGCGGAGAAGAAGAAGGTCACCATCTGCCTCGAGATGCTCAACACCCGCGACGACAGCCACCCCATGAAGGGGCACCCCGGCTACCAGGGGAACCACACCGACTACTGCGTCGACGTCCTGAAGAAGGTCGGCAGCGACCGCGTGAAGCTGCTCTTCGACGTCTACCACGTGCAGATCATGGACGGCGACGTCATCCGCCGCATCCGCGAACACTCGGAGTGGATCGGCCACGTGCACACGGCCGGCAACCCCGGCCGCGGCGAGATCGGCGACGACCAGGAGATCAACTACCCGGCCGTCATGCAGGCCCTCGTCGACGCGAAGTACACCGGCTACGTCGGCCACGAGTTCATTCCGACCCGCGACCCCATGGCCGGCCTCTCCGAGGCCGTCCGGCTCTGCGACGTGTGACGGCGATCTCCGACACGCTGACGTTCACCGTCGAACCGTACCTGCACGGCTCGCGGATCGACCGCTTCCTCGCGAAACACCTGCGGAACTACTCGACGTTCCGGTTGCACCGCATGGTGGTCGCGGGGTGCGTCTCGTCGGAAGCTGGCGTCGTCGGCGACCGCTTCCGCGTGCAGCGCGGCGAGCGAATCACCGTCCGACTCGTCGATCCGCCGGACAAACTGCTGCCGTCGGACGAACGGCCGTTGGAGATCCTCTTCGAGGACCCGTGGCTCGTCGTCGTCAACAAGGCGGCCGGCGTGATCGTGCACCAAGTGGGCGACTTCCAGGAACGGACGTTGGAGACGGCGCTCCAACACCACCTCGACGAGCAGGCGGTCGTGCGTGGGGCCGTGCGACCCGGCCTCGTTCACCGCCTCGACCGCTGGACGAGCGGAGCGATCGTCGTCGCGAAGGAACACCTCGCGCATCGCCGGCTGTCGATCGACTTCCAGGAGCGTCGGCCGCGAAAGGCGTACCTCGCGCTCGTCGAGGGCGTCGTCGCACCCGACCGCGGTCTGATCGACGCCCCGCTCGGCATTCACCCGGCCTCCGACGGCGTGCTGACGACGACCGATCCGACGGCACGCGGCCGCAAGCCGTCACGCACGCGTTTCGCCGTCGTCGCGAGGTACCACGCGCACTCACTCCTCGTCGCGTGGCCGCTGACCGGACGGCTGCACCAGATCCGCGTGCACCTCGCCCACCTCGGACACCCCGTCGTGAACGACGAGTTCTACACCGCTGGCGGTGCGATCAAGCCCTCTCGCTTCGACGACTGCGAGATCGCCCCGAAACTCGAACAGGCCGGCTACCCGCCGGACGAGCGGACCGGCCTGCCCTACGGGCGGCACGCCCTGCACGCCATGCAGATCGAGGTGACACACCCGATCACCGAGGTCCCGATGACCTTCCGGGCTCCGTTGCCGAGCGACCTGCGATCCGCGATCGCGGCCGTCGCCAGCTGAGCTTCATGCCACGAGGAACCGGTCGGCCTCGAGTTCGACGGCGTCGTCGTACCGCTCGACGCGAATGCGATTCTCGTCGATCGACCGTCCCGCCCCACGGATCACGTCGACGCGCGGCAGCGAGCCCGGCTCGATCGAGCGGCTGTCGTCGACGAGGGCGACGTAGCAACCGAGGCGAGCCGCCTCAAGGGCAGCCGCCCGGCTCTCGAATCCGCTTCCGATGACAACCAAGTCGTACCGCATCGTTCCGCCCTTCCTGTCTCGTCGTCGTGCGAGTCGTCTGGCTAGGTCGAGATCGGCCTCTTGGCAAACGATGCGGGAGGCGAAGACGTGGAAGACTGCGAAGCCCGCGGCAACTGGGTCCGGGATGTCGATTCTGACGATTTCGTGGCCCTCGCAACCCTCGCGACCTGCACAGCCCGAACGCACAATCGACGCCAACGGGGCCGTCCGCGTCCACCCAGACCGGTCTGACGTTGACGATTCGTGGTCGCGGACCGTACTCTCCGCCGCCTTTGGCGACTCTTCACGTCCCGAGCGGCCCGAGATGACCACATCGCATCGATCCCGACGTCGCGCGACGGTGCCCGTCGCAGCGTTCCTCGGGCTGGCGTTGTCGGGGTGCATGCTCGAGAGCACACCGATCCTGCCGGCACCGGTCTCGTCCGCGGAGCAACAGTACGAGGTGCTCCAGATCGTGAAGCCCGGGACGACGCGGGAAGAGGCGGTCGCCCTACTGGACGAAGCCGGCATCCAAGGCAGCTTCGGGACGACCGGGGCGAGGTCCGTGTACTACTGCGACGTCTGGAACCGCGAGGACGGCGAGCGGTGGCACCTCGACGTCGCCGTCTTGTTCGACGAGTCCGGTCGGGTCATCAACACCCGGTTGGGCGAGGCGACGACGACCGCCCGCGCGGAGCAGCCGAACGCCTTCGAGCAGCGACCCGTCCAGGGTGCCGCGCGTCCCGCGGCCGAACCGGTCGCCGCCGGGTCCCGGGCCACGTCGCGACGAACGGCCTTCCGCGAGGACTGACCTGGTAGCGTCGTCAGTCCCGGCCGATGCCGGCGACGACGAAGTAGGACCGCACGGCCGCCACCTGCACCTCGTCGAATCGTTCCTCCATCCTCTCGACGAACCACTCCGGCTGCCGCGTGACGAACGCGACACACCCGCCCGGCCGCACCGCTCGCTCCGCACCGTCGAGGAAGATGCCGGCAATCGCGAAGTTCGAGAAGTACGGCGGGTTCGCGACGACGAGGTCGAAGCTGTTCAACTCGTCGATCCCGGCGTCGGCCGTCAACAAGGTCCGGACGGTCGTCAGTTCGTTCAGAGCTGCAGCGCGTTCCACGCACTGCAGGGCGCGCGGGTTGGAGTCGACGGCGAGCACGCTGACGTCGGGGGCCCTGAGCGCGAGCGCGGTGCCGATCGCCCCGGCCCCGCTGCCGAGGTCCAACACGCGATCCCCCTGCTCCACCGCGACCGCCTCCAGCAACGCTCGAGCGCCGAGATCCAGGCGGCGGTGGCTGAAGACACCCGGTCGCGTGAACGCCTTGACCAGCCGGTCGTCGTCGCGGAAGGCGAACTCGCAGTCGAAGGACCGAGTCCGCTTCAGCGGGCCCTTCTTCGTGGCGAGGTACACGACCCCACGTTTCTCGGGGCAGCGGGTGACCTTGTCGAACAGCGTCCGCATCTCGTCGTGCAGCCACTCGTCGTCGGCAACGTCCACGGCGACCACCATCCGCCCGCCGTCGACGAGTCGTTGGTGAGCCGTCTGCATCGTCTCGCGGGTGAGCTCCGCCTCGCCGTTCTTGGTGAACGGGAACGCGGCGAGGTCGAACTCGCCCTCCGGCAGGTCGGCCGTGCAGGCGACCGTCACGCTCTCCGGCAGTCGGCCCTCGTTCTCCGCCCGCTGGGAGAGGTGGACGTCGAGGAACTGACAGGTCACCGACGCGTCGGGGTTCGCGGCCGCGTACACCGCGGCGAACTGGGCCCGGCCGAGCGTCTTGCACACGACCCGCTCCCCCTTCAACTCCCCGATCGTCTCGACGAGCAGCGCCTCGGCCGTCCGCGTCACCAACTGGGGATCGACGTTGCGTTCGTCGCGTGCCGCACGCTCGCGGGCGTACTTCTTGCTGCGTCGCCCCTTCTCTCGCTTCTTCGCCATCAGCTCACCCGGCAGACGAGGCACTGCAGATAGTCCGTCTCGAGGCAGGCGACCGAGACCGGGTGGTCGAGGGCCGCTCCACGCGCCTCCAACACCTGGACTCGCCGGTCCGCGTGTTGGGCGACGCTCGAGAGCATGCCGAGGAAGTCCTCGCGCGGGACGAGTCCCGAGCAGGTGCACGTCACGAGGATGCCGCCCGGTTCGAGCAGGTCGAGGGCCGAGCGGTTGAGTCGAAAGTAGCCCTTGAGGGCCTTCTCGACGCCCTTCCGGTGTCGCGTCATCTTCGGCGGGTCGAGGACGACGGTCTCGAACCGCTCGCCGGCCTCGCCCAAGCCGGTCAGCGTGTCGAACACGTCCGCCTTCCGAAACTCGACGCGGTCGCGGACGCCGTTGAGTTCGGCGTTCGCGGCGGCCAGTTCGAGTGCGGCCTCGGACGAGTCGACGGCGACGACCTGCTTCGCCCCGCCGTTGACGAGGGCGTTCAGCCCGAACCCGCCCGAGTAGCAGAAGGCGTCGAGCACGCGGTGCCCGCCGACGTGTCTCGCGAGGGCGAGACGGTTGTCCCGCTGGTCGAGGTAGAAACCGGTCTTCTGTCCGGCCACGAGGTCGATCCCGAAGCGGACACCGTGTTCCTCGACCACCAGCGGTCGCGGGGGCTCCTCACCGAACAGAAGACCGTCCTCGATCTCCAGCCCTTCGAGGTCGCGAACGCCCTTCTCGGTCCGCAGCCAGATGCCCTTCGGCCGCAGCCGTCCGCTCAGGAGCTCGACGAGTTCGTCACGGCGCGTGGCGAGGGCCCGGCTGGTCATCTGGACGGTCAACCAGTCGCCATACCGGTCGACCGTCAGGCCCGAGAGCCCGTCCGACTCGCTGAACACGAGCCGGTGAGCGGACTGGGGCGTCGCCTCGCCGAACAGTCGTTCGCGGAGCCGGACCGCCTCGTCGACGCGGCCCCGCCAGAAGTCGACGTCGAGAGACTCGGACTCGTTCCACGTGTAGAGCCGGACGCGGATGTTGCTGTCCGGGTTGAACAGTCCGCGGGCGACGAACTCGCCTTGGTGGGTGACGAGATCGACGACGTCACCCGGTTCCGGCGCCCCGTCGATCTCGCGGATCGCTCCGGCGAACACCCAGGGGTGCCGGTGGAAGAAGGGGAGCGCCCGACGGGGCTTCAGCACCACGCGGGCCGTTGCGGCGGAGTTCATCGCGTTCGCCTCGCTCGGCGGTACGGCCGTCAGCCGTCCACCTGGAACGAGCCCGACTCACCGGCACGCTCGACTTCGGAAAGGTACGCCAGCAGCCGGTCCCGCTCGCTCTGCAGGTGCCGGACCCGCAGCAGCGAACGGACTCGCGTGCGAAGTTCGAGGCTGTTGACGGGCTTCGACAGAAAGTCGTCGCAACCCGCGGCCACGGCCTTCTCGATGTCCCCCTGCTCGTCGAGGGCCGTCACCATCAGGATCGGCAGGTGCTTCGACGCCTCTCGGCTGCGGAGTTCCTGGCACACCTCGTACCCGCTCATCCGCGGCATCATGATGTCGAGAAGAACGATGTCGGGCTGCCAAGACTCGACGCGTTCGAGCGTCTCCTGCCCGTCGTACGCCATCGCGACCTCGTACCCCTCGGTGGCGAGGTACGCCTCCAGCAGCTCGCAGTTCTGCTGATTGTCGTCCGCGATCAACACCTTCGAGGGCGTCGTCGGGGTGGCCGATTCGGAATTCGACATGCGTCGGCGGCTGGCTACGAGGACCTTACGAGCGGAGCCCGGATTATAGGGAGTCCCCGGCACGGATGGCAGCGAGGTCGATCTCCGCCAAGGCCGCCTCGGTCGCCGGCAGGTCCGGCGACTCTCCGGCCGCTCGCATCGCCCGCAGATGGCCGACCAACCCACAGAGGTCGTCGAACGTGTCGACGTCGTACCACGGCGGCAACAACGACAGGGAGAGCCCAGACGACTCGACACGCTCGACCGTCTGCTCCAGCACCTGCGAACTGCTCCACTCGACACCCTCGAACACGGAGCGGTAAGGGGTGCGGAGCCCGACCAGGTAGTACCCCCCGTCCGTGGCGGGGCCGAGAACGCAGTCGCGGTCCTCGAGAGCGTCGAAGGCCGAGTCCACGATCGCCGTCGGCAGCGTCGGTCCGTCCGACCCGATCGCCACGACTCGGTCGCCCGCGTTCTGCAGGAGTGCCGAGAAGACGTCGTCGAGCCGCCCCCCGAGCGAGGTCTCCGGCTGGGGTCGCAAGGCGAACGCGTCGCCGCCGACGTCACGGAAGTGCACGCGGGCCGCGTCGTCGTCCGGCGCGTGGAACAGCACTCGCCGGTCGCCAACCGTCTGAAACCGGCGAACGAGGTCGCCGGTGAAGGCCACGTAGAGACGGGCGGCGGCCTTCGCACCGAGGTCCGCCGCCAGACGGGTTTTCACTCGGCCCGGAACCGGCTGCTTCACGAAGACGACGAGTGTTCGCACGGAGTCCCCTCTTCCGTCCCTCAGGCGGGCGGTGCCCCCTCGATCAGGCGCCGGAGGGCGAACTCGTTCACCTTCCCCTTGAACCGAGGCACGCCGTCCACCTCGACGACCGGGACGGACTCCCCGTACCGCTTCACGAGGAGCGGATCCGTGTCGACGTCGACGACCTCCAGCGGCGGCAACCAGCGGCGGTACCGCGTCAGCACGTCGTACGCCTCGTCGCACAGTCCGCAATCGTTGCGGGTGAACAACACGACGGCCCCGAAACGCCGCCCGGACCGGGACGGCGACCAGTCTGCCTCGCTCGTGCGACGCCCGAGGATCCAGCTGCCCCCGACCAGTGTCGCCAACGCCACGACGTACCAGGCGCCTCGACTGTGGTACCA
>JANQQW010000289.1 GCA_028284885.1 Planctomycetaceae bacterium
GAAACGGGCCGCCAACGACGCCCGACTCGCCGACGCGCTAGCGGGATTCGGCGGACTCCTGCCCTTCGCCGGTACCGCCACACACGACGACGACCGCTCGCCGGCGTTCTACAAACTCGGCTTCCGCTACGTGCCGGACGCGTTCGACGGCTTGCCCCGCGAGGCGTTCTGCGCGGCGATGCGTGCCGAGGGGATCGCCGTCGATCCCGGCTTCCGGACGCTGCACCGCGTGCACTCGCGACGCCGTTCCCGCGCCGTCGGCGAGCTCGCGGAGGCGAGTCGTGCCGACGCCGAAGTCGTGACGCTGCACCACCCCGTGCTGCTCGAACCGCCGGAGACGGTCGACGAGATCGTTCGGGCGCTTGACAAGATCCACACGGCCGGGACGATGATCCGGGACCACTGGAACGGAGCAAACTGATGGACTACGCCGCCAAGTTCGAGCAGGGGCTCGACTACGCCGACTTCCTCGCGAAGTACGCCACCGACGACCAGAAGGCCCGCTGGGCCGGCATGGAGGAGCGGATCACCCTGACCGACGCCCAACGGACCCTGCTCTCCGGATTCGTCCGCGAGATGAAGGTGCTCGTGGTCTCCGGTGCGTGGTGCGGCGACTGCGTCGAGCAGTGCCCGATCCTGCTCCGCTTCGCCGAGGCGACCGACAAGATCCGCCTGCGGTTCGTGGACCGGGACGACCACCCGGACCTCGCGAGCGACCTCTCCGTCTGCGGCGGGAACCGCGTGCCGGCCGTGTTGTTCCTCAGCGAGGACGACCATCCCTGCGGTCGCTACGGCGACAAGACGCTCGCGAAGTACCGTCGCATCGTCGCCGACCAGTTGGGCGGGGCCTGCCCGACCGGGATCGTGCCGCCGGCCGAGGAACTGACCTCGGCCGTCGTCCAGGACTGGCTCGACGAGTTCGAGCGGATCCAACTCCTGCTGCGGACCTCGACCCGCCTCCGGAAGAAGCACGGCGACTGACGGCCCGAACGACTCACCGAGCACGCCTCTCCCGTCCCACGCCACCGTGATCGTCTCCCCCGTCCTCCTCGTAGCCGTTGCACTCGGCGGGTTCGGCCTGCTGACGCTGCTCCCGCGGCGCGGCGGGACGACGACGTGGGTCGGGGGGGCGATGCTCGCCTGTGCCGTGGCCGGCGTCGTCGTGCACCTCGTCGGCAGAGAGTCCTGGTTCACGACGTGGGAGACGTGGGGCGTCGGCCTCCTCGCGGTGTCGGCGTTCGCGGCGGCGACGGTGGACGTCGTCGTCGACCGCGCGCGACTCCAGCTCGCGGCGCACGTCGTCACCGTGGCCGTGACGAGCCTGCTCGTGGCGATCGGCGGCGGGGCGATGCTCGGTGCGGCCTGCCTGTTGGTGCACGGCTCCGTCGTCGCACGGTCGCTGTCGTCCGTCGGGCGGGAACCCGACGAACGGACGCCGTCCACCCGCGGCCCGGGGGAGAACGTTCTCGCCGTGCTCGCCGCCTCGGCCGTGGTCGCGGCACTGTTCGTCCTCGTCGACCGGGTGCTGCCGGCCACCGAACCGGCTGCCGCCGACACCACGGAGCCGGTCTACCTGCACGGCATGCTGGCCTCCGCCGGGACGCTTCTGCTGGTCGGGCTCGCCGTCCTCGGGACGACGACGTCGCTCGGCAGCGGCCGGGACACGGAGTCGGTCGTCCGCCCCGTCACGGAGGGCGACCCTTGAACGACCCGTTCGTCGCACGACAGATCGCGTACGTCGGTGCCGTGCTCGTCGGCGTCGGTCTCGTCGGGTGTGCGGTTCGCCGGGACGGTGCGACCTTCTCGCGAAGCGTCGGCCTCGTGATGCAGGGGCTCGTTCTCGTGGCGGTCGGGCTGGTCGGACCGATGGCCGGCCGGGAGCAGATGCTGTTCCTGCTGCTCGTCGCGGGAGGCGTGCTGTACGCCCTCGTGGCCGGACTCGTCGGCAACGGTGGGCTTCTCGACGACGAGGGGGAGCAGCCGAGCGTCGTCGAAGTGCACGCTCCCGGGCACGACGACGAAGAGCGGGGACGCGGACAGACGGTCGTCCTCGTGACCGAGCCCGCTCGACCGGCGACCCCGCCCGACTCCGCGGGGGCCCCGTCGTGAGCG
>JANQQW010000290.1 GCA_028284885.1 Planctomycetaceae bacterium
GTTCAGGCGGAAGTCGTCGTAGAGCGCCTGTTCGCCGAGGTAGGGCAGAATCTGCACCCGCCAGCTGAGCAGCTTGCGGCCACTGCCGTCACGGATGCCGGTCGGCAGGTTGCCGTTCGTGTCGTGGTACTTCTCGATCGCCTCGCCGATGGTGGTCAGGTTCTGCTTGTCCTCGTTGCGGGCGACGAACGTCCGCTTGTTGGTCACGAGGTCCTCGACGATGCCGACGTTCGGCCGCGTGTCCTTGGGCTCGCGCGGCTGCCGCTCGACTCGCCCGACACCGCCGCCGCCCGGGTTGACCCCGCCACCCGGGTTGAAGCCGGGGTTGAACTGCGGCTGGTTGAACACCTGCCGCATGGCCATGCCCTGCGCGCGGGCCATCAGCCGTTCGATCTCCTGCTGCTTCTCGCCGGACATCGACATGGAGACGGCGATCGTCTCGTCCTTGCGGGAGACGACGAGGTCCTCGAGGAGCAGGTCCACGGCCTTGGCCATCTCCGGCTGCTCGCTGCGGTACTGGTCGACGGTCGAGCGGCCCCAGGCGATGAGGGCGTTGAGGTCGGTCTCCACCGTGGTCGCGCGGGGCACGCCGTCGGTCTCGATCTGCATCAGGACCTTCACGTCGGAGTCGACGTTCGCGCCGAACGCGAAGCCGATCGCTCCTTCGTCGAGCGCCTTGACGACCTTCTTGAGCGAGTCCGGTGCGCCCTCGAGATCTTCGATGTCGAAGCCCTCGGGCTGGTTGTCCCGCAGTTCCTGAATGTTGTTCGGCTTCACGGCGACGACGAAGTCCTGCCCTCCATCGACGAAGTTGAACTTGGAGAGGCTCTTCGAGCCGGTGCCCCGTTCGATGGCCCCCTTGATGCTGTTCGTGTCACCGACGAGAACGGTCCGGGAGGACGCCTGCCAGAGTGACATCTGCGGGCTGAAGAGGTGGTAGTACGTCTCGCCCTTGTGCTTCTTCGGCTCCAGACCCTGCTCTGCGCCGTCGTCGATGAGTCGCTTCTTCGAGTTGACGACGACGAGGAACTTGACCTGGTTGAGTGCCTCAAGGGCGCCGAACGGGCCGGGGGCGACGTCGAGGTCGGCGAGTTGCGAGAGGCCGGTGAAGCCGATCGTCACGCTGCGGATGTCCTCGGGTTCGACCTCGTCCCGCTCGGGCCGGCCGAAACCGCCCCCGCCGAACCCGCCCCCGGCGAACGGGTTGCCGCCACCGGCGTTGGCGAACTCGTCCTTCAGCAGTTCCGACTTGGCAAGTTCGGACACCTTCATGTGGACGACCACCTCGGTGTCCGCGTCGAGGTAGGCCGTGTCGAGCGAGTCGCCCCCCTTCATCATCCAGGAGACGCCGAACCCGGCCGCCACGAGGAAGCCGATCCCCATGAGGCCGGCGATGCCGAACACGACGATCTGACCGCCGACGTTCGACTTCGGCTTCCGCGCGGGCTGCGGCCGCGACGAACGACGAGCGGCCGGAGCGCGTTCGCTGCGGACGGGCGAGTAGTCGTCGTCCTCGAACGGGTCCGGCTCGTCGTCGAAGTCCACGTCGTCGAACTCCTCCGCGCCGAGTTCGATGCGGAACGCCTCGCCGCAGGAAGGGCAGTTCACCATCTTGCCGACGGCCTTCTGGTCCTTCAGCTTGAACGACGCATCGCAGTGGGGGCAAATCGCTTGCAGCTTCGACATGGAGGTGTTCCGAGGAGGCCCTGTGCTGTTCGGCCACGTTGGTCGATTCGAACGATCGGGCGGACGTACGAGAAGACTCCGCCAAGTGTCGATCGTATCCTCGCAACGCGGTTCCGGCAACGTGTTGCCGGCCCGCGGCCGGACAACGGACGAGACGCCTTGGCGGACGAATTCTGCTTCCCGCGATCGGCAGATTCTGCTACTTCACGCCGCCACGGCGGGCCGTCGGCCTTGTGTGCGCTCCGAGCGCCGCCCGGACGACGCCCGCATTCCCGTTCGATGCTCGAGTGAGGCGGACCACGTGAACGGACTCGTCTGGAAGGCCCTGCGACGCGAGTGGTTTCTCGTGCGTTGGACCGAGTGGGCCTGGATCGTCCTGCGTCGAACGATGCTGCACACCCGCTGGGCCGTTCGCGACGGAGCCCGATGGCTCGTCGAGGGTTGGGGCGGTCGCTGGGTCGAGTGGCGGTGGCAGCACGTCCGCTCGTCCGCTGCGTTCGTCGTGGCGTTCTTCACCGAGATCCTGCGGCCGTTCCAGGCCGTTGCGCAGGCGATGCTGCTCGGCGTGTCCGAACGGGACCGGAAGTGGGTCGCCCCGGCCGTGACCGGGACGATCGGCCTGCTGCTGCTCCTGCTGTTGTTCACGCGAGCCCAGCCGGACGCCGTCGGGTCGCCGACGACCGAGCCGGTGGTCGTCTTCACCGGGCCAACCGACGAGGTGATCGACGGAGCTCGTTCGATCCGCGTCGTCGAGACGCCCGTGCTCCGCGACCCCTTCGCGAATCTGACACCGCCTCCGGTCGTCGTCGAGCCGGACCCGGAACCTGAGTTGGAGCCGATTCCGGAACCGATCCCCGATCCGTTCCCCGCCCTCCCGGCCGATCTCGCCGTCCGGTTGACCCACGACGGCGTGGAGTCCGACTGGCAACCGCACGTCGACGCATCGCCGGAACGCCACGTGTCGTCGGCCGCTCGTGTGATCGCGCCGTTGCCGCCGCCGAAGTTGGCCGAACGGATTCCGGACGGCTGGGCCCGCCACCGACCACGAATGGTCGATCCCAATCTGGTGACGGTGGCCTTGGCGTTCCGAGAGTACGCCGTGGCGACCGCGAGCAACATCGTCGTGCAGGCTCCGCTCGAGAGGATTCCCCGGCGTGAGCCGGAACCGCCGCCGGTGGTCGAGGAGCCTCCCGCCGTGGAGGAGCTACCGGTCGTGGAGGAGCCACCCGTGGTCGAGGAGCCGCCCGTCGTCGAGCCGGAACCCGAACCGGTGCCGATGCCGCGCGTCGAGTGGGAGGCGAAGCCGTTGCGGGAGAGCCGCACCGTCGGCGCTCCCTGCGTGCTCGACCTCAAACTCGTCAACGTGGGTGCGGCACCGGTGAACGACCTCGTCGTGCGGATCGACTTGCCGGACCAGCTTCGGCACGAGTTGGGGGCCGAGATCGACCTGCGCGTGGGCACACTCGCGCCCGGCCAGACCAGGAATGCACGCCTCGTGGCAACGGCAACGCGGCCGGGGCGCGGGGCATTCGAGGTGCGGCTCTCGGGCGAGGGAATCGACGAGACGCGTTCGCCGACGGTCCGAATCTCGAAGCCAGCGCCGCGACCCAAGCCGAAGCCCACCCAGAAGGCGTCAACGCCTTCGCGGACGCCAGTTCTCGGCTTCTGCTGCCCGGTTCGCTGAACGCTGGGCCGCGGGTGTCCGTCGCACGCCCGACGAGGGCTTCTTTCCCGGAGCCGGCGGGGCGGGCCACCGCAGCAGCAATGTCACCGCGGCGGCCAGACCGACGAAGACCAGGCTCCGCGTCCACCACGGATTCGAAGGACGGGTCGAGTCCTGCAGCAACATGACGGCCGAGCCGGCGGCCGTCCGGACGACCGTCTCCGGGTCCTCCTTCTGCATGACGATGAGTTGAGCGGTGTGCTTCTTGGCCGTCCCGCCGGCCGTCCCGAGTGCCGTTGCCGCGGCCTCGCGCACGCGGACCTCGTCGGATTCGAGCAGCTCGACCAGCGTCGCGACCGCCTCTTCGGAGTGCTGCCCCAACTCGCCCACGGCGGCGATCGCGTCGATCTGCGACTGCAGGGGCAACTCCTCGCTCTCGTTCGTCGCCGACCGGACCAGGATGTCGTGGCCGGGCCCGCGAGCGGCGAGGGCATCGCCGACCACGAAGTTCCGCAGCAGGACGACGGCGAGGACCACGGAAACTCCGACGACCGCCCAGGTGAGTCGCCCGGTCGCGGCGGAGGGGGCAGGGCGGGGCCGGCGAGTCTCCGGTGGCGTGCGGACGTCGGGCTCCGGCGACCGAGTCGGGGCTGCTGGGCTGGCGGGAGCCCGGGGCTTCTCGGGAAGCACGGACGTGTCGCCCTGCAGCAGGGCCTGCAGTCGTTCCGACACCTCCTCCGCTCCGGAGGGCCGACTCGACGGCGACTTCTCGAGCATGTCGTCGATCAACACGTCCAGGTCCGGCGGGCAGTCGGCGACGAGGTCGGCCACACGCGGCGGGGCCGACCGCAGGTGCTGGTGGAGAATGGCGACGCGTTCGTCGGCCTCGAACGGCGGCCGCCCGACCAGCATCTCGAAGAACACGCAGCCGAGGGCGTAGACGTCGGTCTGCGGAGTGACCTCGCCGCCGGAGATCTGCTCGGGGGCCATGTAGTCGAACGTGCCGACGGTCTTGTCGTCCGCCGTCAGCTTCGTCGAGGAGGCGATCAGTGCGAGACCGAAGTCGCTGAGCTTGAGCCGGTCGCCGTCCACCAGGAAGTTGGACGGCTTGACGTCCCTGTGGACGATCCCCTGGGCGTGGGCACACGACAGTGCGGCGCACATCTGCAGTCCACACTCGGCCGTCGTCTTCCAGTTCCGCTTGCCGAGCTTGCGAAGCAGGTCGTCGAGCGTGCCACCCTCGACGAGTTCCATGGCGTAGAAGGGCTGCCCGTTCTCCGCGGTGCCGCCGAAGCACCGGACGATGTTGGGGTGCCGCAACTGCTTGAGCAGCTCCATCTCCCGCTTGAAGCGGGCGAGAGCGGTCGCGTTCCGGGTGAGATCCTCGGGCAGCAGTTTGACGGCGTGGTAGGTGTCGTTCTTGACGAAGCGGCCGCGGTAGACCGCGGCCATGCCCCCCTCGCCCAGTTTCTCGGTCAGCTCGAACGGCCAGATCCAGATGCTGCCGTCCTTGCCGTCGCGCGAATCACCACCGCCGCGGCCACCGGCACCGCCCTTTCCGTCGCGGAATGACCCGTCAACCGTCGACTTCACGAGGGACCTCGACCCGCAACCGTCCAGTTCGCCCACCGACCACGACGATCGACGAAGGGGATTTCGCACCTTCTCCGGCGTCAACACTAAGTGGCGAAGCCGCTCCGTCAACCCCGAGGCGGGGAGGAACGTGCTCGACAAGACGAGCCACGGCCATTCGGGCCGACAGGGTGCTGTTGGGAAGCGCGGAGTTGCACCCGTCGAACACCCTGTTGCCGGCTCGAAACGGCGAAGGTTGCCGACAGGATGCCGCTTCAGGAGGCGGACTTCTTCCGCGCGGGCTGCTTCCTCTTCCGCTTGGCCGTCGACCGTTTCGGCGGGGCCGGCTTCTCCGCCGTGTCGTCCTCGGCGGTCGGCTCCTCCTCCGGGCCGTCTTCCTCCTCGTCCGGCCCTTCTTCGTCCGCTCCCTCCTCGTCGGCGGTCTCCTCGTCGGCGGTCTGTTCGTTGGTGGTGTCGGTCGTGTTCGACGCGGCGATCTTGGCGGCCGTCTCGGTCGGGCCGGGTTCGTCCTCGTCGTCGTCCGAGATGTTCTCCAGCACACGTCCAGCCCAGACGAGGACCGGCTTGATCCAGCTGAACACCCTGACGAGCGCCGGCCAGAGGTGCGGCCAACCGTGCGTCACGAAGTAGCCGGACCAGAAGATCGTGACGACCACGATCCACGGCGACGTGTAGTCGCCGGGCGCGACGAGCCACTCGACGTGGTACACGAGGTAACCCGGCACCCCGAGCAGGACGGCCACGAGCACGGCGATCACGATCGGCACGACCAGAACGACCAGCAGGCCCAGCAGGCTGGCGCAGCCGACGAAGAAGTAGTGGAAGAACCCGCCGACCAGACCACCGATCGCGGCGATCCAGCCCGTGTTGCGACGGATCGCGAGCTTCAGGTCGTCGAACGTGCCGCCACGGCCGACGGCCGTCTCCTCGGCCCGTTCGGCGTCCTCGGGTTTCGGTTCGGTGTCGTCCTGTGCTTCGGCCATCGGCGGAGCCTCTTCGTCGTGGTGCGCGCGGAACGACGCCGGCGCACGAAGTCGCGGTCTCGTCGAGTCTAGCTCGTGAACCGGGCTCGGCGTCGGTTTCTCGAAACCGACGCGTGCGTCCGCGAATCGCCTCCGGTCCACGACCGTCGCGAAACCGCGTCAGCGTGACGCCTCCCCGGCACGTGCGGTAGACTCGCGGCACGGCGAGAGTGGCGGAATTGGCAGACGCGCTGGATTTAGGATCCAGTGGGGCAACCCGTGCAGGTTCGAGTCCTGTCTCTCGCACTCGACGCGTCGCCGTTCGAGCGGTCAGCCGACCGGCTCGACGCACTCGGGCGTCTCGTTCCCCACCTTGTTGACGACCGTGTTCACGGCAACGGCGTCCATCTCTTCTGGGGCGTACGGGACCAACAAGGACTCGAGCAGGCCGCGCTCGCTCTCCTCGCTCAGCCACGCGCTCCAGGCATCGATCGAGAGGACGACCGGCATGCGGTCGTGCAGCGGGGACACCAGCGCGTTCGCCTCGCACGTCAGGATCGTGCAGGACTCGAGTTCGTCGTTCCACGAGTCCCACAGCCCGGCGAAGGCGAACGGCTCGTCGCCGACCGTGACGTGGTGCGGTTGCTTCCTCCCCCGCGGTCCCGTCCACTCGTAGAAGCCGGTTGCCGGGACGAGGCACCGCTTCCGCTTGAACGACGCCCGGAACGACGGTTGCGTCGCGACCGTCTCCGCCCGTGCGTTGACCAGCGGGAACTTCGTCTTCGGCTCCTTCGACCACGACGGGATCAGCCCCCACCGCATTCGGTCGGCCACTCGCCCCTCGTCGGTCTCACGAATCGCGAGCACCAACTGCGTCGGCGCAATGTTGTACCGCGGTTGCCACTCCGGCGCTCGCAGCAGGTCGAACGCCGCCTGCGCCTCGGCCGGCGTGATGCGAAGGTTGTAGCGGGCACACATGGGCGTTCTCAGTGGACGACGTTCGTCGTCGGCAGAAGGGCTCGTAGTCGGCGGACTCCGGCCACTGTGATCGTGGTCTCGGAGCCGTCGATCTCATCGACGTCGAGGAGCGCGATCTTGGGGATCGTGGAGTCGTCGTAGTCCGCGCCGCGGAACGTGGCACGCCGGACCTGCCCGTCGTCGTCGGTTTCGATCTGCACACCGAGTTCGGACAGAGCACGGTTCGCATCGAGTGGTGCGCGGTCGATCCAAAGCAACTGACCACAGTGGGGGCAAGCGGCGTCGCCGAAGTCGGACTGTGGGCCGATCCAGACGCTCTTCCCGCAAGTGGGACAGCGACTGGGAGTGCCTTCGGTCGTCCGGGAGGTTGTCACGGTTCAGCGGAAGTCGCGGGAGCGGGACTCCACGTGGGCGAACGTCTCGCCGAGGTCGCGGAGTTCCTCGACCACTAGGTGAATCACGCGGCCCTCGCGTTGCAAGCGGCCGCGGGCCAGCATGGCGGTGGCGTGCCGGGCGACGCGGCGGTACCGCTCCCAGGTGCCGGGGTGGACGACGAGGTTCGCCGTGCCGGTCTCGTCCTCCAACGTGACGAACGTGATCCCCTTCGCCGTGCTGGGTCGCTGACGCAGCAGCACGAGGCCGGCGACGGCCTGCCGACGGTCGTCCGGGGCCGTCGCGAGTTCCTCGGCCCGCAGCACGCCCAGGCGGTCGAGATTCTCCCGCACGAACGAGAACGGGTGGTCCTTCAGCG
>JANQQW010000295.1 GCA_028284885.1 Planctomycetaceae bacterium
TGAACACGGGCCACGACGGCAGCATGAGCACGGTCGACGCGAACGACACCCGCGACGCCCTCGAGCGACTGGAGCTGATGATCGCCCTCGCCGGCGTCGAGCTGCCGCTGTCGGTCGCCCGACAGTACATCGCCTCGGCCCTGCACTTCGTGGTGCACGTCAACCGGCTCAGCTCCGGCGAACGGAAGGTCGTCCGCATCTCGGAACTCAGCGGCTACGAGGACGGCGCGTACGAGATCGAGGACGTGTTCGTCTTCCGGCCGACCGGCAAGGACGACCAGGGACGGGTGCAGGGCTCGTTCTTCGCGACGGGGTACGAGCCGCGGTCGCTGCTGCGGCTGCAGGCGACCGGTCTCGACGTGCCGCGGGAGCTGTTCGAGCCCCGCGAACTGACGACCGGCGGCGAGTACCGCTCCCGCATCTGACCGCACGAAGACGAACGAAACACGAAGCACCGACCCACGGAGACCGACATGGTCGCCATCACACGGACGCCCGTCGAATCGCAGCCCGGCTTCGCGGACATCCTCCGCGACGAGGAGGTCCTCTCCACCGGCAGCGAGGAGTTCGGCGACAACCTCAACGGCTGGTTCGACCGGCTCTGCATCCAGTCCGGCACGGGCCTCGCGCCGTCGCTGCTGGCGGTCTTCTGCCTGTTCTCGGCGATGGCGTTCGGCGGGGCGATGTGGGTGCTGCAGGAGAACCCGGTCTCCGCGGGCCTCGCGGCGGTCGTCGGCTTCCTGGCCCCCGTCGGCGTGGTGATGTTCCTCCGCTCGCGGCGGCAGAACGCGATCCTGAAACAGATGCCCGAGATGGTGGACGAACTCGCCCGGGCCGCCCGCACCGGCCGCAGCCTCGAAGCCTGCCTCCGCATCGTCGCCGAGGACACGGCCGACCCGCTCGGTGCCGAGCTCCGCGAGTGCTCGCACAAGGTCGAGATGGGGCTCCCCGTCGGCGCAGCCCTCCGAGACCTTCCGCTCCGCACCGGCGTGCCGTACACGAGCGTGCTCGTCATGGCGCTCACGCTGCACCAGGAGTCGGGCGGCGACCTCGTCCACGTCCTCGAACGGCTCTCGACGACCGTCCGCGACCGGATCACGTTCCTCGGCCGGCTGAAGGTGGCGACCGTCGCCAGCCGGGCGACCGCCATCCTGATGCTCGTCCTGCCGCCCGCCATCCTCGCCTTCTTCATCGTCCGGGACGCGACCTACCTGGAACGGCTGCTCGACAGCGAGTGGGGCCGGACGACGCTGGCGATCGCCGTGATGCTCCAGGTCGTCGGCTCGATCTGGGTGCTGCGGATCATGAAGCAGAGCCAACGACTCTGACGGAACACGACGGAACCGAGACCACCGACGAGACACGAGGCGAGCCGCTCGGCGGCTCCAGCTAACGGACGGAGAAGCCCATGTTGTCCCCAGTCGTCGTCAACGCCATGCTGGCCGTGATCGCGGTCCTGCTGGTCGTGCTGCTCGTCCGTGTCGTGCTGAAGTGGTGGCGGGGCCGCTCGACCGGCCGCGTCGCCGAGACGCCGTCCGTCGAACGACCCGTGACCCACGAACCGGTCGCCGCCTCGGAACCCGTCACGCCGCAGCCGAACGAGCCGACGGTCGGCTCGGATCGCGTCTACGACCTTGACGGTGTCGAGACGACGGCCGCCGGGGGAACGGCGACAGCGACGCGGACGCAGCGTCGCACGCAGTCCGTTCCCGCCTGGAACGACCGCCGGCTGTTCTCCACGGGGCGCGGCGACAACCACCGGAACGACCTGCCCCATCTGCGGCCGGACCAGTCTCCGTCGGCGGACACGGGGGACTACGTCTTCGGTGCTGGCCTCACCCCGGCACTGGCTTCGCTGCTGCCGGAGTCCGAGGACCGGGCCGACGTCGTCCGGTCGGAACTCGTCAACGCCGGCTACTACGAGCCGCACGCGTACCAGAACCTCTCGGCCGTCCGCTACGTCGGCATCATGCTGATGCTGGTCCTGTTCGGCGGGCTGCTGATCATCCTGCCGGAACAGTTCGAGCTTTTCGCCCTCGCCGGCCTCGTCGTCGGGCCGCTGCTCGCCTGGTCGCTTCCGCGACTCACGATTCGCGGCCGCGTCGCCGACCGGCTCAGCGAGATCGAACGGGGCATGCCCGACATGCTCGACATGCTCAACATGTGCGTCAGCCAGGGCCTCACGCTGCAGCAGGCGCTCGGCCGCATCAGCCGCGAGATGTACGACGCCTACCCGGCCCTCGCCCAGGAACTCGCCATCGTCGTCGAGCAGTCCCGCGTCGGCTCGATGGAACACGCCCTCCGCAACTTCGAGAAGCGGGTCGACCTCCCCGAGGTCCACTCGTTCGTCGCCCTCGTCACGCAGACCGAGCGCATGGGCACGAGCGTCTCCGAGGCGCTCGTCGACTACAGCGACGGCATGCGGGAGAGCCTCCGCCAACGGGCCGACACGAAGGCGAACCAGGCGACCTTCAAGCTGCTGTTCCCCACCGTGCTCTGCCTGATGCCGGCCGTCTACCTGTTCCTGCTGGGCCCGGCCATCATCGAGTTCACGAATTTCGTGGAGAACGGCGGACTCGACGCCGTCAGCCAAGGTGGCACGGCCGTTCAGAACCTCCAGGCAGCACCGTGATCCGATGAAAGCCGTCGTCCCTCAACTGCTGATGCTGCCGCTGTTCGCGTGGTTCACCTGGACCGCCGACCTCTGGACGGCCGCGTCGCTCCAGTACCCGTCGTACCTCGTCGTCGGCATGGTCACCTGCGGGCTGCTCTTGCTGCCGCTCGCCTTCGAGAGGAAGCGGGCCGTGGCCGTGGTGCCGGTCGTCTGGCTGCTGTTCCTGTGCATTCTCCCGTGGGTGCCGAACAGCTCCCTCAAGCCGTTGCTGCGGGGGGCGAACGCCCTGCACACCGGCATGGACCGGACCGAGGTGCTGGAGACGCTGGCCTCCCGGTACGACGGCACGAGCTACCCCGCGCCGGTCGTCTTCCACGAGGACGACACCCGCCTCTGCCTCAAGCCCCGCGGCCGCGACTCGCGGTACGACGCCGAGTGCCTGATGGTCTACTTCGAGGACGGCCGCTTCCGCCACGCCGAGTTCAGCGCCGACTGAACCCGTGGGACGGATTTCCAATCCGTCACTCCGACGAATTGGCGACGTTGACCCACCTGAGATGGTACGGCCTGAGGTAAGCGAGAGCCCAGCAGTGACGTCGGGCAGATAGTCGAGCTCAAGGTTTCTTCGGCGGGTGAATCCGCACCAGCTTCTTCTTCGACTTCAAGAAGACCGGCTTCTCCTTGGCGTCCACGAGCAAGTACGGGGTCGCCCGCTCGTTCTCGCGATCGAGCGGGTAGGTGACCTTGGGCGACTTGTTGTAGGCCGCGCGGACGAACTCGAGCACGATGCCGTCCTTGGTCGTCTTGGCGTTCGCGCCAGGGCAGTGAGCGGCCGACTCGATCGGCGTCTTGAAGCTGATCTTCACCGTTCCGTTCGCCAGCAGCTCGGTCTTCACGATGTCGACCTGCCCCGCCGTGTACGTCGATCTCCCGAAGACGCCGAGGGGAGACCGCGCCAAGACGACACTGGCCGCGCCGAACAACAAGGCCACGGCCAAGAGCAACTTCGCGGGGTATCGCATGTCTTCCTCGTTGTTGAAGTTGGAACACGGGTTGAGGCTTGTACTCGACTACGGACGTGCTGGTTTCGCAGATGAAACGGCACCAACCGAGAATCATGTGAGTACCAACCCGAATCAGCCGCGGCCGTCGCGGAGCATCTCGGTTGCGCAGTTGCGGCCGCAGGCGCCCATCACGCCGCCGCCGGGGTGGGCAGCGCTGCCGCAGACGTAGAGGCCGCGGACCGGTGTGCGGTGGTCGGCCCAGCCGGGGACCGGCCGCATCGCGAACAACTGGTTCAGCGGCATCGCTCCCTGGAAGATGTTCCCGCCGGTCAGGCCGTACGTTCGTTCGAGGTCGAGCGGCGAGAGCACCTGCCGGTGCAGGATCGCGTCCGGCACGTTCGGGGCGAAGCGGGCGATCTCCGCGACGCAGCGGTCGGCCACCTCCTCCTTGATCTCGTCCCACGTGCCGACGCCCTCGGCGAGTTCGTACGGCGCGTACTGCACGAACAGCGAGAGGATGTGGTGCCCGTCCGGGGCGATCGTGCGATCGACCGAAGTGGGGATCGTCATCTCGACGATCGGCCGCGACGACGGCCGGCCGTACTTCGCGTCGTCGTACGCCCGCTCCAGGTACTCGGTCGTCGCCCCGACGTGAATCGTCCCCCGGTGCTGCGGCCCGACCTCCTCCGTCCCCGGCAGGCAGGTGAAGTCCGGCAGTTCGCTGACCGCGAGGTTCACCTTCATGCTGGCCGACGAGTAGTCGATCCGCCCGACCGCCTTGCGGAATGGCTCGGGGAGCACGTCGGCCGAGAGGAACCGCTCGAACGTGTGATGCGGATCGACACCCGACGCAACGCACTTCGCCACGATCTTCTCGCCAGCCTCGGTCGTCACGCCGACGACCCGGCCCCCTTCGACGTCGATCCTCGCGACCGAGGTCTCCGTCCGAATCTCGGCACCCTTCTCCCGAGCCGCGGCGGCGATGGCGTTCGAGAGAGCGCCCATGCCGCCTTCGACGTAGCCCCACACGCCGCGGGCGCCGCCGGCCGAACCCATCACGTGGTGCAGCAGCACGTACGCGCCGCCGGGGGCCGAGATCGGCTGGAAGGCGCCGATGATGGCGTCCGTCGCGAGCGTCGCCTTCAGCACGTCGCTCTCGAACCAGCGGTTCAGGATCGTGGTCGCCGACCCGGTCAGCAGTTCGAGTGCCTCCGGCAAGTCGTCGCCCAGCGAGCGGAGGGCGTCGTGCATCGACCATGCCTTCCGCAGGTCCCGCGTCCGCTTGCCCCAGCCGACCCGCCGCCACTCGCTCGGCAGCGGCAGGAGTTCGGGGGGCGTGCTGGCGAGGACCGGCTCCAGCGCCTCGGCGACTCGCTCCAAGAGCGCCTCGTAACGTGGGAACGCCTCGGCGTCCTTCTCGGAGAACTTCCCGATCTCGCGGCGGGTCAGCTCGGCGTCCGGCCCAAGCAGCAGGTACCGGCCGTCCTCGCAGGGGGTGAACGACGACGGCGTTCGCGGCAGCACCTTGTAGCCGTGCCGGGCAAGTTCGAGATCCCGCTCGATCTCCGGTAGCAGCAGGCTGACCACGTAGGAAGCGGTGGAGACCTTGTAGCCGGGCCAGAGTTCCTCGGTGACGGCCGCCCCGCCCAGCACGTGCCGCCGCTCGAGCACGAGCACCTTCCACCCGCGGGCCGTGAGGTCGTGAGCGGTAACGAGCCCGTTGTGCCCGGCTCCGATGATAATCGCGTCGTACAAGCCTCGGTTCCTCGTTCGTCTTGCCTCGTTGCCCGGGTCACGGAGTGTCTCGACTGACGGCCGGGATCGCCATCGACGGACCGAGCCGGTCCCGTTGCACGGCCTTCCGCGATCGGTTCGACTGAAGCCAGCCCCGTTGCCCCGGAGAGCACTCGCCCGTGACCAGCCGACTTCTCGCTGCCGCCCTGTGGATTCTTCCCGTCGCGACCACGTCCGCCGCCGACGAGCCACGGCCGAACGTCGTCTGGATCGTCGTGGAGGACATGTCGGCCCACTTCGGCTGCTACGGCGAGAAGACGATCGAGACGCCGCACGTCGACCGGATGGCGAAGGAGGGGGTGCGGTTCTCGCGGGCGTACGTCACGGCCCCCGTCTGCTCGACCTGTCGCTCGGCACTCGTCACCGGCACCTACCAGACCGCCATCGGCGCCCATCACCACCGCAGCGGTCGCGGCAGCGAGAAGATCGAGTTGCCGGCGCACGTCGAGTTGATCCCGCGGCTGTTCCAACGCGCTGGCTACCACACGTCGAACTGCTCCTGGCCACCGCGGAACAAGGTCTCGAAGACCGACTACAACTTCGAGTGGGACCCGGCCGTGTACGACTCCGGCAACTGGGCTGACCGCAAACCGGGGCAGCCGTTCTTCACCCAGATTCAGCTCCGCGGCGGCAAGCTCCGCGGCCACGGCGACGGCGACCAGTGGCCGGCCACGGTGAAGAAGACGCTCGGCAGCGTGACGAAGCCCGAAGACGTGCCCCTGCCGCCGTACTACCCGCGGGACGAGGTACTCCTCGAAGACTGGGCCCAGTACCTCGACACCTGCCGCTACACGGACCACGAGGTCGGCCGGATTCTCGACCGGCTGAAGAGCGAGGGCGTCCTCGACAACACCTACGTCTTCTTCCTCACCGACCACGGCGTCAGCCACGTCCGCGGCAAGCAGTTCTGCTACGAGGAGGGGATGCACGTCCCGCTGGTCGTCCGCGGGCCGGGTCTGGAGGCCGGAACGGTGCGGGACGATCTCGTCGTCCACGTCGATCTCGCGGCCAGCTCGCTCGCGTTCGCCGGGATCGAAATCCCCGAGCACCTGCAGTCGGTCGATCTCTTCGCCTCCGACTACCAGTCGCGGAAGTACGTTGTCTCGGCCCGCGACCGATGCGACGAGACGGTCGATCGCATTCGCGGCGTGCGGACGGCCCGCTACAAGTACATCCGCAACTTCCATCCCCAGCGGCCGTACCTGCAGCCGAACGCCTACAAGGACAACAAGCCGATCGTGCGGCGAATGCGAGAGCTGTTCGCCGCCGGGACGTTGAACGAGGCCCAGTCGCTGCAGATGGCCGAGACCCGGCCCCCGGAGGAACTCTACGACCTCGGGAGCGATCCGTGGGAGCTGCGGAATCTCGCCGAGGACCCCGCCCACGCCGACACGCTCGCAGCACACCGCGGTCACCTCGCGGAGTGGATCGAGAAGTCCGGCGACCGCGGCCGAACCCCTGAGCCGGCCTCGATGTACGACAGCGACATGGCGGTCTACCTGAAGGCCCTCCGGACCCGCCGTCCGGAGCGTCTGGAGGAGATTCAGGCGAACATCGACCTGATGAAGAAGTGGGCCGCCGAGGGGAAATAGCCGATACGCAAAGTGACGAGTTCGATTTTCCCCGAGATCCCGCGGGTTCGTCCGGGAGAAGGGGAATCGTGACTCGTCTCGATCCCCCGTGGCTGCTATGCTTTCGGGAGTACGAACCCACCCCTCCCCCACGTTCGCCGTACGCGATTCGCAGGAGAGAACGAGATGTCGACCGACGCCCCCACGAAGCCCGAAACCACGCCCGTTGCCCCCGCCGGTCCGGTGACCGTCACCGAGAAGGCCGTCGGCGAAATCCAACGGGTCATCAGCGAGAAGCAGATGCCCGAGACGACCGTGCTCCGCATCGCCGTCAGCGGCGGCGGCTGCAGCGGTTTCTCGTACGGCCTCGGCTTCGACGACAAGTTCGACGCCGCCGTCGACTCGGTCTCCGAGCAGCACGGCGTGAAGGTCGTCGTCGACAAGAAGTCGGCCCTCTTCCTCGACGGGACCGTCATCGACTTCCACGACGGCATCGACAAGCGGGGCTTCACGTTCAACAACCCGAACGCCACCAACACCTGCGGCTGCGGCAGCAGCTTCTCTGCCTGACCGGCGTTCGCGGCTGCTTTGCCGGACACCACTTCAGGACCCTCGAATGCTCGGCACGGCAAGTGCCGAGCATTTTTTGCTACTTCACCTGTCCGGGACCATCCAGACGAGTGCGCTCCCGCAACCGAGGGAGGTTCCACGATGATCTCGGTGGGAGGCGTTCGAGTAGAGCTTGACGCGGAGTTCGTCGATCTCAGCGATCGGGAGTTCGAGAACGGCGACGAGCTTGCGGAACTGCTGCGACTGAATCGACTGCAGTACGCGGACTTCGCCTACTCTGATCTCGACGACGACGGACTTGCGGTCATCGGTCGGATCGGGTCACTCGAAGGACTGGACTTGCAGTGCACCCGGATCACGGATGGCGGGCTGCGGCACCTGCGTGAGATGCCGAGCCTCACGGCTCTCCGACTCAAGGAGAACCGCCAGTTGACCAACGCTTGTGTTGAGCACCTGCTGGAAATCAGGACGCTCGCCAATCTGCAGATCCACTGGACCTCGATTGACCACGATGGACTGCGTGGTCTCGCATCGCTGCCGAATCTGGAGTTTCTCTGCCTGCGTGTCGAGGACGACAACTTCTCGGCGAAGGACTTGGACGAGTTTCGGAGACGAAAGCCCGATTGCCAGCTTGTTGCGATGGAGTCGAGTGACGGCGCCTCGCATCACGACGAGGCCGTCTGAGCCGCGAAGTTGCGATCGAGGTCGGGTCTCCACTCGTCGATGAACTGCCGGCTCACGACGGCGAGCTTCCGATTGCAGACACTCTCTCGACAACCTACGGTTCGCGGGTCCCGCGGAGATCGACCGTTCGATGTTGCTGCTGCCATTCCTCCCCGCGTTGTTCGTCCTCGTCGGCGGGGCGGTGCTGTGGGTGTTGATCCTCGTCCGGCCGTCGCGGCTGGAAGCGCTCGGGCTGGCCTCGCAGGGCGAGCCGCCGCAGCGTGACGCACGGGTTGCGGCTCTCGTCGTGCTCTCGTATCTGCCGCTCCGCGAAGTCGTCGCCGCGATCGCGGGTGTCGGACGCGGCGCCTCTCCGGTCGAGGTCATGCAGGCGATCGTGGTGGCGAACCTGCTGGTGGTCGCGCTGTTCGCAGCCGGACTGCTCGCCGTGCGGGCCCGTCGCCGCAACGTCTGCCACCTCTGCGACTCGCCCGGGCCGGAAACGATCTGCCCGGTCTGCGGCGCGACACGCTCGCTCGACCCGGCACCGCGGTCCCAGGCGGAGGCCTTCGGGCTGAAGTGGCAGCTCTCCTCGCTGAAGGTCGGCGTCGCCGGGCTGTTCCTCGCCTACCCGCTCGTCATCCTGGCGATGCTGCTCAGCGCGCCGCTGCGGAGCGCCGACAAGATCCACCCGTTCCTGAAGACGCTGCTCGAGAACCGGACGGACGAGATCGTCTTCTGGGTGTTCACCTCGGCCGCGTTCGCCGCCCCGCTCGCCGAGGAACTCGTGTTCCGCGTGGGGCTGCAGGGCTGGCTGCGGAACCGGTGCCGGCCGGCGTTCGCCGTCGGCGTCACCGCCGTCCTGTTCTCCGCCATCCACGGCTGGCCCGACATGATCGGCATCCTGCCGCTGGCGATCGTCCTCGGCGTCGTCTACGAACGAACGAACGACTACCTCGCCGTCGTCGTCACGCACGCCCTGTTCAACGCGTTGATGACCTGGAACACCTACAGCATCGACCCCGAGCAGTTCCGCAAGGCGCTCGAGGAACTGGAGAAGGCGAACGCCGCCGCCCAGGAGGCCGCCGCTCTCCTCGTCTTCTGAGTCCCGTCCCCCGTTCCCGCAGCCCGTCGCTCCCATGTCCTTCCCCTCCGTCGAAGACCAACTCGCCCTCGTCCGCCGCGGCGTCGTACAGATCACGCCGGAGGACGAGCTTCCTCGAATGCTCGAGACCTCGCGGAAGTGCGACCGGCCGCTGCGGGTCAAGTACGGCATCGACCCGACCGGCATCGACGTGCACCTCGGCCACACCGTGCCGCTGCGAAAGATGCGGCAGTTCCAGGAACTCGGCCACCAGGCGGTGATCATCATCGGGAACGCGACCGCGATGGTCGGCGACCCAAGCGGCCGCGACGAGGCCCGCAAGAACCGCCTCACCAAGGAGCAGGTCGAGCAGAACGCACGCGACTACCTCGAGCAGGTCGGCAAGGTCGTCGACCTCGACCGGGCCGAGATCCACCGGAACGGCGACTGGTTCGGCGGGATGGACTTCGCCCAGGTCCTCGAACTCTGCGGCAAGACGACCGTCCAGCAACTGCTCGTCCGCGACAACTTCCGCAAGCGGCAGCAGGAGGAGAAGCCCATCTACCTGCTGGAGTGCCTGTACCCCGTCATGCAGGCGTTCGACTCCGTCGTCGTCGGGGCGGACGTCGAACTCGGCGGGACGGAGCAGCTCTACAACTTCATGCTGGCCCGCACGCTGCAGTCGGACCCCGTCACCTGTGCTTTCGCCGAACAGTGGATGTCCGAAGTCGTGCGAGGCCGCCGGCTCGAGCAGGACGGCTCGCTCGTCCAGCAGATCGGCGTCATGTCGCCGATTCTCGTCGGCACGGACGGCACGCGCCGCATGGGGAAGAGCCTGGGCAACTACATCGGCATCTCCGAGGCCCCGCTCGAGATGGCCAAGAAGTTCATGCAGCTCTCCGACGACGTCATGCGGACGTACTACGAGCTGCTGACCGACCTCGACATGACGGACGTCGACGCGATCCTCGCCGGTCACCCGAAGGAGGCGAAGCAGACGCTCGCGAAGAACGTCATCGCCCAGTACCACGACGCCACGGCCGCCGACGCCGCGATCGCCGAGTGGGAACGGCAGGTCGCCGGCGGCGGCCTGCCGGAGGACATCCCGACGGCCGAAGTTCCCCGCGCCGACCTGACCGACGGCGCGATGCCGGCCGCTCGGCTCCTCAAGGCGACCGGCCTCTGCAACTCCACCGGCGACGCCCGCCGCTCCATCCAACAAGGCGGTGCGTACCTCGGCAAGGACAAACAGCGCATCGAGTCCCACGACCAGCCAATCGAAATCACCGACGACCTGATGCTGTGGGTCGGCAAGAAGCGCTACTGCCGCGTTCGTGTCGTCGAGTAGGTTAGAGTTCGCGGTGGACCGAAACGCAGTGAACCCGCGGGCGGATGCCAGCGGGTTCTTGCGAGTTGGAGTTGTCGGTCAACTCACCGTCGGCCGGAGAGCCCGCGAATCAGGTTGTTGAGGTTCCGTTGCGTCGATCGTCGCGAGTTCGACTGCGGTTGGCTGAAGATCACGGTGTCACGGTTCCGCTCCACTTGGCGGCCCGGCTGGGGCTGGCTGAAGATGACCGTGTCACGATCTCGCCGAACCTCGCGGCCCGGCTGCGGCCGGCTGAAGATCACCGTGTCCCGGTCGCGGCGAACCTCCCGACCCGGGCCGCCGAAGCCCGGCCGGCAGAACGGGTCGGGCCGGTGGTTGACCGTGATCACCTCGCGGGTCAGCCTGCCGTGCGGCTTGCCGTAGGAGGTCCAGACGTAGCCGTACTCGCGAACGCGGCGGCCGAACTCGTCGAAGACGATGCGGTCGACGTAGCGGTACGACCCGTCGTCGATGTGGCCACGGTCCAAGTCGAACGCCGACTCGCGAATCGTGCGGCGGTGGTTGTCGACGAAGTGCGTGTCGCTGAACGGATCGTAGCGGTAGGAGGAACTGTGGTCCCGATCGACGATCGGGTTCCCGAACTGGGCTTGGGCATTCGTGCCGGCGAGGGCGGTGGCGGCCAGGACGGCGAGGGCGAGAGAGCGAGTCATGTCTGTCTCCGAAGCAGGTGGGAAAGTGGGGTGGGTGTTTGCTTGACACCCCCCTCTCGCCAACCCGCCTCGGATCGGACACGAATTCCAGAGACTCCGCGAAACATCTGCGGCCCAACTGCGCGGCCGCCGTCCGGCTACGCGTCCATCCAGGACTCGCCGGACCACAGCGGCTCGAAGACAACTCCCGTGAACTCAAATCGCTCAACCAAGGTCTTGAAGTCGTTCTCGCTGTCGAAGCCGTCGAGCGTGTACAACTCTCGGTCCCGGGTCTGGGGGACCTTGAAGAGTGAGATCGCGAGCTCACTTGCGTCGAACGACCCCTTGCGAATCGAGCCGTCGGCGGCGAAGTGCGTCCGCTCATCGTCGAGGCAGTCGATACACAGCGTCGAGTTGACGACGTCCAGCCTTCTACTACCCACTCGCAGTTGTCGCACGACCGGCTGCGTCTCCTCAACACTCGCGCACAATTCGTATGCTGCTCGCTTTTCCAGTGCGAAGGCCCCGGGGACGACTTCCCAGATGTCCGGCTCTTCACCGTCCTCGTTGGACGGCTGCATCTCGAGCTCTACCCATTCATGAGCGGATCGGCGAGCGTCGAAGGCCCAGCGTCGGTCACGTTCCTCGGAGAATGCGGGCTCGTCAGTCGGGACGAGGCGTCGAAATCGAGGATCACGAACGATGCGGTAGACGGTGATGCGCTTCTTCACCGGATCACTCGGCGTTGCCGTTCGGCTCCTCGCCCAGCCTCTGCTTCGCCCCTTCGAGCCGCTTGACCGCCTCGTCGATCGCGTCGGCCGGGACGCCGTCCTGCTGCTTCAGCTTCTGCAGTTCGTCGATCGCCTCGTTGATCTCGTCGAGGGCGGCCTTCGCGTCGCGCTGGGGGACGAACGCGCGTTGGCGGATTCGCGGCAACGCGGGGACCGGGACCGGCCGGACGTTCGGGAAGCCCGGCTGGACGTTGAGTCGACGGAACTGAATCGCTCGGAACCGGTTGCCCGCTCCGGCGTACTTCTCGTACAGCTTGGCCGCCTCGGGGTGCTTCTTCTTCAGGTCGTCGGCGTCCTCGGCCTCGTACTTCTTCGTCTCCGCCTGCTGGCCGGCCGCGGCCGGCTTCTCGACCTCGACGACGATGTTCTTGCCGTTGGTGTCGCGAATCTTGACCTTCGTGCCGTTCTCGACGACGTCGATTTCCCGTTGGCCGTTGACGACTCGCTGCTGAATGCGGACGTTGCCGCCGATCGCGTTCTGCTGGATGACGATGCGGGCGCCGCCGATGCCGCCGAGCGGGTTGATCGCCGGAGCCGGGGCCTCTTCTTCGAGTGCCGACTCCGCGAGCCGGGCGACGAACTTCCGGTCCGACGACTTGAGTTGTTCGAGCCCGTCCTTCGCGGCCTTGGCGGTCGCCTCGTCGTCCGACTTGGCCAGCTTGGCGAGGATCTTGACGCTCCGCGAGGGAACCTCGAGTCCGAAGCCGGTCTTGGCGGCCTCGATGATCTTCGGGATCGCCGGTGCCCCCACCTTCAGGAGTGCGCGCGACGCCTGCTCCCGCGTGGTGAAGTCGTCGCTGCCCAGGTTCTCGATCCACGTGTCGACGTCCGCCGCCGGTGCGGATGCGGCGTCGGCCGACGACTCCGGCTCGGCAGCGAGAGCGGGAAGGCAGAAGAGGGTCAGCAGCAGGGCGAGAGTGACGCGGCAGGACGACATCGGTTTCTCCTCGGGCAGACGGCACGATTCGCGACTGCTCGATACTACGCAAACGAATTCGGGATCGCGAACGCGAATCGGGTGAAGGGGTGTTGTGTTCTGGCCTCGTGTGGTGTTTCGGGGACGTGGGGGTGGAAGGTGTTTCGGGGGAA
>JANQQW010000309.1 GCA_028284885.1 Planctomycetaceae bacterium
GAGAAAACAGCCCGAGCCGGAGCAGGAACTGATCGACGAGGTCACCCACCTCGCCAAACGCTACGGCATCATCACCCCCTACACGAGCTTCCTCGTGACAGACGACGTGGCCCCGTCGAAGCCGGGTGAAGGCGGACCGGTCGCCACCGGCCGCCCCGCCGTCGCCTTCGAGCCGGACGCCGCCAAGGCACGTCTGACCTCGGCCCTGGAGAAGGCCGAGGCGGAGACCGAGGGCCGGGACGCCGTCGAGGACTCGAAGCGGTTCGGCGACGTCCGCCGCAAGACGAAGGCCGGCAAACTCGACGGCTTCTACGAATCGGCCGCCCGCGAGCTGGCCCAGCGGGCCGGGCAGGGGCAGGCCGGGGAGTGGAAGGCCCAGAACGAGTCGCTCGACGCCATCCGCTACATCGGCTCCCGCACGTTCCTCAAACGGGGCGAGACCTGGTACGACAGCGCCTTCACGCCGGACGACATGACGAAGGCCGAGGAGGTTCCGGTCGGCAGCGACCAGTACTTCGGCCTCCTCAAGCAGGACGCTCGCCTCGCCAAGTACCTCGCCCTCGGCGACGTCTACGTCAAGGTGAAGGGAACGTGGTACCACGTCGCCGCGAAGAAGAAGTCCTGACGCCCCGAGGCGGCACTTCGATCGACGAAGCCCGGCATCTCGGAGAATGCCGGGCTTCTTTCGTTCGTGGTCAACTGGGTGGCGGGGTCAGCAGGCCGAATGGCCGGATGGCCCCGACGGGTGGACTTCACTCTGTGCGCGACCGCCGGGGCCATTGCTTCGCGGCTGACCCCGCCACCCCGCCGTCGTCGCCGCGAAGAAGTCCTGACGCGAGCGGATACGACGCCAGTTGCAGAAGCCCGGCATCTCCGAGGATGCCGGGCTTCTCTCGTTCGTGGTCACTGCACGACGCTCGGTCGGTCTGGGGTCAGCACTCTCGGTACTTCGTTCTCCAAGAAAAGACACTCCAAATCATGAGGTCCCCAGCAATCGAGGAACTTCGCCTCGCTCTCGTGAATGGCGACGACGTCACGCGGAACGCAGTACCGCTCGTCCGGTAGGTAGACGACACGTTCGTCCTCCACGAAGCATGCCCAAGAAGTCATCTCAGTGTTCGGGCCAAGCGGTTCGTCTGAGGGGAAGTGAGTCACGTGATAGTGTCCCCACGTGCCCGCAGCGAGTGACTCCTTCACGATCCGGCGCAACCCCTCGATTGGCCAGGCCATGCACGGATTGGCGAGGGCCCGATTTCCCACTTGCCAGCCACCGGGAAGTCTCAGCAGTAGTTCGGTGAAGACTTCGCCATCGTCGATGGCCAGACGCGTGTCCGAGAGCCCCATCGTGAAGAGCATCCGCGTGCCGTCATCGCCGGTGCGCGTCACGTGCAGCGTGACGAGTGGCTTCTCGTGGAGCACCACCTTCCACCGCCCGATGGGCCCGTACCAGTCGGTGATCGCCTTCCTCAATGCGGGGTGTGCGATGGCTGGGTTGGGTGTCGGGTAGTAGGGCCGCATGCCGGCAGACTCGAGGTACTTCGCGACCCTCGTGTTGCGCATCTTTCGAGCCTCCATCAGCGGATTGGTCCCCGTCCGCACGGCATTGAGGTCCACCCCTCGCTCGACCAGCACCTTCGTAACCGTGAGCATTCCGCGAAGAGCGGCACATTCGAGTGCCATGCAGTAGCCGGAGTCGTCCGCCAACTCGGCGCCGTGGTCGAGCAGCCATTCGACGACCCTTGCTTTGCCTTCCGCGGCCGCCTCCATGAGTGCAGTCCACTTGGTTTCCGGGTGCACCTCGTTGACGTCTTGATCGAACTCGTCAACGAGCACTCGGGCAAACCGAACGAGCCCCTCGCGCGCCGTGTTGATCAGCCAACACGGCCTTCCGGCCTGATCTCGGATGTTCTCGGGAAACGCTGTCAGCAACTCTCGAAACCGACGAACGTCGCGTCGTCTCATCGCCCGGGCGAGCTTCTCATGTACACCCTCGCTCCACGGCATGCGTCACTCCTCCCAGCTCTCCAGCGCCTCGGCCGGGACGTCTTCGTCGCGGCCGCGGTCGCGCCAGAAGAGGCGGATGGGGACTTCCTGGAACGGCAGCTTCTCGCGGAACACGCCCAGCAGGTACCGCTTCCAGCTCGACGTGAAGAGCGCGGCCTCGTTCACCTTCAGGACGATCGTCGGCGGCTGCACCGCGACCTGCGTGCCGTAGAGGATCTTCGGGCGGCGGTTCGCCTTGTAGGCGGGCGGGTTCGCGTCGACGGCGGCGCGGATGATCTTGTTCAGCCGGCCGGTCGAGACCCGTTCGCGGGACTGCTTGAAGATCGTCTGGGCGAGGTGGATCACCTTGTTGACGTTGCGGCCGTCCTTCGCCGTGAGGATGGCGAGCGGGACGTGCCGCATGCTGCCGAACGTCTTCAGGATGTACTCGTCCCACTTCTCGGTCGTCATCTCGGCCTCCTGGGCGAGGTCCCACTTGTTGACGACGAAGATGCAGGGCTTGTGGTGCTGGTGAATCTCGTCGACGAGCTGCTTGTCGACCTTGGAGATCGTCCGCTGCGAGTCGAAGAACATCAGCACGACGTCGGCCCGGCGGATGCTCTTCTTGGCCCGCTGCAGGCCGTAGTACTCGACGTCGTTGGCGAGCGACTTCCTCCTCCGCACACCCGGGGTGTCGATGGCGGTGAACCGCTTGCCGTCGCGGAGGAAGTGGATGTCGATGCTGTCCCGCGTGGTGCCGGCCACCTCGCTGACGATGACCCGCTCGTCCTCGGCGAGCTGGTTGATGAAGGTGCTCTTGCCGACGTTCCGGCGGCCGACGATGGCGAGCTTCATCTCCGGCTCGGCGGACAGCGTCTCCCCCTCGGTCTCCTCGAACTCCTCCTTCGGCGGGAGCAGTCGGACGACGGCGTCGACCAGTTCCTTCTTGCCGCGGTTGCCGATGACGCTGGTGGTGACCGCCTCGCCACCGCAGAGCTTGTAGAACTCGGGGGCGTCGTCGATCGTGCGGGGCTTGTCGCACTTGTTGACGACCAGCAGCTTGGGCTTCTCGATCGGCCGGAGTCGTTCGGCGACCTCCTGGTCGAGCGGGACGACGCCCGTGATGCCGTCGACGACGAAGACGATGCAGTCGGCCTCCTCGATGCCGACGCGGATCTGGTTCTCGACGTCCTCCTCGAGGGCGTCGGAGTCGATGATGCCGATGCCGCCGGTGTCGACGAGCTCGAACCAGCGGTCGCCGTGGTGCATGACGTGCGCAACGCGATCGCGGGTGACGCCGGCGGTCGGATCGACGATGGAGATCCGTTTGCCGGCGATCCAGTTGAAGATCGAGCTCTTGCCCACGTTGGGCCGGCCGACGATGGCGACCTTGGGGAGCGGCATCGGTTGCTTTCGAGAGAGCGGAACGAACGCGTATTCTAGACGCGTCGCCCGAAATCCACAGCCAGTCGTCGGTGAATCATGCCCGGTCGCGTTCGAACCATCGGTCTTTTGGTTGTCGTCGTCCAGTTGCACGGGGCTCACGTCCACGGGGCCGACACGCTGCCGCCGCTCGAGAACGGGCGAGTTCCGTCGACGCTAGACGAGCTCTGGAAGGGCTACGACCCGCGGGCCGAACCGCTCGAGGTCGAGGTCGTGCGGGAGTGGACCGAGGACGGGATCACGTACCGAGCGCTCCTCTACACGGTGGGGACGTTCAAGGGGCGGAAGGCTCGGATGGCGGCCTTCTACGCGTTTCCGACGAAGCACGACGGTCGGCTGCCGGCCGTGCTGCACCTGCACGGCGGCGGGCAGCGGGCCTTCCTGCGTGCCGTGAAGCAGTTCGCCGATCGTGGGTACGCGGCCCTGTCGGTCAACTGGGGCGGCCGCGAGATGGAGCGGCAGCAACCCGGCGATCCGAACACCGACTGGGGGGCCGTCGATCCGACGCAGAACAACGTGAAGGGCTACTTCAGCATGCCGCCGGGTCCGACGTCGATCGACGCCGTCGAGTCGCCACGGAACAACAACTGGTTCCTGCTGACGATCGGGGCACGTCGGGCGATCACATTCCTCGAACGGCAGCCCGAGGTCGATCCGGAGCGGATCGGCGTGTGGGGGCACTCGATGGGCGGACGGTTGACCGGGCTCGTCACGGGAGCGGACGAGCGGGTGAAGGTGGCCTCTCCGTCGGTCGGCGGCTGCGGATTCGTCTCCACCGACTTCCCCGGCATTCGGGGTTCGGGCCGCCGTTTCAACGGGAACCTCGGCCTCTTCCAGAAGACGCTGGCCGGGCAGGCGTACCTCGCACGGGTCGAGTGTCCGCTGCTGTTCCTGAGTGCGACGAACGACTTCAACGCGCCGATGGACTACGTGGAACGGGGCATGGAACTCGTGCCGGCGAAGGAGAAGCGGACCACCTACTCCGTGCACCTCAACCACCGGTTCACGCCGGAGACGGACGTCTCTCGCGTTCTCTGGTTCGACTCGCACCTGCAGGACAGACTGACGTTTCCCGAGAGTCCGGCGGCGCGGCTCGTGCTGGACGGGGGTGACGGCGTCCCCGTCTACGAGGTTCGACCGGACACGTCGCGAGCGATCGAGCGGGTGGCCGTGTACTACGGGTACGACCGCGATCCGCGGAACCGGTTCTGGGCGAGTGCGCACGTTGAACGCACGGGGGACGTCTGGCGGGCCGCGTGTCCCGTGTTCGACCTCGACGAGCCGCTGTTCGTGCTGGCGAACGTGTCGTACCGGCTGAACGGCGACGAACGCCCGCCGGGTGACCCGGAGACCTTCGTGCTCAGCGTGGCGGACGCCGCCCGTCCGGAGGCCCTCGTCGATGCGGGCGTGCGGGCCACCGAGAAGCCGCAGCGGTCGATCGACGACCTCTCGCGGGGGTTCACGGACTGGTACGCCTTGAACGCCGGGAATCGCCACCACTGGTTCTTCGCGACCCGGAAGCTCGTCGATCCACGGTGGTCCGGCCCGCAGGGGGGGCGGCTCGCCTTCGACGTGACGACCGACGACGACGCCAACGAACTCGGGGTGCAGATCGTGACGAACGCCTGGCGGAACTACCTCGGCCAGCGGTCGAGGACGTTCACGGCGCGGGTTCCGCTCGTCGACGCGGGCCGGCACGCGGTCGAACTGCGACCCGCCGACTTCGTGGACGAGGAGGGCCGGGCGTTGGCGGACTGGGACGGGATCACGGAGCTCGTCGTTCGACCAGCCGACACGGCGGTCCCCGGCGAGGAGTCGCTGAAGCCGTGGAACGGGTCCGTCCCGACCTTCGCCGACCTGCGTTGGGTCGGAGGCGAGCCGGACGAGCGTGCGAAGCCCTACCCGCCGCTCGAAACCGAACGAAACTGAACGTTCTGCCGCAACCGCTACTCGCGGGAACGGGTGTCGTCCGAGGGTTCCGGCGTGCCGACTGGTGGGGGCGGCGTGTCGAGTGAGACCATGTCGAACAGCGTGCCGATCATTCGTTCGGCGACGTCGGCGAGGTGGGTGTCGAGGACGACGCGTAACCGGTCGATCGTCTCGCGGCGGCGGTTGATCCGCTCGGCCTCGTGCCGAACGCCCGCTTCGTTGAGGCGGCCGCCGGCCCCGAACGTGCTGTAGAGCTCCTCCCACTCGTCACGGGTCCAACGGCCGAACAGGCCGGGCGACTCGGCGAACACCGCGGCGATCTCCGTGTTCGTCTGCCGATCGCACTCCGCGACTGGAGACGACGGCCGGTCGACGAGCGCGTGCAGCTCGACCGCCTCGAGGCCGAGCACGTCGGCGAGGCGTGCCAGGGTCTCCTCGCGGGGACGCTCCGTCTCGCCGTTCTCGAGGTGATGCAGCGTGGTCCGCGAGAGCCCCGTCCGACGGGCCAGTTCGTCCCGCGTCCACCCGCGTGCCCGTCGTGCGTCGGCAATGCGACGACCGACGAGTGGGGCATCGACTGCTTCGCGAGTCATTCGTGAGCCTCTCGCCCGAAAACTGTACAAAAGTGGATATTCCGAATTGCCGGGGACACCCACCAAGCGTACACTACATGCGTACAGTTTGTCGAGGAGCAAGAACGATGGTGCGGACGACGCGATTCCAGTTCGACGGGGACTTGCCGGACGACTTCGACCGGCTCGGACGGCTTGACGACGTCGTGCCAACCGACGTTCCGGACGTCGACGAGGCGGATCCCGGCGAGGCCGTCGACTCCGGCTCCGATGTCGTCGACGAGCCGCGAAGGCACTTGGCCGACGCGGACTGGACGAAGCCCCGCCGTTCGCGCCGCCCGGCGAGCTGACCGTTTTCCCAGACCTGGAGTGAGAGACGATGGACGAGATTCGCAAGCAGATATCGATCTTCGTGCCGCTGTCCGACTGGAAGGCGATCCGGCTGGAGGCGGCCCGGCTGAAGATCCCGATGACCGAACTCTGCCGCCGCTGGATGCGCGAGGACCTGACGGCCCTGCACGAACGGCACGACCGCTGCCGGGCCTCGGCCGCCGACTGACGACGAACCCCACCCGCGAGAGAGACGACATGCGACGACGTTATCCGAGCGACCTGACGACGGCCCAGTGGCGTGAAGTGGAGCGGTGCCTGCCGCTGGACCACACCGTCGGCCGGCACCGCACAACCGACCTCCGCGAGGTGGTCAACGCGGTCAACTACCGATGGTGCACGGGGTGCACGTGGCGGATGCTGCCGCACGACTTCCCGCCGTGGGGCACGGTGTACGCGTACCAGCGGCGGTGGCTGCGGGACGGCACGCTGGCCGAGATTCGCGAGGTGCTGCTCCGGCGTGCCCCGCGTGAGCGTGCCGAAGCCGTTCCGGCGTGACCCGTCGGTCGTGAGCGCGGCCGGGCTCCCCTATCATCCGGGGACGGAGCCGACATCCAGGGAGGAACCATGCCTCGGACGTTCGCCATCGGCGACATTCACGGCTGCAACACGGCGCTCGACACGCTGCTCGACGCGATCGACCCGTCGCCCGAGGACACGGTGGTCGTGCTGGGCGACGTCGTCGATCGCGGGCCCGGTACGAAGCAGTGCATCGACCGCCTGATCCGCCTCCGGGACGAGTGCCGCACCGTGTTCGTGATGGGCAACCACGAGGAGATGATGCTGCAGGCCCTCCACGGGTTGGACCTGAAGTTCTGGCTGACGTTCGGCGGTCGCGAGGCGGTCGAGTCGTACGGGGGGAGCATCGAGAACGTTCCCGAGTCCCATCGCGAGTTCCTCGAGTCGATGCAGGACGCGTGGGTGACGCCGGGCGAGTACTTCGTGCACGCCCACTTCGACGACGCCCACCCGATCGACCGGCAGCCGACGAACGCGCTGCGGTGGCAGCACCTCGACGGCTGGGAGCCGGAGTGGCCGGTCACGCAGCGGATCGTCTGCGGGCACACGTCGCAGAAGGACGGCGTACCCAAGCTGATGCCGGGCTGGGTCTGCATCGACACCTGCGCCCACGGCGGCGAGTGGTTGACGGCCCTGGAAGTGAACGACGACCTCGTCTGGCAGGCGAACGACTTCGGTCGGTCCCAGGGGCCGTTGCCGCTCGACGAAGTCGCCGTGCCGTTTCCGCGGAAGCCGCGTCGGTAGCCGTCAGAGTTTGGTGCGAACCATCACCTCCGCTTCGCCCTCGGCCGGGACGACGACGGTCGCGCTGACGTACGTCGCCGTCGCGGGCACGCCCGGCATGCCCTGGGCGTTCCAGCTGAACGAGTACCGCCGGCTGCCGTCCGCGTTCTCGCTGGCGTAACGGAAATGCTCCATCGTCAGCGGGTCGGCGTCGGGGTGCTGCTTCTTCAGCTCGGCGTTGGCGAGCTTCAGCATCGCCTCGACCCTCTCGCGGCCGCCACCGCGGACGAGGTTCATCACCTGTTGCAGCCGCTTCGAGACGGCGTCGAGATCCTGCAGGCCCTGCACCGCGGGCCACTGGTTGGCCGCCATGCCGAGCGCGTAGTACTCGGCCTCGTGCTGGTGCCCCTTCACGTTCACCCGAACCCAGGTGTTGGGGGCGTCGGCGATGCGGGGGATGAAGCCACCCCGCTTCTTCTCTGCCTCGGCGACCTCCTTCTTCAGTTCCTTGCCGTCGATCTCGGCGAACTTCTTCTCGGCGATGACGAACCGCAGGAGTTCCTGCAGCTCCTCCTTGGAGACCTTCCCCGTGACGTCCTTGCCCATGCCGAAGCGGTCGGGCATCAGCACGGTACCGTCGGCGAGGATGGAGAGTGCCGGGTCCTTCTTCAGCCGCGGCGGCGTGAAGCCCCCCTTGTAGTCAAGTTCGAGGACGGGGGTCTTGCCGTCGGCGGGGAGTTCGTAGGTGGTCTTCTCGTCCGCGTGCAGCGCCGCGTTGGCGGCGAAGAGCGTGGCGACGACCAAGGCCGTCAGTTGGGCAGGGCGGGGCATTTCGACTCCGAGGTCTCGGGTTGGTCACAGGGTCTGTCGGCACGCACCGCGAACGGAGCCGAGTACGGCGACCCCGGTGTGACGTGAGAGCGACCGGGAGAGTTCCGAGAAAACCCTCAACGGGACGAGGCTACTCGGCGGTCACGTCGAGGCAGACGATCTCGGCGTCGTCACGGACGTAGAGACGGCCGTCGGCGACGGCCGGTGCCTGACGAGTCTTGCCGACGACCTTTATGCGGCCGAGTTCCTCGAAGCCCTGCGGAGTCGCCTTCACGGCGGCCACGCTTCCGTCGAGCAGGGTGAGGAACAGCTTGCCGTCGGCGGCGACGAAGTTCCCCTTGCCGAACCGCGGCTCTCGCCAGACGACCTCGCCGGTCGAGGCCTTCAGGCAGACGAGGTGCGTGATCGGCCCGGCACCGCCGACGTTGTCCATGCCGTAGAGGTGGTCGCCGAGGAGAACGGGCGTCTGCCACTCGCTACGGAGCACGGCCTTGGGGCCGAGCGTCGACCAGACGACCTCGGGCGTCTTGCCGGAGACGTCGAGCAGCACGCTGCCGTGGTTCTCGCCGGACGAGACGAGCACCTTGCCGTCGACGGCAACGGGGTTGGCCGTGTTGCAGTTGAAGTCGGTCACCCAGGGGTACCGCCACAGGACGGTGCCGTTCGCCGGGTCGAGGCCGAGCACGGCGTTGCCGGCGGCAGCGACGATCTGCTTCCGGCCACCCACCTCGAGCAGTGCTGGGGAGGCGTAGCCGCACGGGTCGTCGCCGGCCTTCCAGGCGAGCTTGCCGGACGTCCGGTCGTACGCAACGACGGTCGCCCCGGGGGACCCGGCGATGACGACGACGTGCTTCTCCGTCAGGAGCGGGGAGGAGGACATGCCGTACTCGGCCGGCTCGCCGCCCAGTTCACCGGGCACGTTGTGCGACCACTCGACCGCCCCCTTGGCGACGTCGACCTTTGCGAGCACGCCTTCGCCGGTGAAGACGAACGCGTGGTCGCCGTCGAGAGCCGGCGTGGCCCGCGGGCCGTTGCCCATGGCGTTCCGGTACGCCGGGGCGACCGGGACGGACTTCAGGAGCTCGCCCGTCTTCTCGTCGTAGGAGAGAACGCACTGCCGGCCGTCTTGGTGGGCGAGCGTCACGACCGTCTCGGCGACGGCGACGCCCGACATGCCGACGCCGGCCTTCGCCCGCCAAACCTCCTTCGGTCCGCCCGCCGGCCACGCGTCGAGCAGCTTCGTCTCGGGCGACTTGCCATTGCCGTCCGGACCGAGGAATCCGGGCCAGTCGCCGACGAGGGTTGCGGTCGAGGCGAGAGCGAGCAGGGTGGTCGGGACGGTCCGTCGCATGGGGCGAGTCCTTCGTTCAGGCGGTTGGTTCGTGGCGGACGAGTCGTTCGCAGTGGGCGGTGGCGGCGGCGGCGAGGCCGGTCAGGTTGTAGCCCCCTTCGAGGCACGACACGAGCCGGCCGCCCGCGTGGGTGTCGGCGATGCCGAGCACGATCTCGGTCAGCTCGGCGAAGTCGTCGTCGGTCAGGTTGAAGCCGCCGAGCGGGTCGTCGACGCGGGAGTCGAACCCGGCCGAGACGAACACGAACTCGGGGCGGAACTCCCGCATTGCCGGGACGAGCACGTCGCGAAACGCGCCGACGATCTCACGTCGTCCGGAGCCGAGCGGGAAGGGTTGGTTCAGGGTGAAGTCCTCGCCGGGGCCGGCGCCGGTCTCCGAGGGGGCGCCGGTCCCGGGGTACAGCGGCCACTGGTGCGTGTTGAAGACGAAGACGGAGTCGTCCTCGAAGAAGACGTCCTGCGTGCCGTTGCCGTGGTGGACGTCCCAGTCGACGACGAGCACCCGCTCGACGCCGTGCACGGCCTGGGCGTGCCGCACGCCGATCGCGACGTTCGAGAAGACGCAGAAGCCCATCCCCTTGTCGGGCGTGGCGTGGTGGCCGGGCGGACGCATCACGCTGAACGCGTTCCGGACGCGGCCCTCGGCGACGGCATCGACCGCCGTGCAGGCGGCCCCGGCGGCGAGGAGTGCCGGCTCGAGCGAGTCGCGGCAGACGTTCGCGTCGCCGGTCGAGAGCATCGTTGCACCGCCGGCGATCTCCCGCTTCGCGAGTTCGACGTAGGACTCGGCGTGAACGCGGTGGAGTTGCTCGTCGGTCGCAGGACTTGGTTGGAGTTCGAGCAGTTCGCCGAAGAAGTCGGTGCTGCGGAGCGAGTCGAGAATGGCCGTGTACCGCTCCGGCCGCTCGGGGTGTCCCGGTCCGGTGACGTGACGGAGCACGCGGGCGTCGTGCACGAGTGCCGTGGGAAGTGTTGCCGCCATCGCGCTCCTCGCGACCGGTTGTCAGGCGGGGGGGTAGCCTCGCCAGTCCATCTTCTTGGCGGCCTTCTCGTGCTCGCCGGTCTCGAGCGAGTCGAGGATCGACGAGACGGCCCCGATGCCGAGCAGTTCGCGTTCGAGCCGCTTGAGGACGTCGTCGGGAACGAGCTTGGCGCCGCCGCCGGGGCCGCTCTCGACGAGGCTGCGGTTCTGGTCGAACACGGCGTAGAAGATGGTGCGGTTGTGCTTCTTCGCGCCGCTGAGCGTGCTCGTGGCCGCCTTCCCCTTCGCACGGTTCCCGTTCACGCGGTAGATGTCCGCGCGCTCGTACATGACGGCGATGACGTTCCAGTCCTTGCCGCCGAAACCGAACCAGCCCATCGAGTTGCTCCCGGGTGCGAAGCCGCATCTCCCTTGTATCACCGGGTCGAACCGCTCGCCACTCGCAGCCGGTTGCAAGCCGACTTGAAGTGCTTCGGGCGTGCTGCGTGGCTTTTGAAAAAGTTGCAGCAACTCGGGAACGCCTTGGAATCTCGGGACTTGTGAGCGGTGGTTGCAATGTTTGCAACCGAAAACGGCGGATCCTCGTTCGGACGCTCGTTCCGCACGTTGACCGTCCGCGGGGGCTCTCGTAAAACCCCGCCCCGCGAGCGAGGGAGGGTCAGGGACGACCACCCGAGCTCGCCACTTCCCCCCGCAACCGCACTTCCCGACGTCCCGTCCAAACGATCCCGTCGAAGAGGACCCCGACCCATGTCCCGCCTCTCCGTGACTCCGCTCGGAGTCGTGCTTCTGCTCTCGGCCGCCCCGGCCTTCGGACAGTTCTACGGTGGTGGTGCCCCCACCGCCCCCACGCCGATCGGCGGCAACCCGTGTGCCTGCCAGACGGTCGCCGTCAACCCCTGCATGCAGCAGGTGCAGATTCCCCAGTACCGACAGGTCGCCACCGTCGAGTACCGCCAGCAGGAACGGACCGTTCAGCGTCCGGTCGTCGAGACCAAGTACGTCGAACAGCCGGTCACCGAGTACGTGCCGGTCACCGAACAGCGGACCGTCGAGGTTCCCACGGTCAGCTACCAGAACGTCACCGAGTGCCAGACGGTCCAGCGTGACCTGGGCGGCTGGCAGACGACCTACCAGCGCGTGAACAAGGTCACCCCCTGCGAGTACGACCGCCGCCCGAACATGCTCGGCTGGTGGAACCGGACGATGTACAGCTTCCGCCAGAGCTTCCGGCCGAACGTCGTCGCCCGTCGCAACTACGTCCCGAACGTGGTGGTGCAGAGCGTGCCCGTCACGCGTCAGGTCGCCGTCCGCGGCACCCGCCAGGTCACCTACAACGTGACCCGCATGGTGGCCCAGCAGACGACCCGCAAGGTGGCCGTCAACACGGTCAAGTACGTCGCCGAGAAGCAGATGGTGAACGTGCCGGTCACCGTGATGAAGACGGTCCCGACCGGTGTCGCCACCGCCTGGGTGCCGATCGGCAGCACGACGACCGCGACCGCCCTCGCCCCCACGCCGGACCGCATCGGCCAACGCAACTCGAACTCCACGCGGTCGGCCGACTCGAACAACTCGGACGTGGAGCGGTTCCGCCGCAGCCGCGACGACGAGGACGGCTTCGACACCAGCCGCATCGAGCGTCGCCGCCGCACGACGCCCGCTTCGGTTCGCGAGAACACGCAGCCCATTCCCACCGCCATCCCGCAGGTTCGCCGGACTCCCACGCCGGCCCCGCAGGTTGTCGCCCACGCCGGCCAGTGGGTCAGCCGTTCGAAGAAGACCTCGAACGGTCCCACGCTCGTCGGTCCCTCCCTCGCCTCTCGCTGAGCAGTCCCCCCTCCCCCCTCCGCCGCGACCGTTCTCCCCCCCTCGGGTCGCGGCGGCACTTCCCTCCGAGCCGGTCATCTACGGCCGTCTCACCAGTTCCCTCTCTGTCTCACTTCTGCGCTGAAAGTCCGTAGTCAGCACGACGGACGAACCACTCCCCTCGCGGCACCGGGCATCAGTCCCGGTGCCCACTTTTAATGACAGTGGTACGTCGATCGCTTGGTTTCGCGAACGGTGAGCCGGTCGGCTCGCCGTTCTCACCAGGCCCGAGAGACGGAGTTCTCCGATGCCCGCGTTGCTGCTCCTGCTGTCGCTCACGACCGAACCGACCCCGCTGAAACTGCCGAACCTGGAACGGGCCGAGGACCACGCGCCGTACAAGGCGTGGCTCCGCAGCTGCAAAGGTCGGAAGCCGGTCGCGATCGAGTTCGTGCGGATCGAGTGCGACCACGTCTTCAAGACCGAGAAGCGCTGGAAAGGGCGCTTCGTCTGGAAGAACGAGTTCGAGTGGACGTACTCGTCGAAGCCGTTGGACTTCCCCGAGGGAACGAAGGGTGGCCTGTACCCACTCGCGGTCGGCGAACCGGAGGAGATCGTCTCCACGAAGGTCTTCGTCGAGGTGAACGGTCAACGCTTTACGCGTGGCGGCAACAACCCGTTGATGCCCCGCGACCCCAGCCTGTTTCTCGGACGGCCGAGTGCGAAGACGCTGATCGCCGAGAACGTCTGGGCGTTTCTGAAGAAGGAAACCGAGTCCACGGCCCACTTCGTCGTCTACCCGAAGCAGCTGCCCGGGAGCCCGGAGTGGCGGGTGCTGCAGGTCATGTGGGACAAGAAGCAGACCCGACCGCGAGCCGTGAAGGTGACGCCGCCGGGCGAGAACACCGACACCGTCTACGTGTTGGAGTCGTGGAAGACTCTCGACGGCGACTGAGTGAAGCTAGCCGCCGGCCGCGACCCGCCGCAGCAGTTCTGGCAGCTCGATCGTGAAGCGGCTGCGGGGCATCACGTCGTCGCAGCCGGCGTCGCGGGCTTCCTGCAGGCGGGTTGTCTCGACGTGTGAGCCGAACGCGACCACGTGAGGCCGCGGGTCGGCCGGGAGCGCTTCGATCACGTCGGCGACGTCGAGGCCGAGCAGGCCGAGATCGACCACCACCAGCGACGGCGGATCCGCCGCGACTGCCTCCCGCAACTGCTCGAGGTTCGCGACTTCCCGCATCGGCACGCCGAGCGCGCTGGCCGTCCCCGTCACCTTCGACGTGAAGAAGAAGTCGTCACACAGCAGCACACCCCCCATCACCTCACCTCCTCAGGACCGCGGCCCCGGTCAACGGTTCATCCGGCGGCTCGTCAGCAGATAGTACGACACGTATCGGTTCACGATCGCGGCGAAGAACAGCGTGATCGGTGCACAGTAGACCGTGAGGATCGCCAGCCCGTTGGTGACCAACTCGAAGTTCAGCCACAGGTTCGAGACGAACTCCACGAACGCGACCGGGATCAGGAAGAAGAACCGCAGGACGGCCCGGGCGACGGACGCGTCCACGGTCGTCGGAAAGATGGCGTGCCGCTCCCGCCACGCGTCGGCGACCTCGAGTTCCTGCTCCGGGTCGTGGTGCACCAACTCGATCGGCCGGTCGAGCAGCGTCTTCAGCAGCCGATGGAACTCGTCCAGTCCGACGAGCCCGTCGTGCACGGCGATCTCGTGCCCCTGCGAGTCGGTCAGCCGGATCGTCCGCACGCGGCGACCGAAGAACCGCTCGACGTCGAGCGTGCACCGGTCGATCTTGTCGAGCCGGACGACCTTGTCGCCGGAGCGGACGACGATGCCGAGGTCCGGGTCCGCCTCGACGAGCAGCCGGCGGTGCCGCTGCCGGGTCGCGAACGTCAGGTGCAGCAGCAGGTACAGCCCGAACGCGTAGAGCGCGAGCCCGAGCGGGGCGTGCGGGTTCTTCCAGATCGGTACGCCCCCGCCCATCGGGACGGCGAGGAACGGGATCGAGATCGCGAGCGAGATCACGATCGTCGAGAAGTACTCCGGCAGGAAGACCGGGTTGTACCGCAGCCGCAGCACCCGCGGGCGGGCGACGGCCCGGCGTTCCGCCGGCAGGTCTCCCAGGGTCGCCGAAATCGTGGACAACGTCCCGCCTCCTCAGTCTCCCTCGAGGATACGCACGTAGCTCGCGTACCGCAGCGGCGAGATCAGTCCCCGTCGCGTGGCCAGCTTCACGCCGCAGCCCTCCTCGTGCGTGTGTGAACAGTCAGGATAGCGACACAACGTGACGAAGGGGCGAAACTCCACGAAGTGGGCCTCGACTTCGCCCGGTTCCACGTCCCACAGAGCCAGCTGCCGAATGCCGGGCGTGTCGACGACCCAGCCGGTGTTCGCCCCTTCGAAGCCCTCGCCGGAGAGTTCCAGCAGCCGGGCGGACCGCGTGGTGTGCCGGCCCTTGCGGGAGTCCTCGGCCACTTCCCCGGTCGCGAGTGCGAGCCCCGGCTGGACGACGTTCAGCAGGGACGACTTGCCGACGCCGCTCTGCCCGGCGACGACCGACTGCCGACCGGCGAGCCGTCGTCGCAGCCGGTCGATGCCGAAGCCGGTCGTCGCGGAGACGATCTCGAAGTCGTGGCCCGTTCGCGTGTAGACGCCGGCGAGCGGCTGCAGCCGGGCGACGTCGACGAGGTCCGCCTTGTTGACGACCACGACCGCCTTGGAGCCCCCCTTCGCGGCGCTCACCAGGAACCGGTCGACGAGGTTGGGCTTCACCGGCGGGTCGGCCGCCGAGACGACGACCACCACCTGGTCCACGTTCGCCACGATGACGTGCTCGCGGCGCTGGCTGAACCGCGACAGCGTCGCGCCCCGCGGCTCGACGCGCTCGATCACACCCGTGCCGTCCTCGAGCGGGCGGAACAGCACGCGGTCCCCGGTGACGACGACGTTCCGTCCGTCGCGGGCCATCGTCCGCACGACACGCCGGACGGAGCACTCGAACGTCCGTCCGTCGGACGCGCGGACGTTGTTGACCAGCCCGACCGACGACACGACGCGACCGGTGAGGCAGGCCGACTCGTCCACGTCGAGGACGAGGCCGTCCTCCGTCTCCACCGCGACGACCGTCCGGTGACGCGAGACGTCCCCCTTCCCGGAAATCCGTTCGCCGCCGGCGAGGTCGATCTCCTCGGCCCCGGCGTCGAGAACGTCGCGGGTCAGGTTCTGACGACGGGCCCGGGCCTCGCGGTTCTTGCGAAACGCGACACGGACCTTCGACCGCTTCCCCTTCTTCTTCACGAGTCGTCCGTGCGCGGGTCTTTGAGCGTTCTCATCCGGGGCTTGGGCGTCTCCTCGGTGAGGAACTGGAACGCCGCCTCCTCGGTCTCCGCCTTCGCGACACGGTTGGGCTTCGACGGTTCGGGCGGTTTCGGCTTGCGGGCGTGGACCTCTCCGGACGAAGAGCGGCGATCGTCGTTCGGCCGCTCCAGTCCGGCCTTCTCCATCAGCCCCTCGGCGAAGACGTCGATCTCGCTCGACTCCGGCGGCGGGGCGTCGCCCAGCGGCTCGTACGCGACCTCGAACGAGTGCTTCGCCACCCGCAGCTCGTCGCCCGGCATCAGCCAGTGCACGTCGCATCGCTCGCCGTTCACCTTGATGCCGTTGGTGCTGCCGAGATCCTTCACCCGCCAGTACCCGTTCACCAACTCCAACTCGCAGTGGTGCGAGGAGACGTTCGGAAAACCCAGCGTGATGTCGCACCGCGACCGGCGGCCGATCAACAGCTTCTTGCGCAGCAACGGGATGGGGTCACCACCACCGCAGGGAACAAGCTGACCGAGCATGTCCGAGTGTTTTCCCGTGTTGAGCTCGCTGACAAGCGCGTACCCGGCCCGACCCAAGAATCTACCCGTCCGCGGAACCGGGGTCAAACACTGAACTTGGGGCAACAGGAACAGCGGATGCGTGCGTCAGCTCCCCTGCTCTCCTGCGAACCGAAGTGCCAGTTGGGCTCTCGAACTCCCGGCAACGGGTTACACTGACGGAACCGGAGTGGGCCGGGTGATCGCGGCGGGACTCTCCTCGGAGGGTCGCGTCGAGGAAAGTCCGGGCTCCAGAGGACAGGGTGGTGGCTAACGGCCACCGGCCGCGAGGCCAGGGCAAGTGCAACAGAAAGCAAACCGCCGATGGCCCGAGCCTTGGCTCGGGATCAGGTAAGGGTGAAACGGTGCGGTAAGAGCGCACCAGCGGGCCGGGTGACCGGTCCGGCTGGGTAAACCCCACCCGGAGCAAGACCAAGCAGGGGCGAGGTCGTCGCGGTCCGCCGCACGGCCACGGGTCGGTCCGGCCCGTCACCAACCCCGGGTCGGTCGCTCGAGGCGGCGGGCAACCGTCGTCCCAGAGAAATGATCACCCTCGACAGAACCCGGCTTACAGGCCCACTCCGGTTGTTTGTTCGATTCGCTCGGGGTTCCGCCGGCGTCCTGCCGGCCAACCCCGGCTCGCTGACGTGTTTGTTCGCTCCGCTCGAGGAGCCCGTGGCTCCGCCACCGCACCTCGGCTGCGCTCACGAGCTCCGCGGCGCGGCCTTCGTGGCCGCTTGCTTCGCCGATTCTCGGTTTGCCTCGTTGGGCTCAGCGGTACTCGTCGGGGACGTCCTCGCCGCCGTTCCACGTGCCGAGGGCCTTCAGGACGGCGGGATCGACGTTCGGGTTGATCGCGCGGGCCGAGCCGTCGCAGAACAGGAACTGGACGACCGCGGACTCGGAGCCCGACGGGCTGCCGAACTGGTTCGGGGCGTTGCTGAGTCCGTTGCCCGGATCGCGGTGGTTCTCGGGATGCCCCCACGGCTTCGGGCTGCCGCTCACCTCGCCGAGGAGAATCGTCGACCTGAGGCCGTCCGCGTCGTTGACGTCGTCGAGCATGACGGCCGGGTGGTCGCCGACGACGTGCTCGTTCGCCGCGTAGTGAATCAGAGCGAACCCCTGCTCGTCGTGGGTCGGTTGGCCGGGGTACAGGTAGACGGGGACGGCGACCTGCATGGTCGGGACGTTGACCGGGTCGTCCCACGGCTTCGACGAGTCGATCTGCCGCTTGAGCGCGGTCTGATCGACGGGGGCCAACAACTGCGTCGGCCAACCGTGCATCGCGGCCCCGTCCTCGCCGCGTTCCGTTCCGATCATGAACGCCCCTCGATTGGCGGAAGCGTCGTTGTGCACCGCGATCCCGAGGTTGTGCAGGTTGTTGAGCGACTGCGTGCGACTCCGCGCGTTGTCGCCACATCCGCAAGCGACCGCCAAGGTGACGGCAAACAGGCCGTGCCAGCGCATTCGTGGTCTCCACGAGTTCGTGTCACCGGACGGTAACGCAGGAGCGGCCGCCGTCGACACAGCCGACACTACGCCCCGCGTTTCTTCGCGGCGGGGGGCGTCTTCGTCGTCTCCTCGCCCCTCGGTCGCTTGGCTCGCGACTGGAGGCCCTCGGCGGAGATGAGGTGGACCACGTTCTGGGCGAGGTGGTCCATCTCCATCACCAGGGCGTCCACGCGGCCGGCGAGGTACATGTAGACGATCAGCGAGGGGATCGCGATCGCAAGACCCGCGGCCGTCGTCAGCAGGGCGAGGGCGATGCCGCCGGCGAGTTGGTCGGCCTTCCCCATCGCCTCGGACGTGGCGATCTGGTTGAAGGCTTGGATCATGCCGACGACCGTGCCGAGCAGTCCCAGCAGCGGGGTGACGGTGGCGACGCCGTTGACGATGCGGAGGTGCTGCCGGAGGTGGGCGACCTCGCGTTCGCCGCCGTCGATGATCGCCTGCTCGACCTCGACGCTCGGCTTCCCCCACTTGCGGACGCCGTGTGCGAAGACGTTCGCCACCGGGCTGCCGTTCTCCTCGCAGACGTCGAGCGCTCCGCGGGCGTCCAGCTTGCCGGACTGCAACTGCGACAGGAAACGGTCGACGAACGACTTCGGGATGACCCGACCGCGACGGAGGACGACGAGCCGTTCGATCGAGTACCAGAGGGCGATGACGGAGGCGATGCCGAACGGAATGGCGTACCAGCTCATCTGCTCGATGAGGGCGGCCGGCGTGTAGGCGACCCCCTGCGAGAAGCTCGTCTCGGGCTGCTCGCCGTTCGTGTTGGTCGCCTCGTTCGAGGACCGCTCGACCGGGACGACGTCGTCGGCGCGGACGGGCATGGCGAGCACCGCGAGCAGGACGGCGGTCACGAGCAGCAGGATCGGGCGGGTTCGCTGGGCGTTCATCGTCACACCGGAAACGGGGTCGCACGCGGCGGCGGTCGAGGCGGACCGGCCGGGCGGTGGATTCAAGGGGCCGGCTTCCCGAGGGCGGCGAGCCGGACGCGGGCCTTCTTCGCGAACTCGCTCTTCGGGAACCGCTCGATCAGGTTCTGGTACGCCTTGGCCGCGGCCGCGGCGTTCCCGAGCTGCTCGTCCGCGACGGCCGAGTTGTACAGGCCGGAGTCCTGCCACTGCGGGAACTGGTACAGCACGAAGACCTTGAAGTACTCCCGCTGGGCACTCTTGTAGTCCTCCTGCCGGAAGAAGCTGTCGCCGATGGCGTGCTGGGCCATGGCAGCGGTCTCCGTCAGCTGGCCCTGCTCGTCCTCGACGACGCGGGTGAAGGCGGCCCGGGCGAGGTCGAAGTCGGCCTTCCTCATGTGCACCCGGCCGAGCAGGTAGTCGCCGCGGTACAGGAACGGGCTGTCCGGCGAACGCTTCCGCAACGACTCGACGTTCGAGACGGCCGCGTCGTAGTCCTTCGACTCGAGCGCCGCCTCGGCGACCAGCACGTCGATGCGGTCGAACCACGGCTCCTTCGCGACGTCGGTCTGGCCGAACTGCTCGCGGAGCTTCTCGAGCGTGCCGCGGGCCTCCTCGAACCGCTTCAGCGACAGGAGCGCCTCGCCGGTGCGGAACTGGACGAACGGGATCTCGGCCGGCTTCCGCTCGGTCTTGCCGGCCGCGTCGAGGTACTGCTTCGACCGGGCGAGCACGGCCTTCCAGTCCTTGCGGGCCACCTCGATCTGGACGAGGTGGAACAGCGACAGCAGCCGGACGTACGGGTCGGCCTTCGCGTCGTCCGCGAGCTTGGCGAACTCCCTGGCGGCCTCGTCACGCCGGCCGGCGACGTTCGCACTCTCGGCGAGCTGGAAGCGGGCGTCGTCGGCGAGTTCGCTGCCGGGGAACTCGTCGAGGATGCGACGGAAGAGCGTGTCGGACTTCTCGAATCGCTCGGCGTTGTAGTTCAGCAGCGCCCACTCGTCGAGCAGCAGGTCGAGCCGGCCGTACTTCGGGAACGTCTTGGTCACCTTCTCGTAGGCGGCGTCGGCCTCCTCCACCTTGCCGGCCTTGGCGAGCGACCGGGCGGCCTGCAGGCCGGAGAGGAACACGTACCGCAGCGGGTCCTTCGCGTCGGCGCCCTTCGGGGCCGGGGTCTCCGGGGCGAAACGGTCGAAGGTCGTCGTGAAGGTCTTGGCGGCGGCGGCGAACTGCTCGTCCTCGAACAGCGACTTGCCCTGCATGAAGCGGGCCTCGACGACGAGCTTCGGTCCGTCGTCGTAGCCGTCCACGAAACCGCGGAAGGCGGCGTCGCCGTCGTACGAGGTGGCGAACTCGCCGAACGCCTTGGCGGCCGCCGCGTACTGCTTCTGTTCGTGCAGCGACCACCCGAGCCCGTTGAGCGCGAGCGGCTCGAACGAGGTCTGGTCCGACTCGGTGGCGAGCGTCTGGTACGCCGCCGACGACCACTCGAAGTCCTTCGCGGCGTACGCGGTCTCGGCGACGACGTAGCGGGTGCGGAGGCGGAGCTTCTCGTCCGCCTTCAGGAGGGCGAGCTGCGTCAGGTGGAAGTAGGCCTGCCGGCGGTCGCCGAGGTGGGCTCGGGCGACGGCCCGGTTGGCGACGGCGCGCGCGGCGAGCGGGCCCTTGGGACGCAGCTCAAAGAACGTCTCGGCCGCCGCGTCCGCCTCCTCGTACTTCTTCAGCGCGAGCTGCGAGTCGCTCTGCAACAGGAACGCCTCGGCGAACTGGGATGCCGGCCCCTGCTTCTCCACCTCGGGCAGCACCGGGGCGAGGGCGGCGACGACCTGCGAGTACTGGCCCTGCTGGTAACGACCGCGGGCGAGTTCGTAGCGGGCGTGCCGCTCCGTGGCGGGGTCCTTCGTCTCGCGGGAGACCTTGTCGAACCGCTTGACGGCGGTCTCGAGGTCGCCCGGCTTGCCGCGTGCGAGTTCGATGCGTCCGGCGAGGATCTGCTGCCGTTCGGAGAAGGGGTTCGCCTTGCCGTACCGCTGCTGGAACAGGGTGATCAGCTGGATGGCCTCGTCGAGTGCCCCGGCTCGCAGGGCGGCGTTGCCGGCCTCGTGGAGGGCGTCGTCGCCCAGTTCGTGCTTCGGGAACTTCTCGGAGAGCTCGGCGAACCGCTTGGACGCCTCGGCGAACTCGGAGTCGAGGTACTCCGCGTCGGCCCACTGGTACAGGATCTTCGGCGCCTCGGACGACGTGGCTCCCTTGGCGTACGCAGCGGCGAACGACTCGCCCGCCTTCTCGTAGTCGCCCAGCCGTTTCGAGGAGACGCCGCTCCAGTACTCGGCCCGGACGAGCTGCGACTCGGTCTTCGCGGCCTCGTCGAACGCGCGGCGGGCGGCGGCGAAGTCCTCGGCCCGGAACCGGGCGAAGCCGGCGTTGAGGTGCGCCGCGGGAACGCGCTCGTCCTTCGTGAAGGCGACGGCGAACGCGTCGAACTCGACGGCGGCCTCCTCGTACTTCTGGAGCGAGTACAGGTTCTCGGCGAGTTGGAACTGCGCCTCGGCCCGGCGGGTGCCCCGTGGGTCGTCGACGACGACGCGGTACTCGGCGGCGGCCTCGGCGTACTTCTCCTGCCGCTCGTAGGCGCGGGCGAGTCCCATGCGGGCGTCCTCGGCCATCGTGCCGCGGCCGAACTGCTCGAGCGCCGCCCGGAACGACTTGGCCGCCTCGGCCGGCTGGTTCAGCTTCATCCGCGTGTCGCCCAGGTAGACGAGGGCGAACTCCGCGCTCGGGTGCTTCTCGTGCTTGTTCAGGAACGAGGCGAACTCGCGGGCCGCGTCGTCGTACTTGCCGGTGCGGTAGCTGCACGAGCCGATGTGGTAGAGCGCGTCCGGGACGTAGTCGTGGTCGCCGTGGTTACGGACGTACGTCTGCAACGTGCCGCGTGCCTTGGCGAACTCCTTCTGGCTGACGAGGGCCATGCCGAGGAAGAAGCGGGCCGTCGGGACGTCCGGGTCGGCCTTCGGGGCGGCGGCGAGGAACTTCTGGAAGTACTCCGCGGCCTCGGCGTACTTCTCCCCGTTGTAGTAGCCCACGGCGAGCTTGTAGTCCGTCTCCGGACTGGCCCACGCACGGCTGCCGACGAGCAGGAGGAGTGCGGCGAACGTGACGAGTCCCGCACGGCGACCGCGAGGCGGGCGAAGGGGCGAGTCGACCATGGTGCAATCCGTCGACGACAGTCGGGCGGGCGAGGCGAGACCGACGGCCCTCCGGACGACACCCGCCCGACGCGGCCTCGCGACCCGACGATGGTACTCGTGCACGGTTCGGATCGGCAAGCAGCGTCGCTGCCGACCGGGAAAGGCAACCTGGACCGCGCAACGCGAAACCGACGAGTCCGAGGACTCGCCGGTTCGGTTGGGCTTCGTTCGTTCCGCGTGGGCCGTCAGGGGGTCTGCGGTCCGGCACAGCGGATGAGGTGGTCGTGGTCGATGTAGACCACGTCCTGCGTCTGGTCCATGTGCTCGAACGGGATGGGCCAGTCCGAGCGGAGCACCTTGTCGTAGAAGACGGTGCACTTGTAGTGGCAGTGGTGCAGCCGTGCCGGGCCGACCATCGGGTAGAAGCGGCACTCGTCGATGCGGTCCACGATCGGCTCGACGACGATGCGGACGTTGTTCCGCTGCGTCTCGGCGAGGAAGGCGAACCCTCCTTCGGCCTGGTCGGGCAGCGACCGCATCACCTCGTCCGGGCTGGGCGGGTCGAGGCAGAAGAGCGGAGCGTTCTCGCCCTCGACGGGGTCGAGGATCGGCACGCGGTCGTACCGCTCCTCTTCCCAGTAGGCGTCCTCCACCACCTGGCTGAGGTAGCTGGGAACCGGCGTGAGCGGCAGGGTCTCCCAGAAGTGCATGTACGCCCAGGTGACCTCGGCGAAGCCGCCGATCATGGTCCCGCCGAACGGGATGCCCGCGGGGGGCAGGAAGCACCCGGGAGCGGTGAGCACCAGGGCCACGAGGCCCGAGAGCAGGATTGCGCGATTCGGTTTCCGCATCGTCCCTGATTCCTTTCCCGTGCGGCGGGGAGAACCCCCTGTTGCCGCGGCGAAGGCCGCCCGTGCCCGTCGTCGGCGTGAGCCGGGGTCACACTTTGGTGGGGGAACGACCGCCGGTGACGGTTCGCTCCCCACGTTTCTGTTATCGATCGTCCGGGCCGGGGGACTTGTGACGATTTTCGGGATTCTCGGTTCTTTGTTCGCTTCGCGGCGTGTCCCGTTGGCCGGTCCTCCGCTCGCCTCGCACGTGTTCCGCCGACTTCGTGACGGCCAAACACGGCTCGGCTCACGCAGCGCTCCGCAAGCGGACTTCGTGTCCACTTGCTGGGTCGTCCACGCCGACCCGCAGTGCTTCTCGCCGGAGTGGTCCGACTGTTCGCAAACGTCAGGCAGGCGCGGGCTTCCGGCACCTGACGACTCCCGGTCGGCGCCCCATTTGGTCCGCTCGCGTCCACGGCGGCCACGAAGGTCGCGCGGTCCCCCTCGTGAGCGAGGCGGCGTGTCGGCTGGCAGGAAGCCAGCGGGACACGCCGCGGAGCGAACATGCAAAACGGCACCCCCGAACGAGTTCGGGGGTGCCGTGGGTCACGTGGAAAGCGGTGTGGGTCCGCTGATCACCAGTTCTTCGGGTTCACGAACCAGAACCACTTGCTGGTGCGGGGGCGGAAGTTGAGGTGCCAGTATCCGTCGTCCCACTCAAGTTGGGCCTCTCGCCAGCCGAGCGGCACCTGCGGGTAGGGGTAGAACGGTCCGATGTACGGCCAGGCACTCGCACTGTACTGCTGCGGGTAGCTGATCTGGGCCGAGTTCGGGTAGCTGGCGTACGAGGGCCACGCGTGGTCGGGCATGTTCGGCATGCTGTAGGCCTGGTTGGCCATGCCGGCACCCGGGTGGCCGTAGGCTTGCATGGCGGCCGGGGCGTCCTGACCGGGCGGCACGAAGCCACGCTGGGCGGCCATCTGCTGTTGGTAGGCCACCTGCTGCTGGTAGTTCACCGGAACGATCGGCTGCATGCCGGCGTACCGACTCTGCTGGGCCATCGCGGCCTGGTGGGCCCACGCGGCCTGCTGGGCAGCGTAGGCGGCCCGCGGGTCGAACTGCTCGGCCGCCGCGTCCGCGGAGACCGTCATCTTGTTGTTCACTCGCTGCACACCCGGAACGGTCCCGGCGAGACGCGTGATCGTGTCCCACTCACCGCGGCTGGCGACCTCGCCACCGATCTCGGCGGTGCCGTTCTGCACGCGAATGCGAATCCGCTGGCCACGCACGTCGGAGCTGGCGATCGTGTCGGCGATCGACTGGGCGATCTCCTGGTTGGTCATGCCGGCCGGCTTCGTCCCGGACGTCGGGCGAATCGCCGGCTTCGGCGCGACCTGGGTCCGCGGAGCGTCGGCGAAGACCGAGGTCTCGGGCCGTTGACGCGGTGCCCAGTCGGCGGGCGGCGTGTCGGTCGCGGCGGCGGTCCGCACGTTCGACGGAGCCGTCCGGGGCTCGGCGGCCGCGGTCTGGATGATCCGTCCGACGGGCGTCGGGGCCTGCTGGCCGAGGACTCGCATGCGGTTGTCGACCGTTTCGACCCCCGGCACGTGCGAGGCGGCCTGGGTGGCCTTCGCCTTCTGCGTGGCGTCCTCGATCATCCCGGTGAGGATCGCCGTGCCGTCCCTGAACTCGATCTCCACGTCCCGTCCGCGGAGGTTGGCCGCCCGCATCGCTCCGGCGATCTGCTCGGCCGTTTCCTGATTGACCGTGGCCTCGTCCTTCGACTTCCGGAAGAAGTCGAAGGGGCCGGCGAAGGTCGTCGCCGGCATGGCCGCCAGCAGCGCCATCGTGGCCACCCATTGGGTGCGGTTCCGCATCGTTGGTCTCCTTGCCGTTTTCCACAGTTTCCCTGAACGCCCTGCCCGACAGTCGCTTCGTGCGCTGCGAGGCGACGACGGAGGGCCGGTCCGCGGGCCGTCCGTCGCGGCGTTCATCCCACTGTCCCTCTAGATCGACCGGGATGCAGTGGTTGAACAGGTTATTCGGGTCGGTCCTGTGAAAACGCCCGTGCCGATTGCCCGTGTCGGGCGGCCGACCAGCCAGCCAACCCGGGTGGCGTCCGAGGGTTGCAAGTCCTTTCGAGGCGTGGTGTTGCCCGGAGCGGTCCGTTCGCTGGCGAGTTGCCTCGGGAACGGATATGATGACGGATTCGATCGAATCCCGCGGCCAGGCTGCTGGCCGTAACGTGTTGCCCCTGCTTTTCTTCGGAGCGAATCTCCATGGCTCGCAAGACGGCCAGCCGCCTCGACAAACGTCGCGAAGTCGAGGCAGCCGAGAAGCTCGAGTCCTCTTCGACGACGAAGAAGAGGAAGAAGGCCACGAAGAAGAAGACCACTCGCAAGAAGAAGGCGAAGGCCGCGGCTCGCATGCGGCTCGTCTGGGTGGTCTACGGCGGCAACATGAAGGAAGAGGCGCGCTTCCCGTACGACCAGCGGGCCGAGGCCGACGCCAAGGTGGAGCAGCTGCTCGCCAAGGGCAAGAAACTGTACTTCGTGCAGCCGGTCAAGGAGCCGATCGAGGGCCCTGCCCCCGCCCCGGCGGCCGAGGCCGAAGCGGAAGCCGACAAGGGCGGCGAGGAAGAGTAGGCGGAGCGACCCGACTCCCCCCCGCGTTTCTGGTTGTCGTCGGCGTGATGCCGATTTGACACACGCCACACCCGACCTAGCGTTGCACGATTGCGCCGCAGCACTCGCTGTGCGTGATCTCGCCGTACGAACCGCTCGACGGGTCGTCCGGCCGAAGTCTCGCATCCGGAGTCGGTCATGGCCACGCGTCTCGCCGCTGAAGAACTCGTCGGATCGGCCGTCGTGCCGGCCGGGCACCCCATGGACTCCTCGCGGGTCCTGCTGAACCTGATGCGGCTGTCCCGCCGCGCGGACGACGAGGCCGCCCTGGAGCACGACCCGCTGCAGGGCATCATCACGCAGGGAGCGCTCCGTACGCTGCTGTCCGCCCTGCACTACCGCGACGTGCCGACCATGAAGCACTCGCGACGCGTCGCCCAGCTCTCGGTCGGCATGGCCGAGTACCTCGGCTGGGAGGGACGAGACCTCCGCATGCTCGAGATCGCCTCGCTGCTGCACGACGTCGGCAAGATCGGCATCCCGGACAACGTCCTCTACAAGCCCGGCCGCCTCAGCCACGAGGAGACCGAGCTGATCACCGTCCACAACAACATCGTGATCGACATCCTGCAGGCCTGCCGCGTGGACGACGAGGTGCTCGCGGTCCTCGGCGAGGTCTACGACGTCTCCTCCGGGCTTCGCCGCGGACCGGGGTCGATGGGGCGTGCCCACCAGGGGGCCCGCATCCTCACGGTCGCGGACGCCTACGACTCGATCAGCCGGGACCAGGCCCACCGCCGCGGCCGCCCGCACGCCGAGGTGATGAGCGAGCTCAAGAAGGGGGCCGGCACCCAGTTCGACGGGAACGTCGTCTCCGCCCTCGAACGGTGGATCAGCCTCGACGGTCTCCCCTTCGACGAGAACGACCCGAGCCTCGTCGAGACCCCCTCGCAGACCCACTCCGTCGACGACGCCCTCGACGCCCACACCCTCTGCCACATCTTCTCGTACCTCTACATGCTCGAGAGCATGTACGACGGCTTCTACGTCGTCGACTCCGACCTACGGTGCGTCCTCTGGAGTCGCGGCGTCGAACGGCTGCTGGGCCACACCGCGGCCAAGATGCTCAACCAGACGTGGACCAGCCGAATGCTGTTCTACGCGGACGGCGAACGACCGCTGCCCGACGCCGAGTGCCCGCTGCGGCAGGTCATCGAGACCGGCCGCCCCGTCTGCCGCACGGCCCGCATGAAGGGGGTGGACGGCGAGTGGGTCGACGTGGAGGTCAACGCCGTCCCGCTGAAGGACGAGCA
>JANQQW010000235.1 GCA_028284885.1 Planctomycetaceae bacterium
GCGTTGAGGGCGAGCAGGTTCGTCTGGTCGGCGATGTCGTTGATGGTGGCGACGATCTCGCCGATCTGCTCGCCGCGTTTGCCGAGCTCCTGGACGGAGTGGGCGGAGCCGTCGACGGCCTCGCTGATGGATTTCATCTCTTCGATCGTGTCGTTCACGATCTGGCCGCCCTCGGTCGCGGCGGCGCCGGACTGCTCGGCGTTGGCCGACGCGTCGGCGCTCTTGCGGGCGACCTCGACCACGGACGCCGACATCTCCTCGACCGCGGCGCTGATCTGCGTGACCTGAGCGTTCTGCTCGGCCATGCCGCGGGCCATCTCGTCGGACGTCGAGGCGATCTCGGTCGCCGCGGAGGCGACTTCGTCGGTCGCGCGGTTCACGGTGAGGATCACGTCGTGGATGCGTTGCACGAACTGGTTGAACCAGTATCCGAGTTGCCCGAGCTCGTCTTGGCCACGGGTCTCGACGCGCTGGGTCAGGTCGCCCTCGCCTTCCGCGATGTCACGGACCCGATCGATCAAGGCCTTCACCGGCCGCCCGAACATCCACCGCAAAAGAACGACGAAGGCAAACACGGCGGCGGCGACGACGGGCACGGTCCACATCAGCCCGAAGCCAACGAACGACGCGACCTGAGCGTCGACCGGGGCGAGCGGCATCTCGACGTGGTACGCGCCGTGCATGTAGCCGTCTTCCCAGTTCTCCATGGGGAAGCCGAGGATGTCCTTGCCGTCGCCGGTCGGGCTGGTTGCGGGGTCGCCGTGGCACATCATGCAGCCGGCGTCGGTGGTGACGCGGATCGCCCGCATGTAGTGCAGGGTGTTGGACTCCCCGTCGACCCGGTGGATCGTCTCGTCGCCGCCGCCCTCGACCTGTTGGGTCAGGTCCGTCAGCAGTTCGTCCGTGAAGGGAGACTCCGGCTCGTTCTCGGGGTTCCGCGCCTCGAACGAGGTGATGCGGAAGTTCAGGCCTTCGCGGTCGGCGGCTTCCTGGGCCGACTTCCAACCTACGACGACCGGCACCGTGTTGAAGATCTTCGCCTCTTTGTAGTCGCGGCCCGCGGCCTGCACTTCCGCGAGATCGGCGAGCAACGCTTCCTTGTCGAAGGCGTCGTTCTTGTGGAGCTGCTGTGCGGCGAAGTTCTTGGCTTCGTCTGCGGTGGCGGTGAACGCGGCGGCCTTGTCGACCATCCCCTGCTGCGCCGAGTCGCGGTACTTCCCGACGAAGAGCACGTAGTTGATGGCGACGACGGCGACTACAACCGTGATCACAACCGAGATGATACGGGTCCCCAAACCGAGCGAAGAGAACTTGGCAAACATGGAAGTGGTCCCTGGTGGCAGGATGACGGTGCAGAACTCGCGGTCGGTGGGCACTGCCCGCGCGACCAAAGCGAGATCGGGGGCATGAACCAACTGCTTCACTCGATACGCAAAAAAAACCGGTGAATTGGGGGGTGTAAAGTGATTTGATACGGCGAGGGACGGACGTTTTGGCCGGTCTGCCTGTCCGTTGCTCGCTTATCGTTCAGAACGTCCCGGCGGGAGCCGCGATCTACCATGCCCGGTATGCCGGACCTGTTCGAGTCACGACGTGAGTCGCACCGCCGAGCCGTTGAGCCGTTGGCGTCGCGGATGCGGCCGCGCCGCCTCGACGAGTTCGCCGGGCAGTCGCACTTCCTCGGCGAGGGGAAGCTGCTGCGGCGCATGCTCGAAGCAGACCGGCTCAGTTCGTTGCTCTTCTACGGCCCGCCTGGCACGGGCAAGACCACGCTCGCCGAGCTGATCGCCCGGCAGAGCTCGGCCCATTTCGAGCGGGGGAACGCGGCGGCCGTCGGGGTCAAGGACGTGCGTTACGTGCTCGACGAAGCCCGCAAGCGTCTCGAGGCGGACGGCCGGCGCACGATCTTCTTCCTCGACGAGATCCACCGGTTCAACAAGGCCCAGCAGGACGTGTTGCTCGGCGACGTCGAGCGCGGGATCGTGACGCTGATCGGCGCGACCACCGAGAACCCGTACTTCGCGGTCAACAGCGCGCTGGTGAGCCGGTCGCAGGTGTTCAACTTTGAGCCGCTGAGCGAAGACGAGGTGGAGACGCTGCTGCGTCGGGCGATCAAGGATGAAGAACGCGGCTACGGCAAGCTGCCGCTCGCAGTGGACGACGAAGCGGTTGCGCACCTGGCGACCACGAGCGACGGCGACGCGCGGCGGGCGCTGACGGCGCTAGAGATCGCGGTGCTGTCGGAGCAGTCGGAGAACTCAGAATTCGGCTCTCCGATCCAAGTTACCCTCGACATCG
>JANQQW010000249.1 GCA_028284885.1 Planctomycetaceae bacterium
CGTTCTCCGCGTCGACCGAGATCAGGATGCCGCCGTCGCGGGCGACGAACAACGCTCCGCCGGCGAGCACGGGCGAGGCGTTCCTGGGGACGGCACGCGGCTGTGTCCACGCCACCCGCGACTCGGTGACGTCACCCTCCCCTCCGGGGCGGACGACGAAGGCCGAGGGCTTCGCCTCGGCGAAGATCGTCCGGACGCTCTCGTACTCGGCCTCGTCGAGCGAGCCGTCCTTGTCGGCGTCGAACTGGCCGAAGAAGCTCTTGATCGGGCTGCCGGGGAGTTCCTTCTGTTCGAGCTTGCCGTTCGTGTTGGCGTCCCGGTCCGCGACGACCTCCGCGAACGCGGGTTCGTTCGGAGCCGAGCCTCCGCCGTTGCTGGCGACGTACAGCAGACCGTCACGTCCGAGCACGGGCGTGTTGCTGACCACGCGGCACAGGCCGCGGACGAACCACATCGGCTGGCCGTTCTCGAGGTCGTACGCGGTGAGTCGTCCGGAGCCCGCGACGACGATCTCGGTCCCGTTCTCGGACTGGACGACCGCCGGAGTCGAGAATCCGCGTTTCGCCTCCGGTCGCTCCGTTCGCCAGATCGGCTTGCCGTTTGCGACGTCGATGCAGAGGAGATGTGAGCCGGTGTCGTGGTCCTGCAGGAGGACGATACGGTTCCCGACGATCAGCGGCGACGAGGCCGCCCCGAACGAGTTGTCGAACGGCCCCATCGGCACGTGCCATCTCAGTTCGCCGGCCGTGTCGTAGCAGAACAGGCCGACCGAGCCGAACATGGCGACGACGTTCGACCCGTCGCTCGCCACCGTCGGCGTGGCCCGGCTGCCCACGCGGTGAACCCTCTCCAACCGCTCGTGCGGCGCCGTCTTCCGCCACAGGGTCTCGCCAGTCTCGGCGGAGAGGGCAATCGTCTCGAGCCGCTCGCCGTCGAAGGCGGTGAGGAACACGCGGCCGCCGACGACGACCGGCGAGGAGTGCCCCTTCGGCACGGCCACCTTCCATCGTCGATGCTGTTCGAGGTCCAACTCGTCGGGGAGGCGGACGTCTTCGACCGCCTCCGCGCGGCCGTCCGGGCCGCGGAACTGGGGCCAGTCGGCCGCGAGAAGGGAGATCGGAGTGCCGAAGAGCAGCAGGCAGGCGATGCGCACGAGAGAAGCTCCAGTAATCGAAAGCCCCATCGTCTGCTCGTCGTCCCGCTTGCACAAGCTGGCAAAAGGACAATCCGGTCCAGCCACGTCCCTCGTGGTGACCAGTCCGACTCCGCTACAATCGCGTCAGCGGACTCGGGAAGGAGAGGACCACGTGGCTTCGAACGTCGTCATTCTGGGGGCCGGTACGGTCGGCACTTCGATCGCGGAGACGCTGTGCGCCCACGGCCACAACGTGACGATCATCGACGACAACTCGAAGGTGCTGGACGAGGTGGAGGAGCGGGTCGACGTGCGAACGACGTGCGGCTCCGCCTGTGACGCCGTCACGCTCTTCCAGGCCGGTGTCCAGAGTGCCCTCGTCTGCCTGGCGGTGACCAGCCGCGACGAGGTCAACCTCATCGGGTCGAGCCTGGCGAAGGCGATGGGAGCGCAACGCTGTGTCGCCCGGGCACAGAACCCCGCGCTGCGTGACACGAGCACGTTCGACTACCAACGGCACTTCGGCATCGACCGGCTCCTCAGCATCGAGCACCTCACCGCCCTCGAACTGGCCAAGAGCGTGCGGTCGCAGGGCCTGTTCGCGATGGAGCACCTCGCCCGCGGGGCGATCGAAGTGCAGGATCTCGAGGTCGAGGGGGCCTCGCGAGTCGTCGGGGTGCCGTTGCGCGAACTGGAGCTTCCACGGGACGTGCGGATCGGGCTGATCTCGTCGAACGGACGCACGGTCGTGGCCGGGGCCGACGACCAGATCGCCGCGGGCGACCACGTCACGCTGATCGGTTCGCGTGACGGACTCGAGAAGGTGCAGAAGCTGTTCGAGTACCGGCGGCCGCCGCGGCTGAACGTCGTGATCGCCGGCGGGGGGGAGATCGGCTTCAACCTTGCTCGCATGCTGGAACGCGGGCGGTTCAGCGTCGTCCTGCTGGAGGAGTCGCATGCCCGCTGCGAGGACCTGGCCGGGAGACTCGAGTCGGCGACGGTCCTCTGTGCCGACGCGACGCGGCAGAAGGAACTCGAGGAGGCCCGCGTCGGCAAGTCGGACGTGTTCGTCGCCGCGATGGGGCACGACGAGGACAACATCGTCTGCGGGGTCGAGGCACGCGAACTCGGGGCCGGCCGGGTGCTCGGGATCGTCCGACGGCCGGACTACGGCATCGTACTCGCCCGGCTCGGCATCGACGTGGTCGTCAGCCCGCGCGAGGTGATGGCGCGGGAGGTGCTCGGCATGGTGGAGCCCGGGCCGATCGCCGGCCGGTCGGAGGTCGGCGAGACGGGGGCGGAAATCTGGGAGGTCGAGATTCTCGAAGGGGCCCCGGTCACGCTCGCACCGCTTCGGGACGTCCAGTTTCGGAGCGGTTTCGTCGCCGCCTACGAGCGAGAGGGGTACGTCAAGGTGCCCTCCGCAGACGACCAGCTGCAGCCGGGCGACACCGCCGTGGTCCTGGTGCACGGGCAGTCGCACGAAGACGTGGTCGGGCTGTTCGAGCCCAGCCGGGCATGACCGTGCGAGTCCTCGTCGCCGAGTACGTGACGGCCGGCGGACTGCCGTCGAACGAGGTTCCCGAGTCGCTCGCCACGGAGGGCCGTGCGATGCTCGAGGCCGTGCGTACGGACTTCGCCGCACTGCCCCGTACGACGGTCGTCGAACTCTCGCCCGGCAGTTCGGAGGACTTCGACGCCCGATTTCAGTCGGCCCTTCACGACTGCGACGCCGCGCTCGTCGTGGCTCCGGAGTTCGACGGCATCCTCCAGCGGTGCCACGAGCTCGTCGCGAGGTCGCGGGTTCGGTGGCTCGGTTGCGACGCCGAGGCGATCGACTCGTGCACCGACAAACTCCGCCTGCACGACCGACTGGTCTGTCACGGCATCCCGACGATTCCAACGCTCGCAGGAGAGCCGGACGCGGGCACGTGGCCGGACAGCGGGAGATTCGTCGTGAAGCCACGCGACGGAGCCGGTTCCGGCGGAATTCGGGTGCTCGACGATCCTCGAGTCGTGGCGGCCGCGCTGACGACGGGCGACGTCGTGCAGCCCTTCGTGGCGGGCACACCGGGGTCTGTCTCGTTGATCGTCCGGTCGAGTGACGACTTCGACGTGCTCCCGGTCGCCCGGCAACGGCTCGCAGCGGAGACGCTCGCCTACGAAGGGGGACGAATCCCGCTTCCACTGGACGCCGAGGCGGAGCGTGCGACGCAGCATCTCGTCCGCCATCTGCTCCAGACGATCCCGGGGCTTCGCGGCTTCGTCGGAATCGACCTCCTCTTCCCGTCGGGGGCTCCCCGCCAGCCGGTCGTGGTGGAGGTGAATCCACGGCTGACGACGAGCTACCTCGGACACCGTCGGCGAACACGGCAGAATCTCGCGGCACGGTTGTTCGACGGCAGCGAGGCACCGGTTCGCTGGCGTGACGAGACCATCGAGTTCGACCCGGCTGGCGTTGAAGTGAGTCCGGGCCCCGTCGGGAGGTCAAAGTCGTGCAGGTGATCGGACTCGACGTCGGCGGGGCCCACGTGAAGTTGGCGGACGTCGCCGGCAAGGCGGTCAGCCGGCCGTTCCCGATCTGGCGTGAGCCGGACCGTCTCGTCGAGGTCCTGCGCGACTCGCTGCTCGACTTCGGCGAGGTCGAGCTTCTCGCACTGACGACGACGGCCGAGTTGGCGGACTGCTTCCGGACGAAGTCCGAGGGCGTTGCGCACGTCGTGCACGCGACGGCCACCGTCGCCCGGGAACGGCACGCCGCGGTCGCCGTCTGGCAGACCGGCGGCGAGTTCGTCACGCCGGACGTAGCGAGGGAGTTCCCGTTGCTCGTGGCGGCCGCGAACTGGCACGCCCAGGCGACCTGGCTGGGACGACTCGTTCCGGAGGGGCGGGCCCTGTTGATCGACATTGGATCGACGACGACCGATCTCGTCCCACTCCGCGACGGCCTGCCCGACTCGCGCGGTCTGACCGACGTCGAACGACTGACGTCCGGCGAACTCGTCTACTCGGGGGCCGGCCGCACGCCAGCGTTCCACGTTCGACAGGAGGTTGCCTTCCGAGGGGCCCGCTGCCCGCTCGTTCCCGAGTTGTTCGCCACGATGCTTGACGTGTCACTGGTGCTGGGCGAGGTCGAGGAGGCACCCGACGACTGCGAAACGGCGAACGGGCGGCCCGCCACGCGAGTCCATGCACGCGAACGCCTCGCCCGTGCGATCTGTTGCGACACGACGGAGGTGACGGAGCAGGAGATCGATGCGATCGCCCGCGAAGTCGCGGACGCCCACGTCGAACGCCTCGGCCGAGCGATCGACCGAACGGTCGCCGAGTCGGGACCGTTCGACCACGTCCTCACCTCGGGCAGCGGGTCGTGGCTGGTCGAGCGGGCACTCGAACGAACGGCCCTGCGAGACGTCCGGCCACGGATCCGGCTCGCCGAGTTGTTCGACGAGGCAACTGCGACCGCCGCGTGTGCCCGTGCGGTCGCCGAACTGGCGGTCGAGCGGCGGGCCGACCTGCTCTGGTGAGTCGATCGGAACCCCGGTCCGATTCAACCAGAAGCCGCAGAATGCCGACGATGACTGTACGGGCTGTGATCCTGTCCACGCGGGGCACGACCGGTCCACGTCCGCAGGGGCCTGATCACGTGAGCAACACACCCGAGAAGTCCGCCGGCGTTCCGGAGTTCGTGGTGACGCCGGAAGGCGAGTTGCACGGCGAGGACACGCCCGAGAACCGCGAGATCGCCCGCCGAATCCGGGCGTGCGTGAACGCGTGCGAGGGGCTGACGACCGACGAGCTCGAGGCGGGCATCGTCAAGGACATGCGGCGGGTGCTCGCCCAAGTCGTGCCGCTGCTTCAGGAACGGAACGGGTCGGCCGCCTGACGGTCACTCGCTCTCGCGTGCCTTGTCCGAGATGTCCTTGCGGCACCAGGCCCCGTCCCAGCGGATCGGCTTGACCGCTTGGTACGCGCGAAGCTTCGCGTCCGAAACGTTGTCGCCGAGGGCCGTGACGCCGAGGACGCGACCGCCGTCGGTGACGACCTGCTCGCCGTCGAGCCGGGTCCCGGCGTGGAAGACCTTGGTGTCCGGCAGCGTCGCCGCGTCGGCGAGGCCGCGGATCGGCAGGCCATTCTCGTACGGCCCCGGGTACCCCTCGGAGGCCATGACCACACAGACGGCCGGTCGCGGGTCCCACTCCAGCGGCGGCAGTTCGCGAAGCCGCCCCTCGGTCGCGGCCCACAGCACGTCGAAGAGATCCGTCTTCAGCCGCATCAGCACCGGCTGAGCCTCGGGGTCGCCGAAGCGGACGTTGAACTCCAGCACGCTGGGTCCCTTGTTCGTCATCATCAGCCCGGCGTACAGGATGCCGCGGAAGATGCAGCCGTCCCGCTTCATCTGGTGGACGATCGGCACGAGCACGTCCTCGACGACCGCGTCCATCGTCTCGGGCGTGACGAGGGGCGTGGGCGAGTAGGCCCCCATTCCGCCGGTGTTCGGGCCGGTGTCGCCGTCGTGCGCCGGCTTGTGGTCCTGGGCCGGTTCGAGCGGCAGGATCGTGTTGCCGTCCACGATGGCGAGGATGCTCGCCTCCTGCCCGGTCAGCTTCTCCTCGATCAGCACCCGGTGGCCCGCCTCCCCGAAGACGCGGTCCGCCATCGCCGCCCGCACGGCCGCCAACGCCTCCTCGGAGGTCTCGCAGACGCTCACGCCCTTGCCGGCCGCCAGTCCGTCCGCCTTCACGACCAGCGGCTCGTCGGTTCGTTCCTCGATGAAGTTCTCGGCGTCGGCGAGCTTCTCGAAGACGTGGAAGTCGGCCGTCGGCACGTTGGCCCGCCGCATCTGCGTCTTGGCGAACTCCTTGCTCCCCTCCAGTCGGGCCGCCGAGGCCGACGGACCGAAGACCCGCAGCCCGGCCTTCTGGAACTCGTCGACGACGCCGACGACGAGCGGTGCCTCGGGACCGACGACGGTCAGGTCGATCTCCTCCGACTTCGCGAACTCGATGAGCTTCGGGACGTCCGTCGCGGCGATCGGCACGTTGGTGACGTCCTCGGCCGTCCCGGCGTTCCCGGGGGCACAGAAGACGGCCGTCACCTTGGGCGACTGCGCGAGTTTCCAGGCGAGCACGTGCTCGCGACCACCTTGTCCGACAACCAGAACCTTCACGTGTCCGCCTTCCGAGACGTGCGAAATCGAGCGAGTCGGCGAGTATAGCAGCGGTCCCGGAGGGCGGGCAGCGACCGGCGTCAGGGGGCCGCGCTCGTGTCGGGCTTCGCCGTCGCGTCTCGCAGGAAGCTGGCCACGGCTTCGAGTCGTTCGTCCGTGTAGAACGCCTCGCCTCCGTGGGCGGCCCCGTGGACGACGTCGAACCGGACCGGCCGGCCGACCCGCTGGTACCTGCCCTGCAGTTCGTGCGACTGGTTGACCGGCATCTGCGGATCCTGGTCGCCGTGCAGCAGGAACAACGGCGGGTCGCCGTCGTCGACGTGGGCGACCGGACTCGCGAGCTTGGCCAGTTCCGGCCGCTTCTCGGGCCGGCCACCGAGCAGGAGTTCGAGGGCAGGCACGCGAACGCTCAGCCCGTGCGGAGTCGACTGGGAGAGGATCGTCTGGAGGTTCGAGGCGCCGTAGAACGAGACGATCGCGGCGACGTCCGACGACTGCTTCGAGTTCTGGCCGACATTGCCCTCGAGTTCGCTGTGTCCGTTCGTCACGCCGACGAGGGCCGCGAGGTGTCCGCCCGCCGAGGCCCCCGCGATCGCGACCCGGTCGGTGTCGATGCCCAGTTCGTCGGCGTTCGCCCGTAGGAATCGAATGGCGGCCTTGACGTCGTGAACCTGGGCCGGGAACCGGGCGACCGGGCTGAGCCGGTAGTCCACACTGGCGACGGCGAAGCCGTGCTTCGTCAGTCCGGCGACCGGGACGTTGTCCCGCGACCCGCGTCGCCACGCCCCGCCGTGCACCCAGACGACGACCGGCGGCCTTTCGACCTCTTTCGGGACGTACAAGTCGAGCGCGAGCCGGTGCTCGCCGACGCGGGCGAACTCGACGTCCCGACGGACCCCCGGCTCCGCGGTGATCCCGTCGAGCGGCGCGGACAGAGCGAACAGGGCGGTGATCAGCAGTCGAACGTGGGTGGGCATCGGCTTCAGTCGAGTGCGAGTGCGGTGCGACAGCCACACCGTACGACATCTCCCCTCGCTGCGAAACGTCTTCGAGAACACGGGTTTACACGATTCGGCCAACGGGGTAGGACTCGCCCGCTCACCCGTCCTCCCGGACTACCCGGACTCCGATGAAACCGCAGAACGTCGTCCCGTCGACCCGCCGACCGGTGCGGATGGAGGTCCGCTCGGACCTCGTCTGCGAGCCGTCGGTCTGGCAGGACAACGAGTTCTGGATCGTGAAGGATCCGGTCACGCTGACGTACTTTCGGCTGCGGTCCGAGCAGTACACTCTGCTGCGGTTGCTCGACGGCGAGCGGAGCCTCGAGGATCTGCGAGACGAGTTCCAACGGCGGTTCCCTGGCCAGCGTCTGCGGACCTCCGACCTCCAGAAGCTCGTCGTCGACCTGCACCAGAAGGGGCTCGTCGTCTCGAACGAGATCGGGCAGGCGGAGCCGCTCGCCGAGCGGGAACGGGAGCGGCGGCGGAAGGCGACCTGGCGGGCCGTGCGGAGCCTGCTCTACATCCGCCTCCCGGGCTGGGACCCCGAGTCGTTCCTGCAGGCGGGTTACCCCTTCGTCCGCTGGACGATGCACCCGGTGGCGATCGCGCTCGGCATCCTGTTCGTCGTCTCGTCGTGGACGGCCTTGCTCGTCGTGTTCGACGAGTTCCAACGACGGCTGCCGTCGTTCGGCGAGTTCCTGTCGTGGTCGAACCTGTGGCCGCTGTGGCTGCTGATGGGGCTCGCGAAGGTCCTGCACGAGCTCGGGCACGGCTTCGCCTGCAAGCACAACGGGGGGGAGTGCCACGAGATCGGCGTCGCCTTCCTCGTCTTCAGCCCGGCCCTGTACTGCGACGTCTCCGACTCGTGGACGCTGCCGTCGCGGTCGCGGCGGATGGCGGTCGGGGCAGCGGGCATGTACGTCGAACTGCTGATCTCCGCGGCCGCCTTTTGGCTGTGGTGGTTCAGCCGGCCGGGGCCCTTCAACCACCTCTGCCTGAACGTCTTCTTCGTCACCTCGCTGACGACGATCCTGTTCAACCTGAACCCGTTGCTGCGGTACGACGGCTACTACCTGCTGTGCGACTGGCTGGAGATTCCCAACCTGCGGATGAAGGCCGACCGCGCGACGCGAGACTGGTTCGCCGAGAACGTCCTCGGCCTCGAACAGCCCCGGGACCCGAACCGTCCGGAACGCGGTTTCGGCTGGTTCGTGCTCTACGCCGTCGCGGCGGCGGCGTACCGGTGGTTCATCGTGCTCGGCATCGTGCTGCTGCTGCACAGCATCCTCGAGCCGTACGGCCTGCAGTCGCTGGGACTGCTGCTCGGCCTCGCGTCGGTCGGGACGATGCTGTACTCGACGTCGCTCACGCTCTACCGGCTGCTCACCGCCCCGAGGAGATCCCCCGTGAAACTCTTCCGCATCGCGTTCAGTGGGCTCGTCGCGAGCGCGGCTGTGTGGGCCGCACTCGCGCTCCCGCTGCCTTGGCGGGTGGAGGTTCCCGTCGTGGTCGAGCCGGTCGGGCTGCGACACGTCTACGCCGGGACGGACGCCACGCTCGTCGCGGTCCACGTCCGCCCGGGCGACCGGGTTGAGGTCGGCCAGAAGCTCGCGGACCTTCACGAGACCGCCTACTTCGACCGCATCGCCCAGCTTCGTTCGGCCCGTCGCTCGAAGGCGGTCGAGGTCGCCGCCTTCCGGGCGCTCGGCGACACGGCGAACGAGACGGTCGCGGTCGCCTCGTACGAGTCGCTCGGCAAGCGGCTCGACGAGTTCGAGCGACGGTCGCGCGACCTCGAGGTGACGGCCCCCGTCGCCGGGACCGTGGTCGCGCCGGCCCGCAAGTCCGAACGGAACGACGACGGGCGGCAGCTGCCAAGATGGTCGGGCGAGCCGCTCGACGAGGGGAACGTCGGCACGCGGCTGTCGGCCAAGACCAGACTGCTCGGCATCGCCCCCGGCGACGAGTTCCATCTGGTCGCCTACCTCGACCAGCGGAAACGGGCCGACTTCGCGGTCGGCCAGCCCGTGACCGTCCGGCTGGGCCACGTTCCCGGGCGGACCTTCTCCGGCCGACTCGACTCGGTCGCCCCACGGCACCTCGAGGAGGTCGAGTCCCATCTCGCCCGACGGCACGGCGGCGACCTCGACACCACCCGCGGCGACGACGGCAGCGAACGCCCCGACGCGGCGACCTACCGGGCCGTCATCCGCTTCGACCAGCTCCCCGACGCCGACCGGTCACTGCTGAGAACGGGCCTCCGCGGCCACGCCCGCATCACGGTCGCCCACCGCACGGCGGCCCAGTGGACGTGGCGGTACGTCTGCGACACGTTCCACTTCCGCATGTGACGTCTGCCGGCGTCGCGGTCAGTTCGCCCGCGTCCCGGACGGCTTGACCATGACGTACACGCACGGCACGAGGAACAGCGTCAACGCCGTGGAGACGACCATGCCGCCCACGAGAGCCCGAGCAAGCGGGATCATCGCCTCGTTGCCCGGAGCGATCGGGAAGCAGAGCGGCAGCATCGAGGCGACGAGCGTCAACGAGGTCATCAGGATCGGCCGCAGCCGAACCCCGGCCGCCGTGATCGCCGCGTCGCGCGTCTCGTAGCCTCGGTCGCGCAGTTGGTTCGCGAACTCGACGATGAGGATCGCGTTGTTCACGACGACGCCGATCATCATCAGCGTCCCCACGAGCGACTGGATGTTGAGGGTCGTCCCCGTCGCGAACAGCGCGACGACCACGCCGGACAGGCCGAGCGGTACCGACAGCATGATGACGAGCGGGTCGACGAAGCTCTTGAACTGGGCGAGCATCACCAGGTAGACGAGCACGGCGGCGACGGCGAGACCGAGGCCGAGCAGCCGGCCGCCAGACTTCATCGTCTCGACCGGGCCACGAAGCGTGCGGGTCACGCCGGACTCGTTCGGCAGCGTGGCGAGGGCCCGTTCGACGTCCGCCGCGACGGAACCGACGTCCCGTCCGTCGACGTTGACGTGCACGTCGTTCACCCGGGCGATGTCGTAGTGGGCGACCTCGCCGGGGATGTTGACCCGCCGCACGTCCGCCACCTGCCCGAGCGGAATCGTCTTCGGCCCGTCCGGCGTGCTGAGCGACAGCGGGATGTTCCGGATCTGGTCGAGCGACTCGATCTCGTTCGACTCGTACTGCACGCCCATGAAGAAGTCGATGCCGGTCGCCGGATCGACCCAGATCGTGGGGGCGTAGCCGACACTCGACCCGAGCGCCGTGAGCACGGTCTCGGCGATCTCCTTCTGGTCGAGCCCCAGGTACTTCGCCCGGACGCGGTCGACCTGGACGTCGAGTTGCGGGTAGTCGAGCGACTGGGCGATCTGGACGTCGACGGCGCCGGGAACGCCCTTCAGCACCTCGACGACCTTCTCGGCCTCCTCGCGACACTTGCCGATGGTGCCGGCGGAGACCTGCACGCTGATCGGCGTCGGGACGCCCTCGTTGAGGGCCATGTTGACGATGCCGCCGCGGACGAACAGGAACCGTTCCCGCGGGAACCGTTCGGCGAACACGCCGCGGAGTCGCCGGACGTAGTCGGCCGTGCTGTTCGACCGGCCCCGCTGCTTCAGGTTGACGATGACGTAGGCGGTATCCGGACCGGAGTTCGAGCTGAGGATCGTGGAGAACCCGGCCCCCTTGCCGACCGGCAGCCCGATGTTCGAGATGATCGTCTCGATCTCGCCGTCCGGGATCTCGCCGCGAATCGCGTCCTCCACGCGAGCGACCACCTTCTCGGTCTCCTCCAGCCGCGTGCCGGGCAACGTCTTGATCCGAATCTCGAAGGTGCCGGCGTCGACGTCGGGGAAGAGCTCCGTGCCGACGAACGGCAGCAGCAGTCCGGAGAGCGCCACGCCGCCGAGCATGACGGCCAACACGACGTGCCTCGCGGCGATCGCCCGGGCGAGGACTCGCGCGTAGAGCCCGGTTGGTTCGGTGGCCTCCCCGGTCTCGTCCGTCGGTCGCACACGGCTGCGGACGAACCGGGCGCAGAACGCCGGGACGACCGTCATCGCGACGAAGTAGCTCGCCCCGATCGTGCTCGCCGCGGCGATCGAGAGCGGCTCGAAGAGCGACTGGATCATGCCGGTCAGGAAGATCGCCGGGACGAAGACGGCGAGCGTGGTGACGGTGCCGGCGAGAATCGGCGTCGCCACCTCGGCCGCCCCGTCGCTCGCCGCCTCCAGCGGCGACTTCCCCATCCGCTGGTGCCGGACGACGTTCTCGACGACCACGATCCCCGCGTCGACGACCGTCCCGATCGCGAGTGCGACGCCGCCGAGCGTCATCACGTTGACCGTGTTGCCCGTGAACCAGAACCCGAGCCCGCCGACCAGCATCGACAGCACGATCGTCGAGACGATCGCCACGGTCGGCAGCAGTCGCCGCAGGAACACGAAGACCACGGCTCCCACGAGCACCGCCCCCAGGCCGACCTGGTAGAACAGGTTCCGCATGGCGTTGCGGATGTAGTCCGACTGGTCGTTGACGAGCGTGACCTCGGCCGCCTCGGGAATCTCCTCCCGTTCCTTCATCAACGGGATCTCGGTCGCGATCCCCTCGTAGATGCGGTCGACGACGGCGACGGTGTTCTCGCCCGGCTCGCGGAGCAGTGGGCAGTAGACGCTCCGCTTGCCGTTCACGCGGACGATGTTGTACTGCAGCGCGGCGTCGTCCTTCACGGTGGCGACGTTGCGGACGAAGACCGTCCGGCCGTCGCGGACGGCGATCGGCACCGCCATGATCTCCTCGGTCGTCGGCAGCGTGTTGACCGGGTGGACCTGGTACTCGATCTCGCCGAGCTTCGCGGTGCCGGCCGCGAGGACGAGGTTCGCCTTCCGGATCGCCTCGACGACGTCCCGCGCGGAGAGTGCGTGGGCCCGCAGGGCCGAGGGCCGGACGTAGACCATCATCTGCCGGAACTTGCCGCCGAACGGGTGCGGGATCTGCACGCCGCGAAGGCCGCCCATCTTGTTCCGCACGGCGTAGTAGCCGATCTTGTAGAGCTCGGTCTCGCTCAGCCCGTCGCCCGAGATGGCGGCGAGGACGACCGGCATGTTCGCCGGCTCGCTGCGGAGCGTGAACGGCCACTCGATGCCGGGCGGCAGGTGGAACATGTCGCTCGCCTCGAGGTTGACGATGTCGTTCATCGCCGAACTCGGGTTCGTCCCCGGCCGGAACACGACCTTGATGACGGCCGCCCCGGAGACGGTTCGCGACTCCTGGTGCTCGATTCGCCCGGCCAGCGTGAGCGCCCGCTCCACCCGCGACGTCACGCTCTTCTCCATCTCCATCGTCGGGAGGCCCGGGTAGGAGAAGAAGCTGACGATCACCGGCTTCCTGAAGTCCGGCAGGATGTCGATCGGCATCGACGGAATGACCGCCGCCCCGAGCAGACACAGCCCCACCGACGCCGCGAGCACGGCGAACGGGTTGCGAAGCGAGAAGCGAATCAGGCCCATGGCCGGCATCCTCAGTTCACGCGAACCTGTTGACCCGGTTGCAGCCGGCCGATGATTGCGTCGACGACCCGTGCACCGTTCGGGAGTTCGGACGTGATCTCGATCCGCTTGCCGTCGTCGAGCCCGGTCGTCACGTCGAGCACCTCGACCTTGTCGCCGGTGCCGACCAGGTAGACGAAGCTCCGCCCCGACTCGTCGTACCTGACGGCGGTCGCCGGAAGCACGACGGCGCCGGGCTTCTTCTTCAGCGTGATCGTCGCCTCGCCGAACATGCCGGGCAGCAGCCGGCCGTCGTTGTCGAGCACGACCTCCACCTCGAGCGAGCGGGTGGCGTCGTCGAGCCGGTGCGCGTGCCGCGTGACGGTCCCGTGGATCGGCTCGCCTCCGAGCGCCTTGAACCGCAGGGTCACGTCGTCACCCGTCCCGTCGCCCGGCCTGTCGTCGGAGTCGATCCAGGCAGCGTCCGCCTCCGGCACGGCGACACGCACGCGAACCCGGGACGTGTCCTCCACCGTGAACAGCGGCAGGCCCGACGGCTCGGTCGTCTGGGCGTTCCGCACGAGGTCCCCCCGGTCGATCGTGCGGGACGTGACGACGCCGTCGAACGGGGCCACCAACACGGCGTAGTCCGCCATGGTCTCCAGTTCCTCGAGCCGTCTCCGTTCGACCTCGGTGGCGGACTCGGCGGCCGACTGGTCCGCCTTCGCCGCCCGCACACTCGCCCGCGCGACGGCGACGTTCGCCTTCGCCGTCGACACGGCCGACTCCGCCCCCTTCAGCCGTGCCCTCGCCGAGTCCCGTCGCTCACGCACCTCGTCGAGCAACCGGTCGGCCAACGTCCGGCTCGCCACCAGCTCGGTCACCCGCTCGAACTCCGACTGGTCCGCGGCGAGATCGGCCGTGAACCCGTCGAGCTTGGACGAGGCTTCCGCGAGTGCTGCCTCGCCCGCCGTGAAGTCGGCCCTCGCCAGCTTCACCCGGGCCGCCGCCCGCTTCTCCTCTGCCTCGC
>JANQQW010000255.1 GCA_028284885.1 Planctomycetaceae bacterium
GATCGGGGACGCATGGGTCGAGCACGACCCCGCCGGCGATCGTCGTGGCCGGCGAGGCACGACGAATCAGGAACCGCTGGCCGTACTCGGCGACGACGGGCTCGCGCGTTCTCAGCTCGGCGAACGCCGCCTGCCCGGGTTGGACCGCATCGTCCCGAAGCACGACTCGGACGGTCTGCTCGCTCGTCCCGAGGTGGAGGCGATGCTCGTCCCGGTTGGCGACCGGCCTCGACGCCGTGGCGAGCACCTGCAGGCGGACGACGAGCCGGCGAGTCGGTTCGAGGAACCCCGGCGTTGCGATCTCCATGCCCCGTTCGACCTGCTCGCGTGGCAGCCCCGCGAGGTTGAGGGCCGTGCGGGTGGAGACTCCACTGACGTCCCGGCTCTCGCCGTGGGTCTGGACCGACCGTACCCGGACGGGGACGCGGTTCGGCAGCAGCTCCAACTGGTCGCCGGGGTGCACGGTTCCGCGGAGCGGCGACCCGGCGACGACGGTGCCGTGGCCGTGCAGGGTGAAGGCGCGGTCGACCGGCAACCGGAACGGTCCGTCGGGTCGCCGTCCCTCCAGGCCGGTTGCGACGTCGACGAGCGCCCGTTCGAGTCGCGCGACCCCCTCGCCAGTGACCACCGATACGGGCACGACCTCGGCCCCCTCGAGGAACGTCCCGGCCAGGAGTTCGCCGAGTTCCTCGCGGACGAGTGCGACCGTCTCCTCGTCGACGAGATCGGTCTTCGTCACCGCGACGATCCCGGCCCGGACGCCCAGCAGTTGCATGACGTCGAGGTGCTCTCGCGTCTGGGGCATCACACCGTCGGCGGCGGCGACGACGAGCAGGCCGACGTCGATCCCGGAGGCCCCCGCCACCATGTTGCGGACGAACCGCTCGTGCCCGGGGACGTCGACGACGCCGAAGCGGACGCCGCCCTGCTCCCAGTGGGCGAACCCGAGGTCGATCGAGATGCCCCGCGACTTCTCCTCGGGCAGCCGGTCGGTGTCGATTCCGGTCAGGCGGGCGACGAGCCGGGTCTTGCCGTGGTCGACGTGCCCGGCCGTGCCGAGGATCACGTGGCGGACGGGCGTCGGATCCGACTCGGGCATGGGGCGTGGCGGGCTACTCGATCGTGAAACGTCTTCGCTTCCTCGGCGTTCGTCGCGGGCGACAGGCGACGATGCCGACGTCGTCCCACAGGTCGCCGGACGGAAGTCGCACCATCTCGACGAGCCGGCTGGCAAGCACCTCGAAGCCGATCCAGAGTATCTCCTTCAGCAGGTCCTTGCGTCGAACGTAGTTGCAGAACCCGTCGGTGGCGACGAGCAACAGGCCTCCACTGGCCGGACGGGAGAAGCCGGTCGGGGCGGCCACACCGCTTCCGAGCAACGGCTTGCGGCACTGAAACCTCGTCAGATCGACGAGCTCGCCGTCCTCGAACAGCCATGCTTGGCTGTCCCCCACGCTCGCCCCGACGATCCCGTCGTTGGTCCGGGCGACGACGACCCCCGTCGACTCCCCCTCGGCGACACGTTGGTCGACTCGCGACAGGAACCCGGTCCAGCCCGACTCGGGGCGGGGGACGTCGGTCAGGAGGGACAGCTCGCGAACGACGGTCTCCGCGGCGAGGTCGCCCGATCCCGTCCCGCCAGCCCCGTCTGCGACGCCGATCAACACCCCGTCCTCGAATTCGCGAACGAAGGTACGATCCTCGCAACGTCGTGCGTGTCCCACCGTGGTCGACGTCGTTTCGAATGGCGGCATGGGCGTCCCCCGGTTCTCGTGTCCGAGAGTTGGTGAACGCAGTCGGCGCGAAGGATCCACGTGCCGCGACACTTGTTCTATCCTGCGAAGAGACGACCCACACGGAGTGACGAGATGCCCGAACTCGGAGTGAACATCGACCACGTGGCGACGATCCGCCAGGCCCGGCGGACGATCGAGCCGGACCCGGTTTGGGCCGCGGCTCTCGCGGAACTCGGCGGGGCGGACGGGATCACGCTCCACCTTCGGGAGGACCGCCGGCACATCCAGGACCGCGACCTCCGCGTGCTGCGGGAGACGGTGCAGGTGAAGCTGAACCTCGAGATGGCCGCCGAGGACGAGATCACCGAGATCGCGATCGCCGTGAAGCCGGACCAGGTGACGCTCGTCCCGGAGAAGCGGGAGGAGGTCACCACCGAGGGGGGGCTCGACGTCGTCGGACAGCTGGCTCGCGTGAAGGCCTGCATCGACCGGCTGACCGACGCCGGCATCGCCGTCAGCCTGTTCGTCGATCCCGACGCCCGGCAGGTCGAGGCCGCCCGCAACCTGGGGGTGGAGGGAGTCGAACTGCACACCGGCCGTTACGCGGACGCGACCACCGAGGCCGAACGGGACCGCGAGTTCGAGGCGATCGTCGCCGCGGGCGAGGTGGCCGTCGCGGAGAAGCTGAAGTTCCACCTCGGGCACGGCCTGACCTACCGCAACGTCCAGCGGGTGGCACGAATTCCCGGCGTGTGCGAGCTGAACATCGGGCACAGCATCGTCGCCCGGGCCGTCATGGTCGGGTTCGAGCGAGCCGTGCGGGAGATGAAGGCGCTGATCGTCGGCTGACGGCGGCGGTCAGCGGTTCGCCGTGCGGGAGGCGGGGGGCTTTCGCAGCACACAGCGGAAGCCGACTCCCGGGACCTGCTTGGCTCCGTCGAGCCCCTCACGGTGCCAAGCGGCCCAGTTCGGCCCGTTCCCCTTCACCACGCGGAGGTAGTCCGGCCCGGGGTTCCGCGGACCGATCCAGTTGCTGAAGGTCTCGCCGCCGTCGAACGCCTTCTGGTAGGCGTCGTCCGCGTACCAGTCGGCACACCACTCTCGGACGTTGCCCGCCATGTCCCACACGCCGTAGGGGCTGACGTCCTGCGGGAACGACATGATCCGGTCGACGTCGGTCTGTTCCCGGTGTCGGCTGAAGAACGTCCGGCCGTTGCCCCACGGGAACTCGCCCTTTGTTCCCCGAGCGGCCTTCTCCCACTCGGCCTCGGTCGGCAGCTCCTTGCCGCACCACTTGGCGTAGGCGACGGCGTCGCTGTAGCGAACGCCGTGGACGGGGTCGAACGGCTCGCCCTCCGCGTTCAGCGAGATGCGAGCCGTTCGCTTCTCGGTGTCGCCGAGCGTCCTGCGGAAGGCGGTGTACTGGGCCAGCGTCACCTCGGCCACGTCGATGTAGTACTCGTCGAGGTAGACCGAGTGGGCGGGGGCGGCGTTCTCCGGGCCGTCGTCGGTGCCCTGGACGAAGTTGCCAGGCGAGACGAGCGCCATCTGCGAGTTGTCCGTCGTGCAGAGAATCCGCTTCGGGTAGCCCTGGTCGTTGAAGCCGTACTGGGCGAGCACCCGGAAGTTCGGCGGCAGTGCGAAGCCGGGCCGCATCGTCCCCTCGGCGGCGCGCCGCGAACCGACCACCTCGAACGTCGAACTCGACGTCCCCTCGACCTTCGGGGTCACGAGGAACTCGTCGTTCTCGTTCGTCGTCGCGGGCGTGTCGCTCACGACGAACTGGTCGCCGTCCTCGACGACGACGAACACGTCCCCGGCCGACGCCCCCTTGGGGAGCGGTGTCGCCTTCGGCCTGGGCCGAGCCGCCGGGTTGCCTCCACCGGCCGGTCGAGCGGCCGCCGGAGCCGGTTGCTCTCCCCCCACGACCACGGGGGCAGCCGCCTGGGGGGCCTGCACGACCGGAGCCCGCGGCGTCGGCTTCGCGTCTTCACCCCCGCCACAACCGACGAAGAGGGGCAGCACGAGGAACAGGCAGACAACGAGGATCGGACGCGACATGGACGAGGGCACTCCCGGACGATTCGAGCCCGTATCGTCGTCGGCCGGCCGTCGCGTCGCAACGCGTTCGCACGAGAAGATTCAGTGAACGCCGAATTCGTCCCGAACCACGCCGCGAACGATTTCGACGAACGTCTCGTGGTCCGGTAGCCGGCCGGCGAGGTCCGCGGCCCCGAACACGCGGACCCGCTTCACGCAGTCGTCGAACTGCCGGGCGGCCAACGCCTCCACGACCGGGGAGACCTCCCGCAACGGACGGTAGACGTTCTCCTTCGGGAAGTGGATGTCCACGGCGAACTCCACCTCGCGGTGCGGCGGCGGGGCGTCCACGAGCACGTCCGTCTCGGCGACGTCGGTTCCCAGCCGTTCGGACAACGCCCGCGCGATCCTGCCGCCGCAGCGGACGAGCGACTCGAACGGCTGCCCGGCGAACGCCGTGTACAGCTCCGGTTCGAGGTAGACGCTGAACTCCGCGAGCCGCTTGTGCAGGCGGCGGGTCGGCCCGAACAGTCCCTCGACGAGAGGCTCCACGGCCGTTCCCGCCGCGTGCTCTCGAAGTTCGGCGATCGTCTCGGCCTCGCTGTTCGTGAAGAAGGCCCGCAGGTCGAGCCGTTCGTGCAGCTCGAAGAACGACCGTGCGAACATCGTTGTCGCGGAGCGAACGGCGTGGTGCCAGTAGACCTCGCTGAACATGACGTAGCGGGCGAAGACCATCAGCTCGGCCGCCGTCCGTCCCTTCGTGCTGATCGCGAGCCCGTCCCCCACCTCGTTGAGGACCAGCGACTGGACGAGCCGGTGCCGGTCAAAGTTCCGGCCGTACGGGACGCCGGCGTGCAGGCTGTCCCGGTCGAGGTAGTCCATCTTGTCCACGTCGATCGGCCCGGACAGCATCGACCGGACGAGCCGCAGCGCCGGCGTGTCGGACTTCTTGACCAGCACGTCCAGCACCTCCTCGCCCGTCACGCCCCACTGCGACTCCAGGACTCCGGCGAGCGGCGAGCCGGGGGCGAGGAACTCCGCGGCGAACTCCTCGTGCGGCGGCAACCCCTCGAGTGCCATGTCCTCGATCGGGTGGCAGAACGGCCAGTGCCCGAGGTCGTGCAGCAGCGAGCTCACCACGAACAGCGTGGCGTGCCGCGGCGTGACGACGGCCCGGAACCGTTCGTCGTGTTGCAGGTGGTCGAGGTACCGCAGCGCGTTGTGGAAGACGCCGAGGGCGTGCTCGAAGCGGGTGTGGGTCGCCCCGGGATAGACCCGCGACGCGAGGCCGAGCTGCGTGATCCGCGAGAGTCGCTGGAACTCCGCGGTGTCGACGACGGCTCGCACCCGAGGCGTGAACGGTACGTCCAGCTCCATCGGAATCCGGACCAGTCCGCGTCCGGTTCCGAGGCTTGCCAGTTCGGGGAGGTCGTACATCGCGAGTCGTTCGGCCGGGGCGGCCTCAGGTGGGAAACGGAACCGTCTCGCTGGGGGCGAACAGTTCCTCGACCACGTCCGCGATCCGCTCGTCGTCCTGCTGGGCGTCGTTCTCGGTCATCACGTCCCACAGCCGACGGCCGGCGTCGAGCGCTCGCCGGACCTTGGTCGGCAGCCGTTCGACGTCGACGTCCGGGACGCCCTCCAGCGTGATCCGCTCCGCGAGCCGCTCGGCGATCTCCGCCGGGTCACTCAGCACGTCGAACTCGAGCAGTCCGACGAGCAGCGGGTTGTCCCGGCCGGCGATCATCGAACGGACGTCGTCCTTCCAGCCGACCATCGGCAACCCCAGCGTCCAGGCGATCGCCGCCTCGGAGACGGCCCCCTCGTCCGGAACGCGGCCGTTCAGGTTCCAGATCAGCGCGTCGCACTCGACGACGAGCTGGTAGACGTCGAGTGCGAAGATCGCCTCGTGCAGGAACGCCGCCGCGACCTCGGGCATCCAGCCGCGGGTGACCAGCACGTCGAGCACGAGCCGGAACTCCATGCCGTCGCGGTGGGGCAGGTAGACCGTGAAGCCGGCGGACTCCAGCTGCCGCGACAGGGTCGTCATCTCGTCCCGTTCCGACTGGTTGAACAGCGGACCGGCGCAGTAGACCCGGATTGCGGGCTGGGGACGACTGACCTGCATCGGCTCCTCCTGATGACGCGTTCGCGGCCTTGCGGGAAACTCGGATGCCTCGCGAGCTTCGGTGGTCGCAGTATACCCGCGTGGGCGTCTCGAAGAAGCCCGACGCCCTCTCGGTCCGAGTCAGTTCGCGGACCGGGTGAAGCGTGGACGCGGGCCGTTCAGCCGGTCGGCGACGATCCCGGGCCGGCCGCGACCGATCCGAGGTCCCTCGAGTCGCTCGACCACGGAACCGGCCGGGGCCTCGGCCGGACCCGCGAACACGACGCGGTTGGCCGTCAGCCCTTCGACGATGACGTTCGGGTCGTCGCTCAGATCCGTCGGCCCGTCCGGCTCTCCAGTCAGCGCCGCCACGGGGACGCCGGGCGTCGTGACGGACGAGCGGCTCTCGATCTGAACCCGGTCGGCCCCGCTGCCGCCGGACCACGACAGGAGCGCGGCGTCGTCGCCGACCAAGTCGAACACGCTGTCGTTCGCCTCGATCCAGAGGACGCCGGACGCTTCACCCGCACGGCGACCGTGGACCAGTCGGCTGGCACCGCGGAGGGTGACGCGGTCGAGTGCGAGTGTCGTGTCGACGCCCGGACGCGGCGGGCGGGCCCACTCGAAGAGCGCCCCGCGGCCCGTCTTGAGCACGTTCTCCACGCGAACGTCCGGTGGTGCGAGCGACGCGTAGAACGCCGTGCGGTCGCCGTGCAAGACGACGTCCCGCAGCGACACGCCGATACCCCGGGCGTCCCGTTCGTCGACCGGCTTCCACGCG
>JANQQW010000263.1 GCA_028284885.1 Planctomycetaceae bacterium
ACGGCCCGCGTGTCCGCGTCGTGGTGCATCACGCCGAGCGAGAAGACGAGGTCGAACGACTCCGGCCCGAACGGCAGCTTCTTGAGGTCCGCCTGGGCGAAGTCGACGTTCGACAGGCCGGCCTCGTCGCAGAGACGGGCCGCCTTCTCGACGGCCCGCGTGTGGTCGACGGCGACGACGTCCGCCCCCGCGGCCGCGACGACCTTCGCGTACCGTCCCCCGCCGCAGCCGGCGTCGAGGACCCGCAGCCCGGGGAGTTCGTCGAGCGAGACGCCCGTCTTCGCCTGCCAGGTCGCCCGGTCCTCGTCGTCGTGGGCCACCTCGTAGCGGTTCCACTGCAGGCCGAAGCTCTCGAGGTGCTGGTCCTGCACGAACCGCGGGATGCCGTCGACGACCGAGAACGCGTCGTTCTCGCTGCCGCCGACCAACCGGTCGCCGTCGCCGCGCAGCGTCGCTTGCGACTCCGGCGAGCGGAGCGTGGCGACGAACGAGTCTCGGGGCCGGGGCGTGGACACGGAGCGGATCGTCCCAGTCGGGCGGGCGGATGCCAAGGCCGTCAGTCGGACTCGACGCGACGCTGCACGGTCCGGCGGTCGAGGTCGAGCACCTTGGCCACGCCGACGTACGTGCCGATTTCGTCGTACAGCACGCGGCAGTAGGCGGTCAGCAGTTCGTCGGCGGTCAGCGTGTCGCGGCCGACCCTCTTGGCGAAGCGCTCGCGTGTCGTCCCGCCCCCACGGATCGTCGGTTCGTACCGGCCGTGGACGAGGACGCTGCGGACGCACTGCTCGAGTTCACGGACGTTGCCGGGCCACGCGTGGTCGGGCAGTTCGCGGCGGACGAACGTGGTGACGCGGTCGACGAGTTCGGGGGCCGGCTGGCCGACCTGTCGGGTGACGAGCGTCTCGACGAGCGTGTCGAGGTCGCCGGGGGCGTCGTCGAGTTGGGCCCGCAGCGACGGTGTACGGACGACGTCGGAGCAGAGCCGGTAGTAGAAGTCCTCGCGGAAGCGACCGGTGCGCATCTCCTCGTCGAGGTCGCGGTTGGTCGCGGCGATCACCTTGCCGTCGAACCGCCGGGTCTTCGTCTCGCCCAGTCGTTGGAACGTCCGTTCCTGCAGCACGCGGAGCAGCTTCACCTGGATGGCCGGGTCGAGTTCGCCGATCTCGTCGAGGAAGACGGCGTGTCCGTCGCGGCTCGCTTCGAGCCAACCCTCGCGGGCGGCGACGGCTCCGGTGAAGGCGCTTTTCGCGTGGCCGAAGAGTTCGGACTCGACGAGCGTCGGGGACAGGGCCGAGAGGTTGACGGCGTGGAAGGCCCCGGCGAACGGTTCGGCGAAGCGGCGGTGGCGGGCGTCGAACGGGATGTACCGCGAGAGCCCGATGGCGCGGGCGACGAGTTCCTTGCCGGTGCCGGACGGCCCGACGATCAGCGTCGAGACGTCCTGCATGCAGTCGAACAGCCGGCGGCCGTACTGCGAGAGGTCGGCGGTGAAGACGGACTCCCAGGCGGCGGCGCGGAGCGACTGCATCGGGCGGGAGGTGCCGACGAGTTGCGAGTGGACGAGGTGGAAGGCTCGCCGGATCTGGAAGAAGCCGGCGAAGACGTGGGCCGGGTCGGCGAGCGGGTCGTCGTCGTGCCGTGGCAACTGTTCGCGGAGCGTGTCGCGAAACTCGTCGTACCACGGGACGGCGACGGTGTCCGGCTTCGCGAACCCCTCGTCGACGGCCGCCTGCAGACGGTCGCGAAAGCGGAAGTAGTGGACGAACCGGACGAGTTCACCGTGGAGCCGGCGGTCGGCCGGGCCGGGTGACGGTCTGGTCGAGTCGTCCGCCAGCTTGGTGATCAGCGTCTCGGCCTTGGCGACGACGGCACCGATGCCGGGACGGTCGGCGACCGCTGGCACGCCTGGTCCGCGTGCCGGGAGGTCCGCCGCTCGCGCGCGTCGCTCGAAGGCCTGCACGTCGTGCGGCCGGAACGGGTTGGCGTTCGCGAGTCCCTCGACGGCCTCGGCGAACGCGCGCTCAGCTGGTTCCCACATCTGTTCGTTGGATGTTCGGTGTGATGTGCATTCATTGTACACAGTTCTGTTTCTGTCGTCCTGTGCTGGATGCCGTCCGGCGGTAAGTCGCTTTGTGGGTTTGTCTTGCGTGCCGACGAGTGTCTTGGTACGCGGACTGCTTTCGGATGGCCCGTCCGGTTCTCAGTCGAAAGGAACACCATGCGGGTCCTCTTCAGTGTGTGCCTCGTGCTCTCAGCCGTCGTCGCCAAAGCGGACGGGGACGTGATGCTTCGAGACTTGGCCGAGCCACTGGAGCGGCCGCTTCGTACTTGGGGGAAGACGGTGCGACCCGAGCAGGGGTTGCCGTTCGTGGTGCCGCCCCGAGTCGTTCCGACCGCGGTCGTCGGGGCACTTGGGGTCGCCTCGCTGTGGGCTGAACAGCCGACACCGTTCTTTCGGTGGCGGCCTATGGGGGACGTCCGTCCCGTCGTACGACGGGTCCCGGCGAAGCCGTTGCCGAAGGCGGCCACACGCTTCCTCGCCGCGACCGACACGTCGAACTTTCGCGACGTCGCCTACTCGCCGGACGGGAGCGAAGTCCTGGTTCTCGAGACGCTGGACGGCAAGACGTGGATTCGGCGAGTCGACACCGGCACGGGCCAGCGCAAGAAGTCGGTTCGAGTGAAGGTTTCAGGCCGACCTTGGCGAATGGCCGTGTCGCGTCGCGGCGTCGTCGCCATCGCGTCGATGCTGTCGAAGCCGCACGAACGACGTCCCAAGGAGAGGCGGGAGTATCTGCACATCACCATTCTCGATGCCGAGACGTTCGAGACCAAACAGGAGTTCGAGCACCGCGGACTGACGTTCGCGTTCGGCCCGACGTTCCACTTCTCGACGGACGGCGAGCGACTCGCCGTGGTGACGAGCGTCTACGAGGCGGAGGGATGGCAGCGTGTGCCGGTCACGTACGGGATCCACGCGCGTCGCTACTTCAACCGCGTCGCGCTCCATCCGACGGAGAGCCGCATGCTGGTGGCCCACCCGGACGGCAAGTCGTTCCCGGTCGTCGACCTGGAGACGGGCAAGCAGGGGCCGAACCTCGCGGTCGATGCGGAGGCCGTGCGCCGCGCAGTCTGGCGGAGTTCGATCTCCGCGCTCGCCTGGCACCCGAGTCGGCCGGCGGTCGTGTTCGGAACGACCGGCGGCAACCTGATGGTCGCGTCGACCAAGGAGGGCGGTGACCGCGGTCCGGTCGGGCGACTCGGCTTCGTTCGCGACGTCGCCGTCACGGACAGCGGCCGGTGGATCGCCGCGAAGGGCGACGAACTGTACTTGTACGAGGAGGCGTCGGGGCGGTTCTGGATGCGCCCCGGCGGGCACCGCGACGTTCTCAGGATGGCCGTGCATCCGAAGGAGGACCGACTCGTCGTGTTCTCGAAGAATTGGCGGGACGACTCCGGTTGGGTGCACTTGGTGAGCGAGATCGACTTGGCGAAGGTCGTCGAGAAACGGCTGGCCCCGGCCGACGTGGTTCCGAGGGGCGAGTCCGACAAGTCAGGTGAAGAGGAGAACGGATGCAGTTCCGGAACGTGACCTTCGTGCTGGTCCTCGTCGTCTGGAGCGGGTTCCTGGCGTTCGGACTGTTCGACGCACCGCGGCTGGCGCGGCTGTACGAGGCGTTCGACGTGGAGATCCCGTTCGCCTGTCAGGCGTCGGTGACGATCGCCCGCTGGGGCGTGCTGCTGTTGCCGCTCCCGGCCCTCTACTTCTGGCGACGGCCGACGGGTCCGGTCGGCGGGGCGTGTGGTTTGGCGCTGATCGGGCTGCCGGTGTTCGTCGTCCTGTTGGCGAGATGGCCGGTGGTCCTGTTGGTCGAGGCGCTCCAGTGACTCGACAGCTTCCGACGCGAACCCCGCGGTCGGTATCCTCGAAGGAGACAACGTGATGAGCACTGCCGTGAGCACCACCCGAGAAGAGACACGCCCCGATGCCGTCGCCCGCCCGGCTCCCGGTCCGCAGGGGCACTGGCTGTTCGGCAGCGTGGGGGACTTCCGCGGGAACCAGCTGCCGTTCTACGAGCGGTGCCACGAGGAGTTCGGCGGCGTCGCGGCGTTCCGGCTGGGGCATCGGCGGTTGATGCTGGTGACCTGCCCGGAAGGGATCGAGGAGGTTCTCGTCACGAAGAACCGGCACTTCCGGAAGCACTACATGCTGCGGCTGCTGAAGCCGTTGCTGGGGCAGGGGGTGCTGACGTCCGGCGGCGACCACTGGTTGCGGCAGCGGCGGCTGATGCAGCCCGTGTTCGCGAAGCCACGGATCGCCGGGTACGGCGAGGTCTTCACCCGGCACGCGGAACGGGAGATCGGTCGTTGGAGCGACGGCGAACGTCGCGACGTGCACGCCGACATGCAGCGGCTGACGATGGGGGTCGCGGCCGAGACGCTGCTCGGCGTGGACGTGGACGGAGAGGCGTTCGAGATCGTGCACCGGGCCCAGACCGAGATCACCGAGGACTTCGCGTGGCGGTTCCAGCAGCCGCTCACGCTTCCGGTGTGGGTGCCGACGTCGAGGAACCGCCGCTTCCGGGCGTCGATCCGGGCGCTCGAGGAGGTCGTCTACGACGTGATTCGGCAGAAGCGGGAACGGCCTGCGGGGGAGACCGACGACTTGCTGGACCGGCTGTTGGCGGCACGCGACGACGACGGCCGCGGGATGTCCGACCGGCAGCTGCGGGACGAGGTGATGACGCTGTTCCTCGCCGGGCACGAGACGACGGCGAACGCGCTCGCGTGGACGTTCTACCTGCTGGGCCGGCACCCGCACGTCGGCGGGAAGCTGCGGGAGGAACTGGACCGCGTGCTGGGCGACCGGCCGGCGACGGCGGCGGACTTCGAGCAACTCGTCTACACGCGACGCGTGATGAAGGAGTCGATGCGGTTGTACCCGCCCGCCTACGCGTTCGGCCGCGAGTCGGTCCGGGAGACGGAGATCGCCGGCTTCCGGGTGCCGAAGGGGTGGACGGTCATCGTCTCGCAGTGGGTCGTGCACCGCGACGGCCGCTACTACGACCGACCGCTGGAGTTCGACCCGGACCGGTGGACGCCGGAGCTCGAGTCGTCGCTGCCCAGCTACGCGTACTTCCCGTTCGGCGGCGGCCCGCGGGTCTGCATCGGCAACACGTTCGCGGAACTCGAGTCCGCCCTCGTTCTCGCGACGATCCACGGCCGCTACGATCTCGAACTGAGCGACCCCGACTCGGTCGACGTCTGGCCCAGCATCACGCTGCGGCCGCGGAACGGCATTCCGGTGGCTGTGAGGAGTCGAGAGTCCAGAGTCGAGAGTCAAGAGCCGGAGTAGGCAGCGGGGTGTGCAGACACGACGTCCGCGAGCCCCGCTCGTGAGCGAAGCCGGTGTGCGGTGGCGGAGCCACGGGCACACCGAGCGAAGCGAACCACGGAACAGACCACTGACGACTGACTCCTACCAGTTCTGGATCGACGTCGGCGGGACGTTCACGGACTGCATCGCCCGCGCTCCGGACGGGCGGCTGACGACTTGCAAGACGCTCAGTTCCGGGTCGACGAAGGGGCGGGTCGAGTCGACGAGCGGCGCTTCGATTCACGACCCACTGCGAGCCGGCGACCCGAACGGGTTCTGGGTCGGCTACGAGGCGCGGTTCGGCGACGAGCAGGGGCGCACGTTCGCGCGGACGACCGTGGTCGACTCGACACCCGACGGGCGGCTCGAGCTGGAGACGCTGCCGGCCGGCGACCTCGACGGCACGAGCTACGAACTCGTCTCCGGCGAGGAGGCGCCGATCGTCGCCGTGCGTCGTGTGCTCGGGCTGCGGCTCGACCAGCCGATCCCGCCAGTCGTCCTCAAGCTCGGCACGACCCGCGGCACGAACGCCCTCCTCGAACGGAAGGGGGCGCGGACGGCCCTGGTCACGACGAAGGGGTTCGGCGACGTCCTCCTCGTCGGCAACCAGGACCGCCCGCGGCTGTTCGACCTCGCGATCGAGAAGCCCGAGCCGATCTTCGAGGCGGCGGTCGAGATCGACGAACGGCTGGACGCGAACGGCCGTGTGCTTCGCGCCCCGGACGAGGCCGTCGTGCGAAGACGACTGCAGGAACTGCACGCGGCCGGCGTCGAGTCGCTCGGCATCTGCCTGCTGCACGCCTACGCGAACGGCGAGCACGAGCAAGTGGTCGAACGGATCGCTCGCGACGTCGGCTTCACGGAGGTCAGCGTCTCCCACCGCGTCGCCCCGCTCGTGAAACTCGTCAGCCGCGGCGACACGACGGTGATGGACGCGTACTTGAACCCGGTGCTGCGGGAGTACGTGGGGCGGCTGCGGCAGTCGCTGGGTGGTGAGTCGAGAGTCGAGAGTCGAGAGTCGAGAGCACAGTCCCCTCTCCCCGCCGGGGGGAGAGGGTTCGGGAGAGGGGGCGGCAGGCTCTCGGCTTCCCCACCGGCGAGCCCCTCTCCCCAGCCCTCTCCCCTCGGAGGAGAGGGTGCAGCCGGTGGCGACGTCGATCCCCCATCCCCAGTCCTCGATACTCGGTCGTCCGAACCCTCGACCCTCGACTCTCAACCCTCGACCCTCAAGGTCATGACGAGTGCCGGTGGTCTCGTGGACGCGGCGCACTTCGTCGGGAAGGACAGTGTTCTCTCCGGGCCGGCGGGAGGCGTGATCGGGTTCTCGCGGGTGGCGGAGCGGGCCGGGTTCGGGCGGGCGATCGGGTTCGACATGGGGGGGACGAGTACCGACGTCGCGCGGTACGACGGGGAGTACGAGCGGGAGTTCGAGACGACGAAGGCGGGCGTTCGCGTCGTTGCGCCGATGCTGGCGATCGAGACGGTCGCGGCCGGCGGCGGCAGCCTGTGCGGCTTCGACGGCGTGAAGCTGCACGTCGGGCCGGAGTCCGCGGGGGCTGATCCGGGGCCCGCCTGCTACGGCCGCGGCGGGCCGCTCACGGTCACCGACGTGAACGTGTTCCTCGGCAAGGTCCTCCCGTCGCGGTTCCCGTTCCCGCTCGACCGCGACGCTGTCGAGCGACGCCTGGCCGAGCTGTGCGACGCGATCGCCGACTCGCCACTCGGACGGCGGTACACGCCGGTCGAACTCGCGGAGGGTTACGTCGAGATCGCGAACGCCAACATGGCCCGGGCGATCGGCCGCATCTCGGTCGCGAAGGGGTACGACCCGGCCGAGTACGTGCTCGTCACGTTCGGCGGGGCCGGGGCGCAGCACGCGTGCGCGATCGCCGCGTCCCTCGGGATGTCGAAGGTGTTGATCCACCCGTTCGCCGGCATCCTGAGCGCCTACGGCATCGGCCTCGCCGACGTCCGACGGCAGGGGGAGCGTTCGGTCCTGCGGCAAATGGACGAAGCGGCCCTCGCCGATCTCGCCGGCGTGTTCGCGGAGCTCGAGTCGTCGGCCACCGCGGAGGTGCGAGCCGAGGACGTGCCGGACGAGCGGATCGACCCGCCGCGGCGTTCGCTGGAACTGCGGTACCACGGGACGGAGTCGCCGATTCTCGTGCCCGAGCCGGACGACGGCGACTGGCGTCGCGACTTCGAGCGACGTCACCAGCAGCTCTACGGGTACGTGCACTCGGGGAAGCCGGTGGAGGTGGTCACGGCACGCGTCGAGGTCGTCGGCCGGATGCCGGTGGCGGAGGAGGAGTCGCGGCCGGTGGAGCCGCGGGTGCCGGAGCCGTCCGAGCAGACGACGGTCTGGTTCGGCGGGGCGAGTCACGCGGCCGGCGTCTTCCTTCGCGAGCAGCTCCGGCCGGGCGACGAGTTGGCCGGCCCGTGCATCGTGTGCGAGCCGACGTCGACGATCGTCGTCGATCCGGGGTGGGAGGCGCGGGTGCGGGAGCGGGGGGAGGTGGAATTGCGGATTGTGGATTGCGGATTGCGGAATGAAGAGCAAACGTCATCCGCGGTCTCGCTCAACTCTCAACTCTCAACTCTCAACCAACCCGATCCCGTTCGACTCGAGATCTTCAACAACCTCTTCGCGTCGATTGCGGAGCAAATGGGGCTAGTGCTGCAGCGGACGGCCTTCTCGACGAACGTGAAGGAGCGGCTCGACTTCTCGTGTGCGGTCTTCGACCCGGACGGCGGCCTCGTCGTGAACGCCCCGCACATCCCGGTGCACCTCGGCGCGATGGGCGAGACCGTCCGCCGCGTCGTCGCGGACAACGCCGACATCGTTCCCGGCGACGTGTTCGTCACGAACGACCCGTACCGCGGCGGCTCGCACCTGCCCGACGTGACGGTCGTGACACCGGTGTTCGTCGATTGCGGATCTCGGATTTCGGATTTCGGATTGGTGGAGTCCGGGAATCCGCAATCCGCAATCCGCAATCCGCAATTCTTCGTCGCTTCGCGGGCCCATCATGCGGAGATCGGTGGGATCGTGCCGGGCAGCATGCCGCCGTTTTCGCGGAACCTCGGCGAGGAGGGGGTGCTGATTCGGAACGTGCGGCTGGTCGCGGCGGGGGAGTCGCGGGAGGAGGCGTTTCGCGAGCTGCTCGAGAGCGGCTCGTACCCCACGCGTAACGTGGAGGACAACCTCGCCGACGTGGCGGCCCAGGTGGCGGCGAACGCCGAGGGAGCGCGACAGCTCCTCGAACTCGTCGAACGGCACGACCTCCCCGTGGTGCAGGCCTACATGGGGCACGTGCAGCAGGCGGCGGCCGAGAAGATGCGGCTCGCGCTCGCCGAGCTCCCCGACGGTCGGTACGAGTTCGAGGACCACCTCGACGACGGCTCGCCGGTCCGGGTCGCGGTCACGATCGACGGCAACGAGGCCGTCGTCGACTTCACCGGGACGGGGCCCGTGCTCTCGACGAACCTGAACGCCAACCGGGCGATCGTCACGGCGGCCGTGCTGTACGTCTTCCGCTGCTTGATCGCCGAGGACATCCCGCTGAACGACGGCGTGCTGGAACCGGTCGAGATCGTGCTGCCCGAGTGTCTGCTCAACCCGCCCGAACGCGAATGTCCCGAGGACTGCCCGGCGGTCGTCGGGGGCAACGTGGAGACCTCGCAGCGGGTCGTCGACGTGCTCCTCGGGGCACTCGGACTGGCGGCGGCCAGCCAGGGGACGATGAACAACCTCGTCTTCGGCGACGAACGCTTCGGCTACTACGAGACGATCTGCGGCGGCAGCGGCGCGACGGCCGACCGGGACGGGGCGGACGCCGTGCACACGCACATGACGAACACCCGCCTGACCGACCCGGAGATCGTCGAACGCCGGTATTCCGTCCGCCTGCACGAGTTCGCGATCCGACGTGGCTCCGGCGGCGCGGGTGAACGTCGCGGCGGCGACGGCGTCGTGCGGGAGATCGAGTTCCTCGAACCGCTGGAGGTCTCGATGCTGTCCGAACGCCGCGGGCCGTTCGCTCCGTTCGGTCTCGCCGGTGGATCGCCGGGTCAGCTCGGACGGAACACGCTTCGCCGCGCGGGGAGTGGAGAGGTCGAGGATCTCGGCGGAAAGTTCGCGATCTCCGTGAACCCGGGGGACGTGCTCCGCATCGAGACGCCCGGCGGCGGTGGTGTCTGGCCAATCGAGAACGAGAACGGAGAGACGTCGTGAACGCGGTCGAACTGGTGCGGCGACTCCACGAGCACCGACAGTGGGCGAACGGCCGACTGTTGGACGCGGCGGGCGGACTCTCGGACGGGGCGCTCCGCGAGTCGTACCCGATCGGGCAGGGGTCGATCTGGCGGACGCTGCTGCACCTGATGGCCGCGGAGTACGTCTGGCTGGAGGCGCTCGAGGGGAACGAGTCGCCGACGCTGCCCGGGGACGTGCCGGGTCGGTTGCCCGGCAATCAGGAGGGCGAGAACCGGATCGCGTCGTTCGACGAACTGCGGAGGCAGTGGGCCGCACTCGACGAGCGGTGGGCGGCCCATCTGGACGAGCTGACGGAGGACGCGCTCGACGAGACGGTCTTCAAGACGAGCACGAGTTCCGGGGCCGGGCGGAGGCACGGGACGCGACGGGCCGACGTGCTGATTCACGTTTGCACGCACGCGCAGTACACGACGGCCCAGGCGGTCAACATGCTGCGACAGGCGGGGGTCGAGTCGCTGCCGGACGTGATGCTGATCTCGCTCGCCCGCTCGGAGAGCGTTTGAGGGTCGCCGGCCGCTCGAATGGCGAGTGGGTCCTTCACATCCCGGCGTTCGAGTGCGACAATCCTGTCTCGGCAGTCTGTCGCACCTCACGGGAGAGAACGATGCGTGCCCTGCTTGTCACCGCTCTGGCCCTGGCGATCCCCGGCGTGGCCGTCGCCGCTCCGCGAATCAGCGGGGAGTACCTCGAGGCTCGCACTTGTGCGGTCTACACGGGTCCCTGTTTCGCGAACGGCGAGATGGACCTGGCCGGCAAGAAGGCCGTGATGGCCTGGAAGGTGGACGCCGGCGAGTGGAACGGCGTCACGCTGGACGGGCTGGGGGCGGCCCTCGTCGTGCGGGCCGAGGGGACGCTCGGGGACGACGGCGTGTTCGCCATGCGGCCCGGAAAGGTGCGCGGCGTGATCCTCGTCGACGAGCGTGCGGCCGCGACCGAGCGGGACGCCCTCGTCGACTTCGTCAAGAAGTCCGCCGGACCGCTCGCCGCGAACGTCGTGGCCGTCGAGCCCGTTCCGTTCGAGTTGAAGAACGACCACGTTGAGAACGTCGGCACGCTGAAGGCCGGCGAGACGGCCCACGTCGAGACGCGGGGCATCAAGGACGGCGACTGCGTCTGCACCAACGAGATCGTCTTCTACAACCCGCTCGCCAAGGTCGAGAACGCCCACCCCGTCCACACGAAGTCGTTCGGCTTCCGCGGCGAGGGGCTGGGGACGAAGTTCGAGGCCCGCGCCCAGAGCAGCGCGTTCCTCGCCACGTTCGAGCACTGAGCCGCCCAGCCACACGACCGCCCAGCCCCCGGAGCCCGCCATGATCTCGCGACCGCCGATCGTCCTGCCTGCCCTCGTACTGCTCGTTTCGATTCCCGCCTCCGCGGAGGAGTACTCGCTCGGCAAGTCGGGAGCGGTGCCGAAGGGGCTTGCCGAGGCGGTGGTGAAGACGCTCGACGGGACCGGGCACGCCCTGCAGTCGGGCGACGACGTGGTGGCGGAGGTCTGGTTCGCGAAGGAGTCGTCGCTGACGAAGACGCCCAGCTTCGCGCTCGGCGTCAGCTACAAGTTCGACAACGGCCAGCTGCTCGGGGCGCTGCACGTCACGGGCAAGGGGGAGTTCGGCGACTTCCGCGACCAGACCGTGAAGAAGGGCGTGTACACGCTGCGGTACGGCCGGCAGCCGGAGGACGGGAACCACATCGGCACGAGCGAGACGGCCGACTTCCTGCTCGCGCTGCCGGCGGCGATGGACAAGGACCCGAAGCCGCTCGACTTCTCGAAGCTGACGAACACGTCGGCGAAGTCGGTCTCGTCCAGCCACCCGGCCATCTTCTCGATGCTGCCGCCCGGAAAGGCGCCGGAGAAGCCGTCGCTGGAGACCGAGGGGGACTTCAAGGTGCTGGCGGTCGCGTTGCCGGTGAAGTCCGGCGACAAGGTGACGAAGGTCTCGGTGCGGGTGGTCGTCGTCGGCCACGGGGACGAGTGAGGGGGGGACTGCGGAATGCGGAATGCGGATTTCAGACTCCCCGTCGTGATCGCGCTCGCCGTCGGGCTGGGTGCGACCTTCGGGCTCGGGCAGGACTCGGAGAAGCCGGCGGCCGAGGCGAAAGAAGAGCCGAAGGCGGCGGCTCGGAAGCAGCTCTACACGGGGAAGGTGGTGCTGCTGGAGGAGGCGCTCGAGCGGCGGGGCGTGAAGGCCTACGAGGAGAACAAGGGGCAGGTCGTGCTCGAGACGTTCGACGGCCGGATGTTCCCGGTCGTCGCGGACTGGCGAGGGCGGGCGTTCTACCAGGACGAACGGCTGCGGGACCGGAAGGTCGAGTTGATCTGCAACGAACGGCCGGGCGTGCCCTACCTGCAGGTGCTCGCCGTCTTCACGTTCGACGAGACCGGCAGCCGTCGCTTCACCGACTACTGGTGCGACATCTGCGCGATCCCGATGTACGAGATCAAGCCGTGCGACTGCTGCCAGGGAGACAGCCGGTTGCGCTTCCGGAAGCAGGACCTGCCCGACTACCTCGAAGGGCCCGCCCGAATTCCGGTCGGCCGGCGAACTGCCACCGGCGAGCCGAGTTCCGAGGACGCCCCGTGAAGCCCGTCGTGTTCCTGCTCGTCGTTTCGGTGGCCGGTCCGCTCTCCGCCGGGGAGTGGATGTTCCGGCTGAAGGACGCCCACGTTCGACTTCGGCAAGCACTGGCAGCCGGAGACGCCGAGGCGGCCTGGGAGCTCGTGGACCGTTCCACGCATCAGCAAGCCGGACGGCTCGCTGCACACGTCCGCCGGACGTTCGACGGCCTGCCAGAGGAGAAGCAGGACGCCCTCCGGGAGTTGCTCGGTCTCGACGACGCGGACCAGGCTCGCTCGGTCACGGCGAAGCGGCTGCTGGTCTCCCCGTTCGTCGCGGCGGCTCATCCGGAGATGTTCGTCGGCGACCCCGCGGACACGAAGCTGAAGAACCACGGGACGAAGATGGCCGGGCCGACGGGGATTCGCGTGCTGAAGAACACACCCGAGGAGACGCTCGTCCCGTACCGGTTCACGGTGCAGTCGCACTTCGGCGGCCAGGCGATGGACTACCGGGCGGAGCTCTCGGTTCCCACGCTGGAGTCGGTCGTCGGCCCGCTGCCGCCGGTCGTGGAACCGGAGGAGGCCGTGTCGGCTCGGGCGGCGGTCGCGGTCTTCGAGAAGGCCCAGCGTGCCCTCGCCGCCGGGGACGCGAACGCGCTCTGGCCGCTGCTCGACTGCGACAGCCAGTCCCAGGCGAACCACTTCGCCGACCAGGCCCGCGAACGGGCGGGCAAGTCGCCCGAGGCGACAACCGAGATCGCCCGACGGCTCGGGATCGACGAGCCGGAGTTGGAGACGCTCGACGGACGCCGGGTCTGGACGCTCGACTGGTCGGTCGAGGACCTCGCCGGTCTGACGCACGGGACGAGTCCGCGGTTCGTCGGTCGGGCCGAGTTCGACACGAAGCTCGTTCCGATTCCTCGGGGAAACGAGAAGCACAAGTGGCCGAAGCGGACGAGCGAGATGGCGGTCGCCTTCGACCACGCGGGGCGGACCTGGCAGCTGCCGGTCCGGTGGAACCACCGCGACGGCGAGCCCCGGATGACGCTGGTGGTCCGACCGCCGTTCTATCTTCGACTGCGCCGTTAGGCGTCCAACCGGGGGCCCTCTCGTGGCCGGCGACCAACTCTGGGCCCCGTGGCGGCTCGACTACATCCTGCGGAACGCCGAGGAGGACCCGCGGCGCGAGTCGGCCGACGAGGAGGCGGACTGCTTCCTCTGCCGGGTCGTCGAAGCCGATCCGTCCGAGGACGCGGCCAACCACGTCCTGCTGCGGGGGAAACGGGCCGTCGTTGTGCTGAACCGGTACCCGTACAACAACGGGCACCTGCTGGTCGCACCGAAGGAGCACCTCGCCGAGCCGGGCGACCTGGACGACGAGACCCTGTTCGAGACGACGAAGCTGGTCCAGCGGATGCTGCCGGTCCTGCGGGCGACGCTGAACGCGGACGGCTTCAACGTGGGGCTGAACCTGGGCCGCGTGGCCGGGGCCGGGCTGCCGGGGCACATGCACTGGCACGTCGTTCCGCGGTGGAACGGCGACACGAACTTCATGCCGGTGGTTGGAGGCGTGGACGTCATTCCGCAGTCGCTGGACGCGCTCTACGCAGTCCTGCGAAGCGAGATCGACCGGGCGGGTTGAGGACCTGCGTTCTCCGCGAGGAATGCCGGCGGTCGTCCGGTCGCTCCTGGTGTGAACGCCTCGGTCCGCTTATGATCGTTTCGGCAGGGATCGCGACGTCCGGTAGGAGATCGTCGCTGTCGATCCCGACTTCATTCGCGGGCCGCGTTCTTCCCGTTTCTCCCACCTCGCGGAGGCCTGTTCATGTTCCGGATCGTCTTCTACGCGATCTACGTTGCCGTCTGCGCCGGCGCGTTCCTCGCCTACGTCAAGGCCGACACGACCGAGCTGCAGAAGCCGTCGATCGTCAGCGAGAACCCGTTCACAACGTTCCTCGTGATGATGCTCGTCACGCAGGTCGTCCCGCTCGTCGACCTGTTGGTGAAGAAGAAGCGGATCGAGATCATCTCGGCGATCTACTTCGGGCTGCTGATCGGGACGCTGCTCTCCTACCTGACGATGCTCGCCCTGAACCCGGTGCTCGACGACCTGTTCCGCCCGGGGGTGCAGGCGGTGGTCGTACTGATGCTCGTCTACGGCTGCATCAGCCTGCTCATCCAGACCCGCGACCAGTTCCGCTTCGTGATTCCGTACGTGGAGTTCTCGCGGGAGTTGAAGGGGGGCGCGCCGCTCGTGCTCGACGCCTCCGCCCTGATCGACGGCCGGATCGCCGACGTGATCGACACGCGGATTCTCGACGCGGACCTCGTCGTGCCGCAGTTCGTTCTGCACGAGGTGCAGGAGGTGGCGGACAGCCGAGACAAGATGCGGCGGACGCGTGGTCGCCGCGGACTCGACGTGCTCAGCAAGCTCCAGAACAACCCGCACGTCGACGTCCGGGTTCGCGAGGACGAGCCGGACGAGGAAGGGCACTCCGGCGACCATCGGCTGGTGGAGATCGCCAAGAAGATCAACGGCCGGATCGTCACCGGGGACTTCAACCTGAACAAGGTGGCAAGCCTGCAGGGGGTCGCCGTCGTCAACCTGAACGACGTGGCGAACGCCCTCAAGCCGCGGTTCCTGCCGGGTGAACGACTGAAGGTCGCCGTCATCAAGGAGGGGGAGTCGGCCGGACAGGGCGTGGGCTACTTGGACGACGGCACGATGGTCGTCGTCGAGCAGACGGCCCACCTCATCGGCCAGACGATCGACCTCATCGTCACCAGCGTGCTGCAGTCGAGCGCGGGACGCATGATCTTCGGCCGGCAGGTCTTCACGGCGGGTGGCGAGGAGTCGAGTGCGTCCGAGAGCGACACGGTGGCCGAGAACGACCGGGAGACCGGGCTGACCCGGGACAGCGACGCCGGGCGTTCCTCCGACACGGGCAAGCACGCCCGGCACGGAAGCGGCAAGCACTCCAAACGGTAGACGCCCGAAGGCGGCCCGCTCGAACGTGCGGGAAGACGAGGGAAGCGAGTGAGCGGGCAACCCGTCAACGAGTCGTCGGTCACGTCGAGCTCCGAGGTGCGAACGGAGGCGGTCCGGACCGTTGCCGTCGTCGACGTGGGGACGACGTCCCTGCGAATGGCAGTCGCCGAGATCGGCGGCGAGCCCCGCGTGCGGATTCTGGAGACGCTCTCCCAGGCGGTCACCATCGGGAAGGACACCTTCACGAAGGGGAGCATCCAACGGGACACCATCGAGGCGTGCGTGCGGGCCTTCGAGGACTACCGCCGCGTGCTCGACGAGTACCGCATCACCAACCCGAGGGCGATCCACGTCGTCGCGACGTCGGCCGTCCGCGAGGCCCAGAACCGGCTCGCCTTCCTCGACCGCGTCTTCTCGGCGACCGGCTTCCAGATCGAGCCGATCGACGAGACCGAGGTGAACCGCATCACCTACGTCGGCGTGCAGCCGCAGCTCGACCGGGACCCCGAACTCGCCACCCGGCCGACGCTCGTGGCCGAGGTCGGAGGCGGCAGCACCGACGTGCTCCTCCTCCGCGAGGGGCAGGTGCTGCTCTCGACCGGCTACCGCCTCGGGTCGCTGCGGCTGCGGGAGCAGCTCGAGGCCCTCCGCACGCCGGCCGGCAAGTTCCGCGGCATCATGGACGAGCACATCGAACGGACGGCGGCCAAGATCGCCGACGCCGTACGCGACCACCTCGCGGAGGGAGAGTCCGTCGAGCTTCTCGCGCTGGGCGGGGACGTCCGCTACGCCGCGGCCGCACTCGTTCCGAACTGGGACTCCTCGGAGATCGGCCGGATCCCGTTCGACGCGTTCGACGAGTTCACCGAGCAGATGAACCGGTTCGACGAGGCGGAGTTGGTGCGGCGGCACCACCTGACCTTCCCGGACGCCGAGACGCTCGGGCCGGCCCTGCTCACGTACCGGCACCTCGCGCGGCTGTTCGACCTCGACACGCTGCTCGTCTCGAACGTGAACCTCCGCGACGGCCTGCTGCAGGAGATGGCGGTCGAGGGACGCTGGTCCGAACAGCTGAAGGAGCAGATCGTGCGGTCGGCGATCGACCTCGGGCGGCGGTTCCAGTTCGACGAGCCGCACGCCCGGCACGTCGCCACGCTCGCCGTCCGGCTGTTCCGCGAACTCGAACCGGAGCACCAGCTCTCGCCGAGGTACGAGGTGATGCTGTACGTCGCGGCCCTGCTGCACGAGGTGGGCATGTTCGTGAACACGAACGCCCACCACAAACACACCTACTACCTCGTCTCCAACAGCGACCTGTTCGGGCTGGGGCCGCAGCAGATGCAGCTGGTCGCGCTCATCGCGAGATACCACCGCCGGGCGTCGCCCAAGCCGAACCACGCCGGCTTCTCGACGCTCGACCGACAGAGGCGGATCGCCGTCTCGAAGCTGGCGGCCCTGCTGCGGGTCGCGGACGCCCTCGACCGCTCGCACGCCGGCCGCATCACCGAGTTCGAGTGCCTCCGCGAGAAGGACCGCCTCGCCCTGATCGTCCCGAACGTCGACGACGTCTCGCTCGAACAGCTCGCCTTGCGGCAGAAGGGGTCGCTGTTCGAGGACGTCTTCGGCCGGAAGGTGCTGCTCCGTCCGAAGACCTCGTAGCCGTCTGCCCGCCGTCACCCCGACGCTCCCCGACCGACTCCCGAAGCCCCGCGACCAATGAAACTCGTCAACCGCGAACTCAGCTGGCTCGAGTTCAACCAACGCGTTCTCGAAGAGGCGCTCGACGAGACCAACCCGCTGCTCGAACGGCTGAAGTTCCTCGCCATCACGGCGTCGAACCTCGACGAGTTCTTCCGAGTGCGTGTCGGCGGGCTGCTGCTGCTCGACCACGAGGGGGGGCGGCGGGCCGATCCGGCCGGCATGACGCCACGGCAGCAGCTCGACGCGATCGCGGAACGGGCTCACGAGATGGTCGATGCGGTCGAACGCGTCTACCTCGACGAGATCGAACCGGGACTCGCGGAGGAGGGGCTGCGTCGTGTCCGGATGGACGAGCTGCAGGAGCCACAGGCCGAGCGTGCCGAGCAGGTGTTCGAGGCGGAGGTCTTCCCGGTGTTGTCACCGGTCGCTGTGACGACGGAGGCCGACGCGTTCCCGCTGACCGGGCACTCCCAGCAGAGCGTGGCCGTGCGACTCGGTCCGTCCGAGGCGGGCGACGAGCCGCGGTTCGCGGTGGTCCCGCTCGGCCCGGGACCGAGTCGGTTCGTCACGCTCCCCTCGACCGGCGGGACCGACTTCGTCCTGCTGGAGGACGTCGTCGCGAAGTACGCCCACCGGTTCTTCGAGGAGGAGGAGATTCTCGAGTGCGTCCCGTTCCGCGTGACGCGGAACGCGGACTACGCCGTCCGCGAGGACCAGGCGGGCGACCTGATGCTGCAGATGGAGGAGGTGCTCGACGCACGGCTCGAGGCGGGTTGCGTGCGGCTCGAGATCGGTTCGGCGGCCTCCGACGAGCTGCGGGGCTACCTGCAGGAGGTGCTCGGCGTCGAGGACGACCGCGTCTACCCGACCGCCGCACCGCTCGCCCTCTCGGACTTCTTCACCGTCGTCGAGGCGTCCGGCTTCGACCATCTCCGCGTGGAACGTTGGTCGCCGCAGCCGTCGACGGCGATCGACCCGGCCGAGTCGATCTTCGAGACGATCGCCCGCCGGGACGTGCTGCTGTACCACCCGTACGAGTCGTTCGCCCCGGTGGTGCGGTTCGTCGAGGAGGCGGCCGACGATCCTGACGTGCTGGCGATCAAGCAGACGCTGTACCGCACGAGCCGGGACAGTCCCGTCGTCGCGGCACTCGCCCGTGCGGCGGAGAAGGGGAAGCACGTCACCGCGCTGGTCGAGCTGAAGGCCCGCTTCGACGAGGCCCGCAACATCGCCTGGGCCCGCGACCTCGAGAAAGCCGGCGTGCAGGTGGTCTACGGCGTGAAGGGCCTGAAGACGCACGCCAAGATCTGTCTCGTCGTCCGCCGCGAGCCGCACGGCATCCAGCGGTACGTCCACTTCGGCACGGGCAACTACAACGAGAGCACGGCCCGCCTCTACACCGACGCCAGCCTGATGACGGCGGCCGAGGCGTTCGGGTCGGACGCGAGCCGGTTCTTCAACGCCGTCTGCGGGTACTCGCAGCCGATGGACTTCGCCGAGATCGAGATGGCCCCGCTCACGCTCCGGGACCGCATCCTCGAACTGGTCGACGCCGAGACCCAGCGGGCCCGCCACGGTCAGCCGGCGCGGATCATCGCGAAGCTGAACTCCCTCGTGGACCCGAGGATCGTCGAGGCGCTCTACGTCGCGTCCCAGGCGGGCGTGAAGGTCAAGCTGAACGTCCGCGGCATCTGCTGCCTGCGGCCGGGCGTCGAGGGGCTCAGCGAGAACGTCGAGGTGGTCAGCATCGTCGACCGGCTGCTGGAGCACACCCGCGTCGTCTGCTTCCACCACGGCGGCGACGACCTCGTGTTCATCTCGTCGGCCGACTGGATGCCGAGGAACCTCGACCGCCGCGTCGAGTTGCTCGTGCCCGTGCTCGACCCTCGCTGCAAGCGGCGGCTGATCGACGTCGTGGAGACGAACCTCCGCGACAACGTGAAGGCCCGGCGGATTCTGCCCGACGGCCGGCACGAACGGGTGAAGCCGAAGCCGGGCAAGCCGGCGTTCCGCAGCCAGCAGGTGCTGTACGACGCCCAGCTCGAGCAGGTTCGCGCCGCCGAGCTCGCCAAGCCGACGATGTTCGAACCCCACCGCGCCCCCGACGCCGACTGACCGCGAGGCACTCGTGTACGACATCGTCGGAGACGTCCACGGACACCACGACTCCCTGGTCGCGCTGCTCGAGCAGTGGGGCTACGCCCGCCGCGGCGACCACTGGGAGCACCCGGGCCGCACCGCCGTCTTCGTCGGCGACCTGGTCGACCGCGGACCGATGATCCCGGAGACCGTCGACCTCGTCCGCCGCATGGTCGACGGTGGGGCGGCCCGAGTCTGCATGGGGAACCACGAGTTCAACGCAATCGCCTGGCAGACCCGAGACCCCGACGAGCCGCGGGCGTTCCTGCGGCCGCACGACGACCGCAAGCTGCAGCAGCACGTGCAGACGTTGCGGCAGTACTCGTCGAGCGAGCTGCACGAGGCGGTCGAGTGGTTTCGCACGCTGCCGCGGTGGCTGGAACTCGACGGCATCCGCGTCGTCCACGCTTGCTGGGACGAACCGCTGATGCAGGAGATCGAGGCGTTCAAGCCGAACGACGAGCCGCTCGACGACGCGTTCCTGCTCGACGCGACCCGCGAGGGACGCCCGCTGTTCGACGCCGTCGAGGTCGTCCTGAAGGGCCGCGAGCTGTGGCTGCCCGAGCGGACGGGTCTCCCGGACAAGGACGGACACGTCCGCCGCAAGGTCCGTGTGGCGTGGTTCGAGTCGCCGGCCGGACGGTCGTACGCCGACTACTCGTTCCCGCCCAACCCGAGCTGCCCGAGCGTTCCCGTCGAGTTGCGTGGCCAGTCGGCGTGGGAGGGCTACTCGCCGAAGTCGCCGCCGGTCTTCTTCGGGCACTACTGGCTGACTGGGGAGCCGCGGCCGCTCGCGACGAACGTGGCGTGTCTCGACTACAGCGTCGCGAAGGGGGGCCGGTTGTGCGGCTACCGCTGGGACGGCGAGACGTCGCTCGACGCGTCGCGGTTCGCCAGCGTCGCGGCGACGACGGCCGGCGTCCCGGCCGGTTGAACGGCGACGCGGTCCGACCCGCCGACCGGCCGGTCGAGTTCGAGCAGGACGAGCCGCTTCCGGTCGTCGCCCGGCTCGGCGAGCAGCACGCGGCCCGGTACGGCGGCGAACACGCCGTCGACTCGCTCGTGATGCGTGACGACGAAGCGTGTCGCGTGGCCGAGCGGTTCGGGTGGGAACAAGTCGGTTCTGCGGGCCGGCGAGCCGAGGTACTCGACGACCGGTTCCGTTCCGATGCCGAGCAGTCGCGGTTCGTCGTCCGGGCCGATCGTCTCTCGAACGCGTTCAGCGAACGCGGCCGTCGGTCCGTTCTCGTCGATTCGAGGCATGACGACCGCGTGCACGACGCCGTGGACGACGAGGAACCCGGCGGTCGCGACGACGGCAGCGGCGAGGCCACGACGAGCACGGAGCAACCAGGTCGTCGCGAGCGTCGCCCCGACGCCCAGGCAGGCGAGTCCGGCGAACAGGTGCGACCACTCCGGCCAGTCGGCGACCGCCCGTCGCCAGCCGAACACGGTTCCCGTCAGGACGAGCAGACTGCCGACCACGGCGAGGCGTCGAGAGAACGGGGCGCGGCCGTGCTGCATCCGGTGGACGAGCCGCGAGGCGACGTCGGCGGCGAACAGCGACAGCAGCGGCAGCATGGCCAGCAGGTAGTGACGGTGCTTGTTCGACGACATCAGGAGGATCGCCGTCTGCACGCCGATGGTGACCCAGAGGAAGCGGTCGTGTTCGTCGGCGTCGCGCCAGGCTCGTCGCCACGAGGCCGGCAGGCCCCACAGCACGAGGGGCGTCCACGGCATGGTCAGGCTGACGACGTGCGGCAGGTAGTAGTACCAGGGGTCGTCGCGGAACACGCCGGGCAGGGCCCGGGCCACCGTCTCGTGCCACCACACGTCCGTCGCGGCCGGCAGCTGCCGCAGGACGAGGTACGGCCAGACGACTACGCAGGCCGCGAACAGGACGAGCCCGACCGGCTGCAGCAGCCGCAGCAGCCGGCGCGGACGTCGCTGCACGAGTTGGAAGACGACGTACGGGCCGAGCACCATCGCCGTGCCGTAGTGCCACTTCGCCAGCCAGCTCAGGCCGAGCAGTGCGTAGACCGCGGTCCAACGGAGCAGCCGTCGCCGTGCCGGCTCGTCGTCCGGTTCGTGGGCGAGGAGGAAGAGCGAGGTCGTCGTCGTCAGGCAGAGCAGGACGTCGATCTCCGCCTTCCGTCCGAACGAGACGAGGTATCCGCTGGTGGCGACGCAGGCGCCGGCCGCGATGCCGCCGGCCCAGCCGAACCGCCGGCCGGCCCAGAGTCCGGTCAACACGGCGAGGGCGAGCGAGCTGAACGCGGACGGGAGCCGAGCCTGCCAGGGTTCGAGGTCGCCGAGCAGCAGCGTCATCGTACCCAGCGTCCAGTAGGCGAGCGGCGGCTTCTCGAGCCGCGGCCTGCCGGCGAAGGTCGGGACGATCCAGTCGCCGGTCGCCGCCATCTCGCGGGCCGGCACCATGGCGTACGCCTCGTGCTTCGTCGGCACGCGGTAGTCGTTCAGCGCGAAGAACGAGACGAACAGCCCGACGAGGACCGTCAACGCGAGACACGTCCAGCGCGCTCGGCGGTGCTGGTCGCGGTCGGCCGCGACGAAGTCGGCGTCGAGCTCGGTCTCGGGTCCCCAACCGAGTGCGGGAGCGGTACGCCCGGTCCGCGGCGACGACTGGGCGTCGGCGGTCGTCGGCACCGTCTCCGGGCCGGCAGGCGCGGTCGTGGGCTCGGTGGAGTGTTGCACGGAAGGGACGCCCGGACGGGCGTTGACGGCGGTCGTCGGCGGTCAGGCCGCGCGGCGGACCTCGTCGGGAGGGGTGTCGAGGGGAAGGCCGAGGTTGACGGTCCGCCGGACGGCGAACGGTTCACGATTCGAGTTGCCGTAGTAGATGCGGGCGGCGAGCTCGCCCAGCATGCCCATCACCACGAACTGCACGCCGAGCAGCGTGGAGAAGACGGCGAGCAGCAGCAGCGGGTTGCCCGTCATGTCGGTTCCGCCGACCAGCTTCATCCAGATGGTCGAGAGTCCCGACAACGCGCCGAGGCCGCCGCAGAGCAGCCCGATCGCGCCGAACAGCCGCATGGGACTGCCGAGGTAGCTGACCAGGTACTTGACGGTGATGAGGTCGAGGACGACGCGGAAGGTGCGGGAGATGCCGTACTTCGACGTCCCGAACCGGCGGGCGTGGTGCTTGGTGACGACCTCGATGCACTTGGCTCCCCGCCAGCCGCCGAGGATGGGGATGAAGCGGTGCATGTCGCCGTAGAGCGGAATCTCCTGGGCGACCTCGCGGCGGATCGCCTTGAGCGTGCAGCCGAGGTCGTGGACGGGGAAGCCGGTCACCTTGGAGATCAGCCAGTTCGCGCACTTCGAGGGGAGCTTGCGGCTGACGAAGGTGTCCTGCCGGTTCTTCCGCCAGCCGTGCACGAGGTCGTACCCCTCGTCGATCTTGGCGAGCATCATGGGGATGTCGGTCGGGTCGTTCTGCAGGTCGCCGTCCATGGTGACGACGACGTCGCCGGTGGCGTGCTGGATGCCGGCGGCCATGGCGGCGGTCTGACCGAAGTTCGACCGGAACTCGACGATCCGCACGTGGGCGTCGCGGCTCGCGTAGTCCTCCATCACCCCGAGTGAGCCGTCGTCGGAGCCGTCGTCGACGAGGACGATCTCGTACGGGCGGCCGAGGTCGGAGAGGACGGCGTCGAGGGCCGCGTACAGGTGCGGCAGGTTCTCGACTTCGTTGTAGACGGGAACGACGACCGAGACACTGGTCATTGCGCGATCCCTTCGGCAGGGGGGCGGCGGGCAGGACGGGCGGGGGAGTGTGGCAGAATCCCCAAAACGAATCCAGACGGCTTGGCCGCGCCGTTCGTTGGCACGCAAAGCCCTTCTCGGAATCGTGTTACGGTCGGCCGGAGGACGGCGAGAGGACCGTGGTCGTCGTCGGGCCGGAGACCACGAGCCGCTCGGGGCCGACGATCAGGTTGCCCGGTTGCACCCCGCGACGGGCGAGGTCGATCCAGAACGGCGTGGCCGGATCGGCGGACGGGCGGCCGTCTCGCTGGCCGACGACCGCGATGCCGGTCCGCGTCGGCCAGTAGACGCTCGAGCCGACGAGTTGGCCGCGGCCGTAGCCGAAGGACTCCGGCTCGAACCGACGCTTCGCCCAGACGACGGCCCCGGTCTGGACGTCGAGCCCCCACAGCGAGTCGCCGCTGACGACGAGCCGGTCGCCCCCGACGCCTAGCACGTGCCGGACGGCGTCGGGGAAGGGACGCGACCAGCGGACGAAGCCGTCGGCCGCGTCGATTGCCAGGATGCGGCGGGCGTCGTTCGGGGCGACGAAGAGGAGTCCGTCGTGGACGACCGGGGGAACGAGTGCGGTCGGCGTGGTTCGGTCCTCGTCGCCGGCGGACGCGAGCGTGTCGCCGGGGTAGGTCGTCGCCCAGACCGGGTCCCCCGTCTCGAGGTCGAGCGCGACGACGACGCCGAAGTCGGTCGAGACGAACAGTCGTCGGCCGTCGGTGGTCGGGAGCAATGAGGTGACCACGTTGCGGTTGTCCGGGACGTGTTCGAGTGCGGAACAGACCTCGGACCGCCAGACGAGCTGGAAGGCGTGGCCGCGGCGACCGACGGGGCGGACCTCGAAGCAGACGGCGACGAGCCGGGTTTGCGGGTGGACCTTCCGCAGCAGCGCGAGGACGCGGCCGTTCGTGACGAGCGGAGCCCCCTCGAACGCCCACTTCGTCTCGCCCCCCATCGCCTCGCTCGCGGTGACGCGTGCCAGCAGTCGGCCCTCGGCTCGCTCGAGGTCGAGGCAGACCAGCTCGCTCTCGACGTCGGCGAGTTCCCGGTCGGCGACGCCGGTCACCGGCGAGCCGAGTCGCGCGTAGAGTCGCCCGTCGTCCGTCGTCAGCGTGAAGCGGGGCGTGCCGACGACCGCTTCACGCGGAACGGCGAGCGGGCGTCCCATGCGGTACAGCACAGCCGTGTCGTCGGGATCGGGCCACGGGCGGCCGGTGAGCACGTCGCGAGCGAGGATGCGGTCCTCGAGCGGCGTGAGCAGCACGTTTCGCCACAACAGCGGATGGACGAGGGCCGGGCCGGGATCCGGAAGGGCGGGGCGGTCGTTCGTGGGGGAGAGGATCGAGACGAGCCGCTTCTCCGACCACGTGGGACGG
>JANQQW010000264.1 GCA_028284885.1 Planctomycetaceae bacterium
ACTCGTCGTCCTCGAGGACTGGCACGCCGACCTGCTCGACCCGCCGTCCGACCCCGACCCGGCGACCACGCCGCTGACGTCGCTCGACCAGCGAATCAACCGTCAGCTCGACGCCTCCGACGTCGCCCGGGAGTCGCTCGACCAGGCCCTCCGAGACCGCCTCGAGCTGTGGCGGTGAAGGTCCTCGCCCCCGCCGGCAGGGCACCAAGAACCCCTCGAAACCCCGGCCCAAACGTGTCCGAAACTTGACATAACGGACATTATCGGACGTTGCGTCCAACCGCTTGGCGAGTGTTGTCAGCCGCTTGGAACGGTCGGGCTCCGGCTGGCCAGGGACGCCGGTCGAGGGCTCGGACGAGTCATCACTCACCCCGCTGCGCGGACGCGTCGAGGCGAACGAGTTCCTCGTCGTTGCGGACGAAGATCGCCTTCTCCGCGAAGGCCGGGTGGCTCCAGACGACCTTCCGCCCGAAGACCGGGTTGGTCGGGTCGAGCACGTGCATGCGGCCGAGTTCCTCGTACTTCTCCGCCGTGAGCCGGGCGAGGATCAGGTCGCCGCGGTCGTTGAACATCCAGAAACGGTCCCCCTGCTTCACGTAGAAGACGGTGCCGTGCCGGACGCCACGTTCGGCCCCGGTCGCCTCGTACGTCTTCCACAGCCGTTCGCCGTCGGAGAGTTTGACGGCCATCAGCTGGCTCGACTCCACGTCGCAGCCGTAGACGACCCCCTCCTCGACGAAGGGGGTGCTGTTCGAGCAGAAGACGCCCGTCCGCGGGGTTCCCTCCCACAGGACCTTCGCCTTCGTGCCGTCGTCGTTCAGTTCGATCGCGGCCGCGACGTTCCCGATCGCCGAGACGTACAGCAGGTCGCCCGACTTCCGCGGCGCGGTGATCGACATGCCGTACGAGGGCTTCAGCGGCACCGACCAGTGCACCTTGCCGGTCGCCGGATCGAGTCCGTTCAACGCCGACGGATGCCAGATCAGCAGCACCTCGCGTCCTCCCTGCTCGATCATCGTGGGCGGGCAGTACCCGGGTTCGCGTGCGGAGAGCGCCCGCCATACCTCCTTGCCGGTCCGCTTGTCGAACGCGACGGCCACGCTCCCCTCGCCGCCGACGAGGCAGAACAGGTGGTCGCCGTGCACGAGCGGGTGGCAGGCGAAGCCCCAGATCGGCACTTTCGCCGAGTAGTCCTCGGTGAAGGACTTCGACCAGAGAACGGAGCCGTCCTTCGTGGAGAGACACTCGAGGTGGCCCATCGCCCCGAGGGTGTAGACGCGGTCGCCGTCGACGGTCGGCGTGCACCGCGGGCCGGTCGGGTACGAGAGGTCGTACTTCCGCGGAACACTCCGCTCCCAGACCAGTTCGCCGCTCTTCGCGTCGAGACAGAGCGTACGTTCGTTTCCGGTCAGCTTGTCCCGCGTACCGGGATTGTTGCTGACGTCGCCGGACTCCTTGACGTAGTCCACGAGGTAGACTCGCCCGTCGGCGACGGCCGGTCCCGCGTAGCCCAGGCCGACCTCCCGGCGCCAGGCGACCGGCAGCCCGCCCTCCGGAATCGACCGTGCGATCCCCTGCTCCCGCCACGTGGAGTCGCGGTTCGGCCCCATCCACTGTGGCCAGTCTTCGGCCGCGGCCGTGGTCAACGCACCGCAGAGGCACAGCACCGCAAGAGTCGATCGCGTCACCTGGTCGTCTCCGTTCGATCCGGACAAGTCGTGCCGGCCTTCGAGACCGGCGACAACCGGATTCTTCGTGACGGAGTCGTCCGAGGTCAACCGCCCGGCGGTTCGGTCGGCGAACTCTTCACGTTCCACTCGCTGCGAAGCAGCCCGAAGTCGACCACGTCCGCCGGCTGCCCGAATCGAACGAGGTGCCGCCGCCGCGTCCCCTCCTCGCGGAGCCCCGCCTTCCGGAGGACCCGCTGCGAAGCCGGGTTGTGCCCGAAGGCCCCGGCGTGAACCCGTTCGATCCCCGTCCGCTCGAACCCGAGAGCGACGACCGCTCGGGCCGCCTCGGTGGCGTACCCGCGGCCCCAATAGGGCTTGCCGAACCAGTAGCCGATCTCGGCTCGCTCGTGCTCCCACGCGAACGTCAGCCCGGCCACGCCGACGAACTCGCCGCCGCTCCGCAGAGTGACGGCGAACACGACGCACCGTCCCGCGTCGTGGTCCTGTTCGAGTCGGTCCATCCACTCGTCGGCCATGCCGGGCTCGTAGGGATGCGGGATCAACGCCGTCATCCGCGCGACGTCGAAGTCCCCTGCCAGGCGCTCGATCGCGTCCGCGTCGGTTCGTTCCACACGCCGGAGGCGGAGGCGGTCCGTCTCGACGACGGGGTGGTCGGACCAGGTGAAAGGGCTGCAACGGGACTCGGACACGGGCGTTCTCCGACTGGGGGATCCGTCCGACACCCACACGCCTCGCCGGTTCACCGAGGACTTCAGAGATGGACCGGCAGCCACCGCTCCGTCTCCCCCTCCGCGGGGGGCTCCGGCTCGACGAACGGGACGGTCGTCCCCTCCGCATGGTGCTTCGCGACGACCGCCTTGAAGGCTCTCGCGACCGCTGCCAACGCGTCCCGTTCCGTCCCCCCCTGCCCCGTCACGTCGGGCAGACTCGCGCAGCGGGCCCGTACCACGCCTCGTTCGTCGGGCGGGGCCACCAGCACGTGGCAGTCGAAGACGGGGACGCCGCCTCCGGAGGAGATCGGGAGTTCGGACATGACAGGTCGCCCTGTTCGGGATCGTGGCACGGACGACATCCTGATGGAGTCGCCCTCTCGTTGCCAGCACAGTGGCGTCAGTCGACGCGAACGACTCTTCGCTCGACGAGTTCCCCCTGCACGAACACCTCGACCGACCAGTCGCCGGTCTCGGCCTTCCGTGGCAGGACGAAGGCCCCACGCCACCGGGTGACGGACGACGGTGCGTAACCGGAGCGAACCTCGACGGGTTCGTCGCCGGGATCGACGAGGACGATCTCGACGTTGACCGGCGGCCGCTCGCGCACGAACTGGACCACGACGTGGAGTTCGTCCCCGCCGCCGAGCCGCTCGGCGTCCCCGAAGACCTGCCACTCGTTCGACCGCGTTCCCAACGCGACTCGGTGCACGCGGGCCACGGCCGGGACCGGTCCCTCGGAGAGCAGTTCCTCGGCCTCCTTGGCCGTCAGTCGTTCGAGCACCAGCGGACGGCCGTTGCCGAAGACGCCGTACGGATCGCTCGCCCGTTGGACGGCGACCCCTAACGTCAACGCTCCGACGCCGAGTCCGAACCAGACGAGAACCGCCGCCGCGAGTCGTCCCCAACGAACACCCGACCCCGGAGACGGAACGACCTCCCGAGCCCCGGCCGTCGGCAACCAGTGAAGATCGCGTTCCCGAACGAACGCGACGAGCCCGACGAGCATCAGCGGTGTGAAGACGCGGAGCGACAGGAACCCCGCCATGCCCAGGTGGAAGAGGACGGCCGCGAGCAGCATCGGACGTCGAGTGCGACGGAACCAGACGAGCAACGGAAACGCGAACTCGAAGGCGACGGTCGCGAAACTCGCCAGGACCAGCAGTCGCGTGTCGGCCGCCAACCACGAGCCGGCGTCCAGTCCGAACCATCCCCCCGCCCACCGGTCGTCGACGAGCGAGTAGGCGAGCGTGTCCCCGGTTGCGAAGTGCAGCCTCCACTTCGTCACGGCGGCACCGAGGTAGACGTGGCAGACGAGCAACTGCATCAGTCGCTGCGGCCAGGCACTCGCCAGCCGAACGCGGTCGGGACCGCCGAACAACCACGCGTCGACCGACCAGACGTGACTCGTCCCGGAGAGCGACAGCAACAGCAGCAGGTGTGTCGCGATCGCCGTGTACTTCGTCAACGTCTGCGGGAAGTCGAGCAACGACAGCCACGTCAGCAGGACGACGCTGGTCAGCAGGCTGAACCGCGTGAGGAATCCGACCGCCGCGGACGCGAGCCCGAACGCCAACGCTGCCGTGGCGGCGACGGCGACGAACGGAGTCGGCACGGGCAGCCACTCGCCCGTCGATGCGAAGGGCGTCATCGGCCGCCCGGCCGACGAGTACGACTCCACGACGTGCGGCCAGTGGCCGAGCACGTCGACGAGCAACACGACGGCGAGGCCGATCCGCAGGATCGCCAGCGTCCGGGGGCTCGTCGGAGCGAACCAGAAGGCCGTCATTCGGCACTCCCCTGCCCTGCCACGTCGCCCGGCTGCGACCGGAACTCGTCCGCATGCACCGACAGGACGATCTCGCGAGATCGTGCTGGCGCGTCGGCGTCCCCGGTGAGAGCGAGGTCGTCGGACCGGGACGCTTCGGTGAGGTTCGTCCGGGACGGCCAGAACTCGCGGACGACGTCCACGTGGCGAACCGGGTCGTCGGGCCAGGCCTCGTCGTGCGCGGCGACGGACAAGGCGACCTCCTCGTCGAGCCACTCGGCGGACGCCCCGGTCAGAGGAGCTCCGGCGAAGTCGAGGCGGGTCAGGTCCCCGTGCAGGCCACCCCGCCAGCGTTGCCGCGGCGACGGGTACAGCAGCACGTGCTCCCCCTCCTCGGTCTCGCCGACGACCAGGACGCGCTCACTCGTGCCACGGTGACCCGGGAACATGTCCCAAGTGACGTAGTAGCCGGCTGCCGCCGGGAGTCGGGCGTCGCCCAGAATCTGCGAGTACGTCCCCACCCCGAGAGCGACGAGGTAGGCGAGGACGAAGACCGCAGCCGGGACTCGGCGAATCCACACGCGTCAGTCCCACCACCAGACGATCTCGCCGGTCCGGCCCGACGCGTCGGCACCACCGTCGTTCCCGCCACGGACGACCCGCCCGGGTGCGTGTTCCTTGCGAAGGTCGTCCAGGTTGCGGTCACCGTCGGGCTGGAAGGAGGACTCCTTGACGGCGTCGTACGGGGAGAGGACGACGCCCCCGCCGACGAGCCCCACGACGAGACTGCGGCCGGACGTCTTGAAGTTGAACGCGGACGGCACCTGCTTGGGCGAACGCTGGCTCGTGACGGGCGCCTGCTTCTCGTCGAGGAAGAGGGCCATGTCCCAGCCGACGCGTTGCCGCAGTCCGCGTTTCTCGATCATGGCGGCGAGGATGGTGAGGTCGACGAGGTTCTGCAGTTCGGCGAACGACGACGACTGCTTCGCCAGTTGCGGGAAGTAGGAGGTGAAGGCCTTGGCCCAGCGTTGGGTCGTGACGCGGGTGGTGCCGGCGTTGGTCCGCTCGCCGAGTCCGTTGGTCACCTCCTCCTGCGACAGCAGCTGCAGCCGCTGCCCCTCGAGTTGGTACGCGTTGCCGTCCTCGCTGGTGTAGAAGGCGTCGTACAGTGGGGCGAACCACCACCGCTGCATGCTGTTGCCGCCGCGGCCGAGCATGTCGAGGTGGCTCTTGAAGCCGCGGACCCGGTACTGCTCCCGGCCGATCGAGACGAGCTTCATGCGGTAGTCCGCCTCGACGAGCGCCTGGGCGAAGTGCGAGTCCTCCGGGACCCCCCAGATCCGTACCGACTGCATCCCCAGGATGTTCGCCATCTGGGCGAACCGGCCCTTGGCGACGTTCAACGTCGCGGGCGAGCGGTTCGTCTGGGCGACGAAGCGTTCCATTTCGGCGAGCCGCTTCGGATCGGGGTCGATCGAACAACCGAGCCGACCGTTCTTCCGAACGCTACGGAGCGCGACCATCAGGTCGTCGAGGCGGATGGGAGGCCGGCCGGTGGTGACGCCGACGACACGGCCGACCGAGTCCGGGGCGAACGCCTCCGCCGGCCCCGCGATCACGATGTCCTTCTCGTCCGGATAGACGAAGACGTAGTCGATTCGCTGCAGACCGGCGAGGTACTGCATCTCGAGTGTGACGTGCTTGCGGGACTCGGCGAACTCCCGACAGGCCTCCTCCAGCTTGACGAGCGAGACCATTCGCAGCTTGCTCGGTCGGGTCAGGTCGCGACCGAGGTGCTTCTCGGCAAGGGCCTGCATCCGCTTGCGGTGCAGCTGGCCGGCCCGCGACGTGTCGAAGACCGGCACGCCCACGCCGTCGGCGTTGATCATGATTCCGCCCGCGGCACCTGCAGCTCCCGCGGCACCGGCCACGCCACCACCGCCGCCGAGTCCGGCGGCCCCTCCGCCGGCGAGGCCACCCCCCCC
>JANQQW010000277.1 GCA_028284885.1 Planctomycetaceae bacterium
GCGGAGGTTCGCCCAGAGGAGGTTCGCCCCGTAGAGGTTCGCCTCGCAGAGCCTCGCCGCGACGAGGCTCGCCGCCATGAGGTGCGCCCCGCTGAGGTCCGCCCAGTTGAGGTTCGCCGCCATGAGGTCCGCCCCGCTGAGGTCCGCCCCGCGGAGTTTCGCCCCGCTGAGTTTCGCCCCGCGGAGTTTCGCCCCGCGGAGGTCCGCCTCGCGGAGATTCGCCCTGCTGAGGTCCGCCCTGCTGAGGTCCGCCCCTTTGAGGTCCGCTGCCACGACACTTCGGGCATTGAACGCCTCGACATCGGTCTTGAGCAGCTCCACAAGTTCTTCGTCAGCCATGATCGTTCCTCGCTCTACGTGATGGCTGCCCACTCTAGCGACAGTCGAATGGGAGATCGTCACTCCCCCTGGCGCAGCGAAGTGGGTTCCACGGCGGCTTGACCGTAGTTTGTCCAGATGCCCTCGCAGAGCTTGCGGAACGGCTCCTTGAACTTCCTGGCAAAGTCGAGGACGACCTTGTCGTGGAGGTGGGCCCACGCAGGGTCGGGCAGCCCTCCCTCCCCAAGCACCCTCTGCTTCCATGCCGTGTCGAGTGCCACGGGGCACAGGACGTCGATCTCGTTTCGCTGCTCGAACGTCCGAGCGAGATTGATCTCGTGCGCAACCCAGTCGCTCTTCACTGAGGCTTCCGACAGCACAAGCAATACGACGTCGCTCTTGCCGATCTGTCGTTCAACCTGGTCGTTCACCTTGCCCGCAACGAGATCTCGACGATCGAGCCACGCCGTCGCCCCCTCGGCGTAGAGGCTCTTGTAGAGCTTGTCGGCGAACCTCGAGTCCTCGTGGGAGTAGCTGATGAAGACCCGTCTCGACGTCCCCTTGGCCCGCAAGAGGAACGCCTCGTAGAGGATGTCCTCCACGGCCCGAAGAGGCAGATTCGGGTCGTACGTCTTGGCGTACTCAACCTCCCACGGCTCGAGGCCGCATCCGCGAAGGAACTCCGAGGGAATCCGCCCACGCGACTGGACCAGGGTGTCGGTGCTGACTCGCGACGGCCGATCGTGCTTGGCGTCGGAAAGACCTCTCGCTCCCTGGAGATCGACGTACGTGACGAGCGTATCGCCGAACCACGCCCCGCTGAGGTTCGCCTCGCGGAGGATCGCCTGGCTTAGGACGGTCCTGCTGAGCTTCGCCCCGCTGAGGTCCGCCCCGCTGAGGTTTGCCCTGCTGAGGTCCGCCTCGATGAGGTCCGCCCCGCTGAGGTACGCCCCGCTGAGGTTCGCCCCGCGGAGGTCGGCCCCGCGGAGCTTCGCCCCGCTGAGGTCCGCTCTAAACACACCTCGAGCATCGAACGCCGCGACATCGGCCTTAAGCAGCTCGACTAGTTCCTCATCAGCCATGTTTGGGTTCCTCTGAGACTAGGACATCCATCCACTCTACCGATTGGCGCCGGGAGGACATCTAGTCCCGTGGTCACGCCCAAGCCGCGGCCACCTCTTCCGCGTACTCCCGAACGAACGGGTCGTCGATCAGGTCGAGGTATCCGTAGCAGCGGGCGAACGTTTCGCGTGCGAGCATCGCCGCTGGGTAGTGCCCGCTCTCAACGTCGGTTGACCCCTCGCACCGGCCCGCCCCCATCGACATGGCGTCGATCCGGTAGGCGTGCCACCCGCAGAACCGAACAGTGCGTCCGTCCGATCTGGATTCCAGCCGCTCGTATCTCGCCATCGCCTCAGCCACGCTCCCTCTCCCTTCGTCTGGGGGACTCAGCGTCCCGTGGTCAGTGCTCGCACCGCGCTCGTTGACACGGCATGTCCATGCGGGTAGGTGAATATGCGTTGGTCACAGAACTCCCCCGTCCGAAGAGTCTTCGATGAAACACCTGCTCCTCGCCTTCGTGGCTACTGCGGTACTTCCGGCTGGCGCTTACGCTCAACAGGAGGTGGGGAACGGATTCGTCCCGCACTGCGCGACCCCAGGTCCTCGGTTCCAGACTCGGACCATTGAGGTGCGTAGCTACGTTGGAGACTCCGGCTCGCTAATCGTCAGCGGCTACAGCCCGGATGGGTTCTTCACAGGTAGTGGGTTCGTCCCCCTGCACGACGGCGTAGTTGTGCCTCATGGCGGATGGTCCAGTGGTGGTTTCGTGCCGTCGCGCTTCGCTGGACACGGTTCGCAGCTCCACGAGTTTGGGCCCGTCTATCGCGTTCTTGGCACATGTCGTGGTCAATCCGGGGCGCCGGCTTTCCGTGTGATCGAGCCGTCTGGGGCATGCTCTGGCAGCCCTTGGCCCATGCGAAAACCCGGCGTTCGCGTCTTCAACTGAGTCGCACGTGTGCCCTGAACTGCTTACGGGATTCAGGATCTCGCCGTCACCGGTCCGACCGGAGAGCGGCTGCCGAGATGTTCGGCGTTTCGCCGTCCTCGACATCCTCGTGCAGGTACGCGAACCGCCCTGAGAGGCACCATCGACTCAGCCCCTCGGCAGAGAGCGTGTTCGTGAGGTCCGCCAACTGCCGACACAGCTCCCGCTCGTCGTCGGCCACCATGTCGAGTTTGAACCTGACTCGCTTCACGTCTCGTCCCCTCCTAGAACAGCGTCAGTTGGTGGCAGCGGGCACGTCGCCGGCCGCCGTCAGTTCCGCACGATCAGCACTTCGTCCACGGCGCTGCCCGCGAGCCGCGCCCACGGGATCATCGAACTCCCGTTCAGAACTCTCGCACCGACCAACCGCCGCCGGCCTTCGCGGTCTGTTGCTTCACGAGGCGGATCGTCCACAGCGTGTACCTGTCGGCCGCCCACTTCATGCGGACCAGCGAGGCCGGATCGTCCGGCCCCGTGCCTTTCACGTCGTCGAGGTACGTCAGCCCGTCGGGCATCAGCACCATGAAGTCGATCGTGACGCGGGCCGGTTGGCCGGTATCTGGGTCGGACAGTCGCAGCGACATCGGCTCGAACCACCAGTTCGCGACCTCGCCGGCAAGCCTCCTCGCCTCGAGCTCGTTCGCGTACTTCGTCTCGGTGCGGTTCATCTTCCCGCGTTCGCGACGGAGCCCACGAGACAGCACCGCGAAGCGTGAGCCGCCCCCGCTGCGTCGTCCGGTCTTCTTGGCCATCACACGGCCCCCGCGAGGTGACGACGGCCGGAGCGGTACGCGAGGAGCCGGTCGAGCTCCCTGCGGACGTACGCGATCCGGGTCGCTTGGTTCGAGGCCTCGCCCGCGTTCGAGTTCCACGGCTGCGGGAACAGGATCGCCTTGCCGCCGTGCCGCTCGAACGCCGCACACTCCTCGGGCGAGTCGTCGATCAGCAGCCAGTGGGCTCGGGCGAGGATGCTCTTGTCCTTCACGAACGAGATCGGCACCTCGGCCCCGACGTGCCGGTTGATCCACGCCTTCTTGCCCGCGTACTCCTCGACCGGACCGAGCCGTGGTGCGGTCGCGAAGCACAGCCCTCGGCCGGCATCGCCCAGCATCGCCACGAGTTGCTCGACCCACGGGTAGGGGTCGAGTTCCCGAAACCAGTTGATCGCAGCCGCCCGGGAGGTCCGCTTGCGAACGCAGCGGTCCACGATCTCCGAGATCGGCACGCCCATCGCTTCGGCGATGCAGTACACGCCGGCGGGCCAGTGGCCGAGCAGACTCTCTCGGTCGAACTCCGCCAGCACGCCGCCGACGAAGTCGCACAGCACTCCGTCCAGGTCGATCACCACACGCTCGAATCGGCTCACAACCGCACCACCTTTCCGGGAAGTTCACTCGCCTCCAAGGCCGCCAGACACGGCAGCCCGTACGCCACAAGGCAGCTCGGGCCGCCTGAGTTGAAGTCCGCTCGCGTGCCGTCGGGGTGACAGAATCGGAGCCGTCCCTCGAGGAACAACACACCCGCCGCTCGCTCGAAGACGAATCGCTGGAACCACGCCGTGTCGGTGCGAGCGAAGACGAGGGCCGTGCCGTCGTCGAAGTCGGCCAACCGCTCCATCCACGTCGCCACGTCGCTGTACGGAGCATTCAGCCAGACGGGGCCCGTCCAGTAGGAGGCGTCGAGGCCGTCCTCGACGTGGAAGGTCAAGGCCTCCTGGTTGGCCGGCCCAAGCTCGCGAGTCAGCATCGTGTGTGCGGTGGACCAGGGCATCCACCGCGGGCAGCACGGATCGACCGCGAACCCACCCTCGGGACGGACCGCAGCGACGACTTCCGGCGGAGTCAGCCACACGTCCGACGCCCCCGCGTTCGGCCGCGTGTGTCCGCCAATGCCTCCTCCGGTCGGGGCCTCCACTCGTTCGTTGCGGATGATCGGGTCGCCGAACAGGTCGGTCTTCACGGCTCCACCTCGCTCATTCGGTTTGCGTTCAAGAACCCCTCGTGGTCGTTTGCAAACGCCAGTCGCTCGCGGACCTGCTCGTCGGCGAGGAAGCCCTGCAGCTGGAGTCGCACGAACGAGTTCAGCCGCTCCTGCTCGACCAGCCAGGCGAGGTACCGCAACCCGGTGTCGTCGGCCGCGATGTCCTCGAGCTCCTCGCCTTGGTACTTGCCGAACTTCAGCCGGAACCGACGGCAGACGTCGAACCGCGGCAGCTGCACGGCTCGCTCGCGCTGCCGCAGCTCCGGGAACCTGTCGGTCACGAACCGGTCTCGCGAGTCCTGGGTTGCCAGCTGAGCGCAGCGTTTGCATCGGACCGATTCGCCCGACCGGAGGCGGTCCTCGTCGGAGTGCACCATCGCCCCGCAGTCGCACTCGCACAGGAAGCGGTAGCGGTTGGGGTTCGAGGGCAGTGGCGGAACGGTCGAGCGGACGACGAGTTCTCCGAAGCGGTCGCCGACCTTCACGGGCTTCGTCGTGCGGGGCTTGGTCACGACGGCACCTCGCCACGCTCCGCGGCCCACTCCAGGAGACGAGCCTTCTGCTCCTCGGGTGTTGTGGTTGGTTCTTCTTCGAGACAGAGAGAGGGAGCTTTCAAAGCTCCCTCTCTCTCTAAGGGTTGTTTTAAAGCGCGCGTGCGCGGGTAAGAGGTATATGGCGCGTCGACCGGACCGGGACCGGACCGGGTCCGGACCCGGTCCGGTCCGGGTTCTGAACCCGGTCCATTCTCACCAGTGAACCGGGTCCGGACCGGGTTCGGTCCCGGTTCACTCGCCCGACACCAGAGCACGTGAAACAACGTGACGGCCCGGCGGTGACCGCCCTGCGACGGCGTGATCGTGAGGACGGAGGGGTGGTTCTTGGCCTCCGCCAGCCACCGTTTGACGGTGGATGGAGACCGTCGAGCCGCCGCGGCGATCTCCGCCTTCGACGCCTCGACGAGCTGCTCGATTCCGCCGTCGCCGTCCTCCTCGTGGACGACGTTCTCGCCTCGCTCCTCGCCGACCTTGGCGACCGCCCACAGCAACCGCTTCACGTCGTTCGGCACCTCCAGCGACGCGATCCAGGCGTGCTTCGCCTGCAAGCTGAAGTTCAGCGAGCCCTGTCTCCGAGACGTATCGGTCATTCGTGGTGTCCGTTCCCGTTCGAGGCGAGTTCGCGTGTGGCCGACGGTTGGAAGTCGTCTTTCTCCAGCAGCTCGCCGCGGTAGATGCGGCGATCGTCGGGAGCATCAACGCCGATCCGCACGACGTTCCTCCCGACCTTCACGACGGTGATCGTGATGCCGCCTTCGATGACGATCGTCTCGTCGGCTTTGCGCGTGAGTACCAGCACTTCAGGTCTCCTCCGTGAGAGTGAATGAACGGCGGACGCCGACGATCGAAGAGGTCGCCGGTCCAAGCTTCGGCCACGATGCCGACGCCCGCCGCGTGTCAGTCGACAACAGGCTCCGCCTCCTTGGCGGCAGCCCAACAGGGTTTGCAGAACGTCACCGAGTGACGCTCGGTCTCAACGGCGATCACGGCTTGGTCGGCCGAGTCGCAGAACTGGCACTCGCCGCGGCGAGCCGAACTCGACTGCACCACACGCGGCCGTTCGGTCGGTTCGCTCACGATCGGTCCCTCGTCTCGAACAGCCCCTCGAGGTCGGCGTGCTCTCGCATCGCCAGCCGGGCGTAGAAGGGCCAGAAGTGGTCGTTCACCTTGAAGTCGGGGTCGCTCGTCTCGACGGTCGTCTGCCACCGGATGCGTTCGCCGATCAGCCGGGCCCCGATCCGCTCGCGCCCGGCCGCCTTCGCCTGTCGGGCGAACTGCAGGAACAGCCGGTAGACCTCGGGGTTGTCGCGATGGAACCGCTCGAATCGCTCCGTCCGAGTCAGCGGCCGGTCGGCCTCCGACTCGTCGAACAGCGTGAGCACCCGATCGCGAACGGCGGACGTCATGCGGCGATCCCCCCGGCGCCCACGGGATGCCCCACACTGCCGTCGCTCAGGCGAAGGCGTTGAACTCGTGCGGCTGCTCGACCTTCAAGACGACGTCGTGCAACCGACGCTGCCAGCCGAGGTAGTTCGCTCGGACGTTCGACTGACGCCGCTTCGGCGAGTGCGGCGGGTGGCACAGCAGCTCGCCGGCACCCGGCGACACGTCGTCCACGCGGGTGTAGGCCGTCGCACGGCCCACCTGCCACGGCTTCCAGAAGCTGCTCCGCGGGTTCCGCACGTCGAACGACCCGTCGGTCTCCAGCACGCTCTTGAACGCCGCGTTGCGGACGCGACTCTCCCGCGAGTGCTCCGGCACGGCGTGGTGCGGGGCGGTCAGCCGCGAGAAGACCGGACCGTCCGAACCGACTCGACGCAGGTGATCCACAGCACAAGACGGAAGCGGGCACCAGTGCCACTTGCCGGTCTTCGCGGCCATGTAGACCAGGTGCGGCACCTCGTCGTCGAGCCGGACGGACGATCCGAACCGCAGGGCGAACAGGTCGCCGGTTCGCGGACCGCAGCAGGTGGAGACGACGAACGCCGTCTGCAGCTGCAGCACGAACGTCGGGTCGGCATCGATCCGGCCGACCGCGGCGTAGATGCTTCCGAGCTCCGCCCGCGACCACGTCGCCGGAGCGAGGGCGATCGGCTCCCCATCGCCTTCCAACCGGTCGAGCGTCGGGTTGACGGCCGGCTCCGGCGTCTCTTCGAGAACCTTCGACCGGACCCGCAGCCAGTTGAACACGGTCCGCAGGTGCGACCACGTCGAGGTGATCGACGCACGCGAGAGCCGGTCGGCGGCCTTCGTGTCGGTGATCCACCGCTCGACGTAGGAGCCGGTGACGAAACCGATCGGCAAGCCGTTCCAGTCGAACTCGACGGGCCACTCGGACGGTCGCTGCTCGAGGTCCCACCTCTCCCACCGGCGAATCGCCTGGGATTCCTTCCGCAACGTCGAGACCCGCGGCAGTCCGAGCGATGCACTCGCCTCGCGACGATGCGGCTCGACGAACTCGCGGTAGGCCTGGGCGAGCGTTCGAGAGGAGCGGGCATGCTCCCGTTCCGACTCGGGAACGGCGAAGGCGGAGCGGGCGTCGCGACCGCCGACCGCGGAGAAGATCTTCGCGAGGTCGATCATCGTGGCACGAAGGTCCGATTGTCATCGTGTTGCACCTCCGTGCAGATGGGTGAAGGGTCGCGACACGGCCACCGGGTCTCGGCGCGTACGGGGAGCGCAGAAGTTCGGGTGTCGTTTCAGAAGCGGCCGTGTCTAGACTGAGGCGACGGGTACTCGGGTTCGTTCGAGGTACTCGTCGAGGTCTGCCTGGGAGTAGCGGACGCGCCGGTTGACGATTCGCGAGAAGCCGATCTTTCCAGCGAGCCGAAGGTCACGGAGGTTGTGAGTCTTCAGCCGGAGGAACTCGGCCGCCTCAGCCTCGGTGTAGGTCCGCGGGTCACTCATTTCGTCCTCTCGTTGATTGGTCTCAACAGGAGGCAGAATAGCGAGGTCTACGGCGGGCTAGCCGACTTTCTCGACGCGCGGGAGGTGCCCCAGAAGCGATCGGGGGGCGATCGGGGGGTGATCGGTGGGGGATCGGGGGGAGATGGATCTGAGGAAAATCTCAGCGTGCCGATCAAGCGCCGGAGCGGGCTACAGCCTCGCCTCCGAACTGGACGATTCGTGTTCGGCGGCGTCCCGCCAATTCCCGCCATACGACAGGCGGCGCAAGGGCTACAACCACCTTCCGAGGGCGTCGAAACTAAGCCGACGCGAGAGGCGCTGCTGGCGGTGGCGGGGCGTCGCGACGGATTT
>JANQQW010000278.1 GCA_028284885.1 Planctomycetaceae bacterium
TCAGCGACAGCGACGTCGCCCGGTAGTCGGCCGCCACCTCGTCGAACTCGCTCATCGCGGGCAGCTCCGCGTTCGGCTCGTCGTACGGCAGTTCGTCGAGCAGCGGCGGCGTCGACTCGACCGGCAGCGACTCCCACAACGCCGTGCGACGACCGACCTCCAGCGACGCGAAGGCGTCCGCCCGGGCCAGTCGAGAGACGACGGCGGACGACAGACCGGTCCGGCGGGCGAACTCGTCGACGGTGGTGAACGGACCGTCGGCCCGAGCGGCGACGATGCGTTCCGCGTCCGCTTCCGAGAAACCGGTGATCATCCGGAAGCCGAGACGGAGAGAGTTGAGTGTTGAGAGTTGAGTGTTGAGAGATCCAACACCGCTTTCCGCTTTCCGCTTTCCGCTTTCGAGCGCGCAGTCCCACCCACTCGCGTTCACGTCGGCCGGTCGTACTTCCACGCCGTGGTCGCGGGCGTCGCGGACGAGCTGTGACGGGGCGTAGAACCCCATCGGCTGCGAGTTCAGCAGGGCACAGCAGAAGGCGGCCGGGTGGTGCCGCTTCAGCCACGCGGAGACGTAGACGAGCAGGGCGAAGCTCGCGGCGTGGCTCTCCGGAAAGCCGTACTCGCCGAACCCCTTGATCTGGTTGTAGACCCGCTCGGCGAACTCGGGGTCGTAGCCGTTGGCGGCCATTCCGTCGACGAGCTTCGCCCGGAACCGCTCGAGGTTCCCGTTCCGCCGCCACGCCGCCATCGCCCTTCGCAGCTGGTCCGCCTCACCAGGGGTGAATCCGGCCGCGACGACGGCGAGCTTCATCGCCTGCTCCTGGAAGATCGGCACGCCGAGCGTCCGCTCGAGCACCGCCCGCACACGGTCGTCCGGGAACGTGACCGGCTCCTCGCCGTTCCGCCGCCGCAGGTACGGGTGGACCATGTTGCCCTGGATCGGGCCGGGGCGGACGATCGCCACCTCGATCACGAGGTCGTAGAACTCCCGCGGCTTCAACCGCGGCAGCATCGACATCTGCGCCCGGCTCTCGATCTGGAAGACGCCGATCGTGTCGGCCTGCTGGATCATCTCGTAGACGGCGGGGTCCTCGGCGGGGACGCAAGCGAGAGCGTCGATAGGGTCGGGGACTTCGGATTTCGGATTGCGGATTGCGGATTGGAGAGTGCCGCAATCCGCAATCCGCAATCCGCAATCGAAGGCTTTCCGAATCGCCGTCAACATCCCCAGCGCCAAACAGTCGACCTTCAGCAGGCCCATGGCGTCGAGGTCGTCCTTGTCCCACTGGACGACGGTCCGGCCCGGCATCGCGGCGTTCTCGACGGGGACGAGTTCGTCGAGCCGGCCGTTGGTCATCACCATGCCGCCGGTGTGCTGCGAGAGGTGCCGCGGGAAGCCGAGCAGCTCGCGGACGAGGTGCAGGAACCGTCGAGCCGTGCCGGCCGTCGGATCCAGCCCGGCCTCGCGGACGCGGGTGGCGAACAGGTCCTCGTCGGTGAAGTGCTCGACCGATCCGGAGAGTCGTTCGACGGTGTCGAGCGAGAACCCGAGCGCCTTGCCGACGTCGCGAATGGCGGACTTCGGTCGGTAGGAGATCACGGTCGCCGTCATCCCGGCCCGGTCGCGACCGTACTTCTCGTAGAGATACTGCAACACCTCCTCGCGGCGTTCGTGCTCGAAGTCGACGTCGATGTCCGGCGGTTCGTTCCGCTCATCCGAGACGAACCGCTCGAACAGCAGGTCGTGCTTCGCGGGATCGACGGCCGTCACCCCGAGGCAGTAGCAGACCGCCGAGTTCGCCGCCGACCCCCGGCCCTGGCAGAGAATACGGCGACCGCGTGCGAAACGGACGAGGTCCCAGACGGTCAGGAAGTACGCCTCGTAGCGGAGTTGCTCGATCAGCCGCAGCTCGTGTTCGATGCGGCCGCGGACGTCGTCCGGCACGCCCTGCGGGTAGCGGTCGTTCGCCCCCTGCCACGTCAGTTCGACGAGGTACCGCATCGGCGTCGTCCCCGGCGGGGAGAGTTCAACGGGGTACTCGTAGCGGAGTTCGTCCAGCGAGAACGTGCACCGCTCGGCGATCGCGACCGTCCGCTCGACGGCCTCGGGACAGGCGGTGAAGAGAGCCGCCATCGCGTCGGGCGACTTGAGGTGCCGTTCGGCGTTCGGGAACCGGCGAGCTCCGAGTTCCGCGACCGTGCAGCCGTGCCGCACCGCGGTCAGCACGTCGTGCAGCGGCTGCCGCGCGGGGACGTGGTAGTGCACGTCGTTCGCCGCCACGAGCGGGACGTGGGCTTTGCGGGAGAGTGCGAGAAGCCGCTGCAGCCGACGTTCGTCGTCCGGGCCGAGGTGGCGTTCGACGAGGAGGTGGCAGCGGTCTCCGAAGAGATCGCGAAAGCGAACCACGTCGCCAAGGCGACGCCTTGGCGTCGCCCCCCCACCCTCCGGTCGCACGCACGCG
>JANQQW010000296.1 GCA_028284885.1 Planctomycetaceae bacterium
CAACGCGGCTTCCAATCCTCTCCTCCTGCTGTCACTCCTTTGCGAGTCTCTGCCTCTTCGCGCCTTCGCGTCGAAAAGGACGGCACAGTCCCGCATTCACCTTCCACAGTTGACCGAGCCAACTCATGGCGAAGAAGAAGGCCGCCAAGGCCACCGAGAAGTCGAACGGCGACGGCGGAATGCTCCGCCAACCGGCCGAGGTTGCCTACCAGGCCGAGCTCGACGCGCTGTTGAAGGCCGACAAGCACGACAAGCCGCCCGGCTGGCGGATGTCGCCGCGGGCCGTGCTGACCTACATCTGCGGCGGCAAGGTCGGCAGCACGACCATCACGCCGAAGTACATCGGCCACCAACGGCTCGTCGAGATCGCCATCTCGACCCTCATCACCGACCGCGCGCTCCTGCTCATCGGCGAGCCCGGCACGGCGAAGTCGTGGCTCTCCGAGCACCTCACCGCCGCGATCAACGGCGACAGCACCCAGGTCGTCCAGGGGACGGCCGGCACCACGGAGGAGCAGATTCGCTACACGTGGAACTACGCCATGCTCATCGCCCACGGCCCCAGCCACGAGGCCTTGGTGAAGAGCCCCGTCTTCCGCTGCATGGAGACCGGCAGCATCGCCCGCTTCGAGGAGATCACCCGCTGCGCCTCGGAGGTGCAGGACGCCGCCATCTCCATCCTCTCGGAGAAGCGGATCTCCGTCCCGGAACTCGGCGTCGAGGTCCCCGCCCAGAAGGGCTTCTCGGTCATCGCCACGGCGAACACCCGGGACCGCGGCGTGAACGACATGTCGGCCGCCCTCAAGCGGCGGTTCAACATCATCGTGCTCCCCACGCCGAAGGCGATCGAGACCGAGATCGACATCGTCAAGAAGCGCGTCGCCGACCTCGCCTCGAACCTCGAACTGAAGGCCCAACTGCCGACCGACGACGCGGTCGAGCAGGTCGTCACCATCTTCCGCGAGCTCCGCACCGGCCAGACGCTCGACGGCAAGAGCAAGCTCAAGTCGCCCTCGGGCGTCCTCTCCACGGCCGAGGCGATCTCGCTTCTCGCCGGCAGCATGGCCCTCGCCGGCAACTTCGGCGACGGCAAGGTCGGCCCCGACGACGTCGCCGCCGGCCTCCTCGGAGCCGTCGTCAAGGACGAGGAGAAGGACCACGTCGTCTGGTCCGAGTACCTCAAGAACGTCATGAAGAAACGCGGCTCCGCCTGGCGCCCGCTGTTCAAGGCGTGCGAGGAGCATTCGTGACCTCGCGTCCAATCGAACAGCCAGTCTTCGCGCAGGGCGTTTGCATGCGTCCCGAGATGTACTTGGGGGAATGCTCGCTTCGTGACATTCTCGTGTTTCTGTTCGGCGTCGCGTGTGCAAATGTGTCGAGTGATCCCGGTCTCGACACTGCAGGTGCGGCTCTTCGATGGCTGAAGGACGAGTGTGGCACTGAGGGGCTCAATCCGATCATGCTCGCAGCGCGGGCCGTTACCCACTTCGGAACCGAGCAAGCGGTCCTCGACGCCGTCATCGAGCACTTCCGCGCGCTCCGTGAGGCCGAAGAACGGACGGATGACGCATGAGCGACTCGGTCCCCGTCTTCGGCGTCCGGCACCTCTCTCCTTCGGGGGCGTGGCATCTGCGGCGGTTTCTCGACAGCGTTCGCCCGGACGTCGTGTTGATCGAGGGGTTGGCCGACGCGAACGCGTTGATTCCGGACATCACCCGCAAGCAGTCGAAGCCACCGCTGGCGATTCTGGCCTACACGTCCGAACTGCCGGTCCGCACGCTCGTCTACCCGATCGCCAACTACAGCCCGGAGTACCAGGCGCTCGTCTGGGCGAAGGAGAACCGGAAACGGGCCGAGTTCATCGACCTGCCGTCCGACGTCTTCCTCGCGCTGCAGGAGAAACGGCTGCCGATCACGCCGGACGGTTCCGAGGCCCCCGAAGACTCCGAGGAGAAGGACGAGACCGAGGAGACCGCCGAGCCGAAGCCCGAGGAGGTCGTCGCGCCGCAGTCGCCGGCTCCGGACGACGAACGGTTGCGCGAGTCGCTGTACGACCGGTTCGCCCGAGAGGCCGGGGAGCTCGACTACGACACCTACTGGGAACGTCGCTTCGAGCACAACCTGAACGACGAGAGCTACCGACTCGCCGCCTTCGAGTTCGGCCGCGGCCTCCGCGAACTCGAGGAGGACACGCCGCTGTCGCTGGCCGAGAACCTCGTTCGCGAGGCGTACATGCGGCGGCGGATTC
>JANQQW010000299.1 GCA_028284885.1 Planctomycetaceae bacterium
GGCGTGCCCGCCAAGTTCCACAAGAGCCGACTGGAACGCGTCCGTCGCCGGTCCCGGCACCGGCTGGGCGAACGGCCGGGCCTCCGCGACGTTCTCGAAGCAGTACCCGGTGAGCGCGCACTCGGGGAAGATCGTCAGGCTCGCGTGCGCCGCACGACTCTCGGCGAGTCGGTCGAGCATGACGGCGAGGTTCTTGTCGACGTCACCGATCGTGACGTCCATCTGCACGGCGGCGATCTTCACGGTGGGGGCTCCCTCGACGAGTCAGTCGCGTCGAGGAGTATCCCAAGTGGGTCGACGCCTCACTAGCCTCGCGCCGGAATCTCCTCGACCGCCTGCCGAAACGGGCTGCGAGCGGGGTTTTGGAGGTCGTCGAGCAGACCCTCTTGGTGCAGCAGGATGTACGTGAGACCTGCGAGGAGGGAGTAGGTGAGGACGTTGGCGGCGGCGTTCTTTCCGAAGAGCTTGAGGGCCGAGCCGGCCGCCTTGTTGAGCTTCAGCCGCACGCCGGACCAGCCGACGCTGTAGAACTCGTCGAGCACGAGATGCGACAAGAAGCCGAGCAGGACGCCGCCGGCCATCAGCAGTTTGACGGCCCGGGAGTCGCTCTCGTAGCCGAGGTAGGCGAGTTGGGCGAACAGCAGGCCGACCGGGATGCTGTGCATCATGCCGCGGTGGACCGTGAGTCGCGAGAAGACGGCGGCCCCGCCGTACCGGATGGCGAGGTAGATCAGCAGGCCGAAGAACAACGCCTGTTCGAACGATCCGGTCCACGTGGCGATGCGGTGTTCGAGGGCGAGCGGCACGACGGCGGCGAGCAGGGCGAAGATCTCGCGGATCGGCCTGCCGTTGTTCGCGTCGAGGTCGGGCAGCATGCCGGCCACCCAGGTCGCACACGCGGCCAAGGCCCCCTGGACGGGCGAGAAGCCCATCGACAACGCGGCCGCGGCCCCGTAGCCGACCCCGAGAAACCCGCTGAAGGTGATGTGCTCGCGATACGCAGCCATCCTTGGCCTCGCTTGGTGTGACGGTCTTCGTGACGAAGCGCGCGGGAGTGTAGCGGGAACGGGGAAAGGCCGCAGCGGCTTTTTGAGTCAAGAGTCGAGAGTCAAGAGCCGGAGAGGACCAGCCGCGACCGTCAGGGAGCGACCCGACGTCCATACGTCGCGACGACCCCGAACAATGCTTGCTCTGGCTCTCGACCCTGGACTCTTGACTCTCGACTCAACAAAAAAACCCGACTCCTCCCCGAGGGAAGGAGCCGGGCGTCAGGTTCGCTCGTCAGTGGATCGGGGTGCGATCCGTAGCTGCTGCGGTGTTCTCCAGCGGAGCACGTTCGCAGCAAGACGAGTGGTGGCTGTCCGAAGTCGACAGCCCGTCGACTGTCTGTCAGACAGACACACCTCGCATCGTTTGGCTACTACAGTCGTATTCCACTCGATCACCCCCTTTCCGGTAGAGTCACCCCGCTTCGACCGGCAAGCCAGTTCCGGCCCCCTCGCAGGCTTGGTACCCGCGCGCTACGTTGGCGCGCCCATGCGAGAATCATGTCCGATGGTCCCGAGACGACAAGACCAATTCGCCCCGTTTTGCCGAGCTTCTCGACACCATCGACGGCACGCGGGACGCATCACTCGACGGAGACACGGGATCCGGAAGTCGGGTTCGGACGCTTCCTTTCGGCAACGTCGCGTCGACGACCTTCGGCGTCACTACTTTGCAGCACGTCGGTAGATCGGCAAATGCCGGTAGTAGACCTCGAGCGTGAGGATGCTCAAGCACGTCTGCATCAGATCGCCGCCCGCCTCGGCGTCGTCGCCGGTCGCCGGCCAACTGCCACTCGCGGCACCCGTCGTGCGCTGGGCCATGACGACTTGACTCCGAAGCTTGCGGTTCCACGTCTCCCACGCGCCGCCGCCGTGCAAGTGCAGCAGATGCGTGCCGAGGAGCCTCCCGACGGGATCCGCGGCGCTCGGGTCCATCTCGTCCTGGAGAATCGCAGCCGCCTTCGGGTCGAGCAGCTTTCGGCAAAGGAGCCCGGCTGCGGTCGAGCGATCGGTTGCCTCGCCTTTCGCCGAGTGCCGATACCGTCGGCCGTCGTCGATCGCGAGCGAGTCGAGAAATTGTTCCGTCTTGCCGAGCGCTTCCGCGGGAACCTCGAGTCCAGCCAACCTGGCGGAGTGCAGGGCCAACACGGCAGCAACCGTGGCGTCCACGTCGGGTCCGTTGTCGGGTAGGGATCGCCAACCACCCGTCTCGGCCTGATGCTTCAGCAGGAAGTTGACGCCGAGTTGGGCAGCGTCCCTGTTCTTGTGGGAGAACAGCGTCAGCAGCGCCCGCAAGCGCCGCTGACGTGGACCGTCCACGTCTTGGTCGGCCTCGGGGAACCGGCTCCACGTGAGTGCATGCGTTTCACAGAGTGCGAGCGTCGCCCACGCGTGCGACAACGTTCGCATGCGGCCGTCGCCCGTTCCGAAGTCGGCCGCACCATCCTTCGAGTCGGCTTGCTTGACGAGATACAGCAAACCGTCGTACACGGTTTGCCTGTACTCGCCGGCAATGTGCGTCTGCCCGGCACCGAGGAAGGCAAGGAGCGCAAGCCCCGTCGCACCGGTCGGGCTGTTCTTGATCTCGCCCGGTTCGGCCCCGCGCCCGACGTGGTCGAAGGACCAACTCCCGTCGGCTCGCTGCTGCGCCTTCAACCAGCGAAGTGCGTTGAAGACAGCGGTGTCGCTCACCTCGGGCAACTGGATGCCCGGCGTCGGCACGACTTGCCGCACGTCCGGGCTTTCGATTGGCGGTGGTGCTTCCAGTACCTCGACTGGTGGTTGCAACACGATTGGCGGCGGATCGTCCGCCAAGCCCACGCGGCTTACGGTCAGGCTCAAGGCGATCAGAAGACCGAATCGGCGGTGGCTGTCCACGGCGAAACTCCGCTTGATGAGGACTGACTGATGTCCATTCGAGTGGCATCCGTTGCATTTGGCAACGGCGCAACGCCAGTCGCCTGAGCCGGGACTTGCCGATAGGATCGTCGGGTTGAGAATCACTGCACTGGGAGAAGACCTTGAAGCAAATCGTCGCGCTCGCAGTACTGATCGGATCGGCGGCCTCGGGCGTGGAAGCCGAGGCGGCCCCGCTCGCCCAAGGCGATCGGCCGAACGTGCTGATGATCGTCGTCGACGACCTCAACGACTGGGTCGTCGGATTCGGCGGGAACGAGCAGTCCGTCACGCCGAACGTCGACCGTCTCGGGAAACGCGGGCTTCGCTTCACCAACGCCCACTGCAACTACAC
>JANQQW010000315.1 GCA_028284885.1 Planctomycetaceae bacterium
CCGACGCCGGGACGACCGGGATGCGCCCCTTCAGCTCCAGCTGCGTCGGCCGCAGGCAACGACCGTCGCGGCACGGCTGGTACTTCACCACCAGTTGCAGCTCCTCGGTCTTCCCCGCCGCCGCGGCCGGGATCTCCAGCTCGCCGCGGACCAGCACGCTGCCCTCGTAGATCGAGATCGTCTCGTCGAGCCCCTCGTCGACGTACTTCTTCCCCTTGGGGTACTTCGCCGAGGCGAGCTTCACGCCGCTCGCCGACGTGACGAGCACCTCCACCGGCTTCATGTACTCCGGCTGCGGCGGGTTCGCGTTCACGTGCCAGCCCTTCGCCACCTGCAGTTGGAACAGGATGCGACACTTCCCGCCCGCAGGCAGCTTGTCGTACTCGAGGAACGCCCGGGCGGCGAGAATCTCGTCCTTCTTCGTCGTCGCCGGCTTCGAGTCCTCGCGACCGGATGCCGACTCGCCCTCCTCCTCCGGGAACTCCGCCGAGACGAGCTGCATCCGCGAGTCGCCCGTCGGCTGCGACCGGCGGTACCGGGACGGACCCGCGAGCCCGGTCTCCCGGGAACGGGGCGTCACGTTGGCACCGAAGTTCGGGTCGTCGAGGTACTCACCCAAGGCGAGCGCCAACGTGGACGTGCCGACGGGGGCCCGCTCCAGGTCGGCGGCGAACGCGGCGAGCGTCTCGGCCGCTCGCGTGCGGTAGTCGCGGACGCCGCTGATCGACGCGATCCGAATCAGGTTGCGGACCGAGACCGCGTTCGCCGCGGGCAGGGCGTCGTCGAACGCGAGCTTGATCGGGACGACCAGCTCCTCGCCGTCTCGGGCGGTGTAGAAGAACCCGTGCCCGCGGTCGTCCCAGAACAGGTCGAGCTGCTCGTCGGTCAGCCGTCGGGCGGCGTTGAACCACTTCTCCTCGCGCGTCGTCTCGTGGAGCGCCAGCAGCCCCTGCACGAGGTAGGCGTAGTCGTCCAGGTAGGCCACGTGCTCCGACCGGCCGTCGCGGTGGCTCCGCAGCAGGCGGCCCCGTTCGTCGCGGAGTTCGTTCAGCACGAACAGCGCCCCGTCGGCGGCGGCCCGCGTGTAGTCGTCCCGGCCCAGCACACGACCGGCTCGGGCGAGCGAGCCGATCATCAGGCCGTTCCAGGCTGTCAGGATCTTGTCGTCCGTCCGCGGCGGCTGTCGGCGACGTCGGTGCTCCAGCAGCGTCCGGCGGGCCTCGGCGAGGCGGCCCTCCAGCGCGGTCGTCGTCTCGCCCGTCGCCGAGGCGGGCGACTCCAGCGACCGCGGCCGGTGCAGCACGTGGCCCGACTCGAGCTCCGGCTGTCCCTCCAGGTCGTACGCCGTCGCGAACAGCGTCCAACCCTTCGGGCCCAGCACCCGCTCGACCTCGTCCCGCGACCAGACGTAGTACGCCCCCTCCACTCCTCCCTCGCTCTCGGCGTCGATCGCGGAGAGGAACCCGCCGCCGGCGTTGCGGAGGTGGGCGAGCGTGAAGTCGCAGATCCCCTCGGCGACGGCACGGTCCGCGGGCTCGTGGTCGATGCGGTACGCCTCGGTGTACGCCTCGGCGAGCTGGGCCTGGTCGTACAGCATCTTCTCGAAGTGCGGCACCTTCCACTGGCGGTCGGTGCTGTAGCGGTGGAAGCCGCCGCCGAGGTGGTCGTAGGTCCCGCCGGCGGCCATCGCGTCGAGCGTCGTCCGCAGCGCCGCCGCCGCCCGTGCATCGCCGAACCGCCGCACCCGGTACTGCAGCAACGCGAGCCGCGAGCCGACCGGGAACTTCGGGGCGTCCGGCTGCCCGGCGTCGTAGGCGAACCCGCCGTACTGGTCGTCGAACGAGGCGAGCAGCGCCTCGGCCGCGGCATCGGAGAGTTCGCGGTTCGACTCGATCTTCGCCAACGCGAGCGTCGGACTCAGCGTGCGCCGCATCTGGCCGACGAGCAGGTTCGAGAACTCCGTCACGGCCTCCTTCCGTTCCCGCCACAGGGTCACCACCCGCTCCGCGACGTCCGGGAAGCCGGGCCGGCCTTCCTTCCCCTCGGGCGGGAAGTACGTGCCGCCCAGGAACGGCTTGCCGTCCGGCGTGAGGAACAGCGACATCGGCCAGCCGCCCCCCTGGTCCGACTCGACCGCCCGCAGGTACGTCAGCAACCCCGTCATGTAGACACGGTCCACGTCCGGCCGCTCCTCGCGGTCCACCTTCACGCAGACGAAGTTCTGGTTCATGTACCGGGCGATCTCGACGTCGGAGAAGACCCGTCGCTCCATCACGTGGCACCAGTGGCAGCTGCTGTAGCCGACCGACAGGAAGATCGGCTTGTCCTCACGTCGGGCCTTCTCGAACGCCTCGGCCCCCCACGGGTACCAGTCGACCGGGTTGTGGGCGTGCAGCAGCAGGTACGGACTGTTCGACCGAGCCAGCCGGTTCGTGTGCTCGTGCGCGACCGGCTCCGCCGGCTCCTGCGCCCGCTCCGACGAGACCGACTCGAAGTCGAACGGCTCCGAGTCGACCGGCGGCCCCGGCTCGACGTCGTCCGCCCCCGAGAACGCACCCGGCATCCGGAGCTCCTCGCAGCCGACCAGCGACCCCGCGAGCAGCGGAATCAAGCACAGCGACCACGTCCACGCCGAAGAACGCACGACCATCACGATCTCCTGACCTCCCCCGCACACCGCCGCCGGAAGGTCCCCGCGACGGGCCGGAGTTCCGAGGGAATTCCCGTTCTCCAGCGATGCTAACAGCAAGCCTGTTTTGCTGCTGCGCCGATTTTCGGGGGCCCCGTCGTCAGAGGAATTGGAGACTCCCAGCCGACTTGGCTACCAGTTCACGCACTGGCGGGTCTTTTCCAACCCACTCGCGAGAAGCCTGAGCGCAGAATCCGTGTAGATGTCGCGCGCAAGCTTCCACGCCTCCTGTTCGAGCGCGGCGTCATCGGTCGCCGCTGCAAGTACGAGCCGCCTCCAAGCTTCCGGTGGTCGCACACGATCGGGGACGACCATCGGCCCCGCCCATTCGGTTGGGTCGTCAAGTGCGAACGCAAGGAACAGGTCGTGAATGTGGTCCCAGACAGACGTTGGAGTCTGTGCCAACGCGTACAAGCGCGCTGAACAGCTTGCCCACGTAATGAGCGGCCTCTGCCTGCCGCAGCAGTCCGCGATCGACGCCATCCAGTCTCGGTTGCCGTACGCATCCAGCTCAGCCGACTGAGTCACCCACCCGAACAGCCCGCCGGGATCGCACAAATTCGGGATGTCGACACCGGGAGCGAGGCAAGCGTAGCCAGGGTGCATCCATCCAATCTCCAACTCGGGCGCGATCGCGAGTTCACGCAGGACGGTTTCGACGCTGGTGTGGACACTGGCGAAGTAGTGCGGAGAGAGTTGCCGCAGAATCGTGTCAAACGGTTCCGCCAAACACAGGATCTGTCCACCACCCCGCAGTTGTCGGCTGTCGATCTTCATTGAAGTCCTCACCAGCGCTCCACCGGCCCGTTCGGCACTCGGACGAGAGCCGTCGCGACGTCACTCTCCCGTTCGCCGTGCCGCTGGCGGATCTCGGTGGCGATGCCGTCGAACTCGTTGAGGGACTCGCAGCGGCGGAGGCGGTCTTCGAGGTCCTCGGGGATGCCGAGCCGGGCGCCGTACCAGCCGGCGAACTTGCGGAACATCAGGCAGCCGTGCGGGCCGTGCTGCTCGTGCACGAGGCGGTAGTGGCGGACGAGGAAGTCGATCTGCTCGTCGGGCGAGGGATTCACGTCGTCCGGCTGGCCGTGCACGAGGCGTTCGAGCCGCCGGAAGATCCACGGGTCGAGCATCGCCCCGCGGCCGATGGCGACGGCGTCGCAGCCGGTCACCCGTCGCATGTGGATCGCGTCCGCGGGCGAGCGGACGTCGCCGTTCCCGACGACCGGCATCGAGTCGACCGCCTCGACCGTCTCGCGGATGCCGTCGAGGTTCACCTCGCCGTGGAACCCCTGCGACCGCGTGCGGCCGTGCACGGTGACGGCCGCCACGCCGAGTCGTTCGAACTCGCGGGCGAGGGCCGGGGCGGTCAGGTTCTCGCGGTCCCAGCCGAGCCGCATCTTGACGGTCACCGGCACCTCGACGGCCGCGAGGACCGCCTCGACCACGCCGCAGGCGCCGCCCGTGTCGCACATCATGCGGGCACCGCCGCCGCGGCCGTTCACCTTGGCCATCGGGCAGCCCATGTTGAGGTCGATCGCCTCGAACCCCATCTCGACGAGCCGCCGGGCCGCCGCGACGAGGTGCTCCGTCACGCCGCTGAAGATTTGCACGGTCAGCGGCCGGTCGGCCGGGCTGGTCGCGACGAGGTCGAGCGCCTTCTTCTTCCCGGCGACCAGCATGGTCGCCAGCACGAGGTCCGTCGTCGCCAGCCCGAGCCCGCCGATCTCGCGGAGGACGGTACGGAACCCGAGGTGCGTGTACCCGGCCAGCGGCGCGAGGAAGTACCGCGACGACAGCCGCCGCCCGCCGATCGTGATCGACGGATCCTCCTCGCCGAACGGCCGGGCGTTCGCCGTCGGCTCCGCGATCAGAGCGGCTTCACCTTGACGTTCCGGTACCACACCTTCGCCCCGTGGTCCTGGAAGCCCAGGAACCCCTTCCGCGGGAAGTCCTTGATGGCCGCCTTGTACTTGTGCTTGCTGCCGTCGAGCCGCTTGCCGGGCTCGGTCCACTCGTCGACGTTCATCTCGTTGACGACCTTGCCGTTCGACTCGACGGTGATGTGGGGCCCCTTGCACGTGATGACGACAGTGTTCCACTCGCCGGCCGGCCTGCGGTTGTTCTCGGTCGGGGCCTGCAGGTCGTAGATGCTGCCCCAGCCGTTCTTGGTGAGGCCGTCGTTGGTGAGGACCTGCACCTCGAAGCCGGTCTGCACGGGGTTCTTGGGGTCGCCGATGCGGAAGAAGATGCCGGAGTTGCACTTCTCGGGGGTCTTCACGTCGCAGGAGAAGACGAAGTCGCCGAACTCCTTCTCGTGAATCAGGATGTACCCGCCCGACTTGTAGGGGACGAGGGTCCCGTCCTCGACGATCGTCTTGGCCGGGTCCTTGCCGTTGTTGCAGATCCAGCCCTCGGTCGTGCTGCCGTCGAACAGCAGCATCCACCCGTCCGCCTTCTCCTTCCCGCTGAGCGTGTTCGGCTCGCCGGCGAGCAGCGGCACGGCGGAGAGGACGAGCAGCAGCGTGACAACGGACTTCATGGCAGGGACTCCGAGGTGGGGCGTGACGAAGTCATCGTCCCCGTGACCACGCCGCCCGTCAAGCAGATCGGGGACCGCGTGGCCGGGTCTGGACCGTGGGGAGGACCCGGCTGGTCGCCGCTTCACACCGCGAGCGTGGATCTGCGTACCGAGGTGCGACAGAATCGGTCTCTCTGAACGCGCGGCCACGGGGCTTCATCTTGGGCGACTTCGAGTACGACTTCTTCATCAGCCGCGCCGGGGCGGACAAGGAGGTCGCGGTCCGCATCGCCGACCTGCTCGTCGCGGCAGGGAGGAAGGTCTACATCCAGGACTACGACTTCGCGATTGGGCACGACTTCCTCGAACGGATGGAGAACGGACTCGGTCGGAGTCGACGGGTGCTCTCCGTCGTCTCGGAGGCGTACTTCGACGAGTCCCGGTTTACGTTGCCGGAGTTGCGGGCCGCGTTTCGCAAGGACCCCAGCGGCCGGGAGCGGCGGCTCGTCATCGTGCGCGCGGCCGACTGCACGATTCCAGACCCCTACGGCTCTCGGGTCTTCGATGACCTGTTCGACCGCGACGACGAGACGTTCGAGCAGACCGTCGCCGACTTGGCGGCGGCTTTCGGGGAGAACGTCTCGGAAGTGGCAGCGGAGAAGGTGTCGGCGACCGGGCCGTCGGTCTGGAACGTGCCGTTGCCGAACGAGCACTTCACCGGTCGGCGGGCGTTGCTGGACGAACTGGGACGGCGGCTGGACAGCGAGGCGACGATGGCCGTCACGCAGTCGGCCGCCATGCACGGGATGGGGGGCGTCGGCAAGACGCAGGTCGCCCTCCGCTTCTGCTACGAGCACGCGGCCGAGTACGACCTCGTCTGGTGGATCGACGCGGAGACGGAGGCCGAGACCGACTTCGCCGCGCTCGCCGACGAGGTCGGAGTCGAGGCGCCGCCCGGCACGGACCAGCGGGAGGTCGTCGCGGCCGTCCGGAAGGCGCTCGAACAACGGGACCGTTGGCTGCTCGTGTTCGACAACGCCGAGAAGCCGGAGGCGATCCGGGAGCTGCGGCCGCAGTTCGGCGGGCACGTCCTCGTCACGTCTCGCAACCCGAAGTGGGGGAAGACGGCCGGGACGCTGTCGGTCGAGACGTGGACGCGGCCCGAGAGCGTCGAGTTCCTCGCGACGGCGACCGGTCGCGACGAACCGGACGCGGCCGACGCGCTCGCCGCGGAGTTGGGGGACCTCCCGCTCGCGTTGGCCCAAGCGGCCGGCTACGTCGAGGCGACCGGCTTCACGCTCGCCGAGTACCTGGAGGAGTACCTGGACCGCCGTGAGGCGTTGTGGGCGCAGGAGGCCGCTCCGGAGGACTACGCGAAAACGGTGGCGACGACCTGGGAGTTGTCACGGCAGGAGATCGGCGACGGCGTGGACGTGCTGCGACTCTGCGCGTTCCTGGCCCCGGAGGGCATCACCCGCGAACTGCTGGCGGCCCGTCCCGAGGCGTTGCCGAAGAAGCTCGCGAAGACGTTGACGGACGCCCTCGCGTTCAACAAGGTCGTCGCCCGACTGCGGCGGTTCTCGCTGGTGACGGCCGAAGGGGGCGTGCTGTCGGTCCACCGACTGCTGCAAGCGGTCGTCCGGGACGGGATCCGCAAGCAGGACCGCGAGGACTGGCTCGAGCGAGCGGCGAGAACGGTCTACGCGGCCGTCCCGTACGACCAGAACGTCCCCGAAACGTGGGGGCCCTCGGCGCAGATGGTGACACACGCGATGGCCGTCGACGGGCACGCGAAGACGGTCCGTTTGGAAGGCAATCCCGTGGGGCGTGCGCTCGACGAAAGTGGGCAGGCACTTCACGACTTGGGGCAATACTCGTTGGCGCGCGAAGTACTCTTGAGCGCTGTTGAGGTCGCCAGAACGGACCTCGGCGACGAACACGTGGACGTCGCGACGAGTTGCTCGAATCTGGCGCTGGTGGAGAAGGACCTGGGGAACCTCGGGGAGGCGAAACGGCTGCTGGAACGGGCCGTCGAGAGCGGGACGGAGGCGTTCGAGGCGGACCACCCGACACTGGCGGTGAGGTACTCGAATCTGGCGGTGGTGGAGCGGGACCTGGGGAACCTCGGGGAGGCGAAACGGCTGCTGGAACGGGCCATTGAGATCGAGGAGCAGGCGTTCGAGGCGGACCACCCAACGCTGGCGAGCAGCTACTCGAACCTGGCAATGGTGGAGCAGGGCCTGGGGAACGTCCGGGAGGCGAAACGGCTGATGGGACGGGCCGTCGAGATCGAGGAGCAGGCGTTTGCGGCGGACCACCCGACGCTGGCGGTCAGCTACTCGAACCTGGCGACGGTGGAGCAGGGCCTGGGGAACCTCGGGGAGGCGAAGCGGCTGCTGGAACGAGCCGTCGAGATCAAGGAGCGGGTGTTCGAGGCGGACCACCCATCGCTCGCGTTCACTTACAACAATCTCGCAGATGTTCTTTGGCGTCTTGGGGAGCATGACGCCGCGCGGTTGCACTGGCGCACGGCCTACCGGATCTTCTCGACGAGGCTCGGGGTTGAGCACCCGAACACGAAGGTCGTTGCCGAGTGGCTGCGGGCGTACGACCCCGACTTCGACGGCTGACGCTCAGTCGAGGTCGGACTGGGGGGCGCGGAGGCTTTCGAAGAGGCTGTCGTCGCCGAGGAGCTTCTGCAGCTTCTGCAGCGAGCGGGTCAGCAGCACGCGGGTCGCGCCGTCGGTCCGGCCGAGGCGTTCGGCGATCTCCTTCGACGGCAGGTTCAGCACGTACCGCATACGGAGTGCCTCGCGGTTGTCGTCGGCGAGCTGCTCGAGGGCCTCGGCCAGCTTGAACTCCCGCTCGCCCCGCTTGAACGCACTGCTGGGCGTGGTCATCGTCACGGAGAGGACGTCGAGCAGGCCGCCCCCCTCGCCGCTGCGGCTGCCGGCCTGCAGGGCGACCTCCTTGTCCGCGTTCCGCTTCTGGGCGAAGAAGCGGCGGTGGGCGTCGATGATCCGCCGCTCGGCCAGTCGGCAGAGCCACGAGAACGGGTCGCGGTCGCCGAGCTCGATCTCGTCGAGGGCCGACATCGCCGAGAGAGCGACCTCCTGGAGGACGTCGTCCGGCTCGATCTTCCGCTTCAGCTGGTCGCTGGTGTTCTTCTCGATGAAGCTGAGCAGCGGCCGTCGCTTCAGTTCGAGGAACTCCGCCATCGCGTCCTCGTCACCCTGCTTCAGCCGGGCGACCAGTTCCTCCTCGGCAGCTTCGGCGTCGTCCACGGGGACGTCTCTCGGTGGCGAGGTTCGCGACGCGACTCAGATCTTGATCCTGATCGGCGGCGCCGGGCGCTGGCGTCGCTCGACCATGCGGCGGCGGGGGTCGTCCGGGGCGAACTGCGGCCGGGGGCGGTTCTCGCCGTTGTTGTTCATCTGGCGACGGCCGGTGTTGATGACGACCTTCTTCGCCTCCTTCCACTGCCAGCCCATTGGCTGGCTGAGTTCCCGCTGGGCGAGGACGGCCCACGGCGTGCCGGGGTGCTCGTCGATGACGCGGCGGAGGTACTCCTCGGCCCGCTTGGCGAGCTTGCGGACCTTGGGGCCGCCGTCGATGTCGCGGGACGGCTCGAGGTGCCACTCGTTGCTGCCCTGCTTCTCGAAGGACCGCGGGGCGACCTTCATGCCGGCGAGCGCCTTGTCGTACCCCTCGGCCCGGGCCCGCATGGCGAGCAGCCGGCCGACGGCGAGGTCGTAGTTCGCCCGCCACCGCGGCTCCTCGATCTCGTCACGGGACTTCTCCCCGGCGAGCAGGTGCGTCTCGATCTTCTCGAGCGGATACCGGAAGATCGCGAACGGCTCCTGGGCCTCCGCTAACTGCGTCCGCAGCACGTTGTCGTTCGGGGCGTCGAACACGCGCTGCGGCGTGGGGACGTCGAGGTTGGGGAGCTGGGCGTACGAGTAGGCCGTGCGGGCCTGTCCGAGCACGCCCTGCAGCAGCGTCGCCATCACCGGGTCGCGCTTCACGGCCGGGTCGAACATGGCGATGGTCGAGATGAGGGAGACCTTCGCCTCGTTCTTGGCGAGGTTCTCGACGTACCGCTTGGGGGTCGAGTAGTCCGGGGCGTAGTTGCGGAGCACGTCGTGGTCGAAGCGGGGTCCGTTGGTGTCCTCGGTGACGAGGTACAGGCCGCCGGTCTCCACGCAGAGCCGCGTGAGGGCGTACGGGCCGAAGCCGGAGGACATGTTCCGCAGGTCGCGCGTGCCGACCGACCAGAAGGGGAGTTGGATCAGTTCGGGGAGGAAGGTCTCCGGGCCGGGCTCGAGGACGGCGGTGACGGTCTCGCCCTCGTACTCCCAGGGGATCTCGACTTCCTTGCGGCCGAACGGGGCGGCGTTGCCGACGACGTAGCAGCGGATGCTGTTTCGGCGGAGGAACTTCACGGTGTCCTCGACCTGCAGCTGGTCGGAGCCGGCCTCGTCCGTGACGACGATGATCATCACCTCGCGCTTCCGCGAGCCGCGGCGGTAGCTCATGTGCTGCTGGGCGGCCAGCTTGACGGCGGTGAAGACGTTCTCCTCGCCGCTCGGCTCGGGCTCGATGCCGCGAATCGCCTCGACGACCGACTGCGGGTCGTCGACCGGGGACTCGGTGACGAGGGTGAAGTCCTTGCCGAACGCGGCCACGGAGGTGACGAGCGAGTGCTGCGAGTCCGGCTCGAGCATGTCGAGCTGCTCGTACACGCGGCGGAAGCGGCTGGCGATCTGCTCGCGACGCTGGTTCACCGAGGGGGACCGGTCGAACAGCCAGCAGACGACGGCACGGTCGTCCCGCAGCGTCGCGCGAATCTCCATCGTGATCCTGTCGACGGCACCGGGGACGCCGCCCGGGTGCTCGGTCGTGCCAGTCCGGTCGACGACGTCGGTCAGCTCGTTCCGGTTCGGCTCCTGCACCTGGTCCTGGGGCGGGATCTCGAGGTTGTCGAAGTCCTCGACGATCGGCTCGACCTGCTGCTGCGGAGCCATGCCCTGGCGGGTGGCGCTCGCCAGCGACGGGCTCTGGCGGTTGAGCGTGCTGTCGCTGCCGATGACGTCGACGTCCGTGCTGTCGAGCTTGTAGTCGATCTCCTCTTCTTCCATCTCGCTGACGATGGTGGCGGAGAAGGGCTCGACGGTCTCCTGCACGATCCACGCGAGCGGCGCGAGGATGGCGACGTGGAGCATCATGCTGACGACCCAGGCCGGCGTGTCCCCGATCGACCAGCCTGCCTCCTCGTAGTACTCCTCGTACTCTTCGTCGGCCGACTCGTAGACGTCGATGCTGTTGGGCACGGAACTCACGGTTGGCTCCCTTCAGAGCGATTCGAGGCCGTTCGTGTGGACGGAGGTCTCGTCTTGTCGTGCGGCGGGACGTGTAGGACGTAGCCTTGCCACGGAAGTTCCCGTCAGACTGGATTCAGGCTACCCGATTCCCAGTTGTGGAACAACATGCCAACTCTGGTCGCCGTCAACGGTTCCGTTACGGCTCGGCCGCCCGTCCGAGGGAATTGTCGGCATGCCCGACGGGAATGCCAGAACGATTTGCCGAATTCGCCGTCTCTCGAACGGACAGGCCATGGGATCTACCCGCTCCGATGCGTCCGGGTTCGTGCCGAGTTTCCCTCAGCGGGGCATTTGTCGGTTGCCGATGTAGTCGAAACGGACCGGTTGATCCGGTCAGGCGGATTGCAGCGGCACCTGAAACGGTCGCAAGATGATGCGCCAGTTGGCGTTGCGGTCGAGATCAGTCGCTGCGGGCCATCTGCCGGCGGTCGAGAGCTGTTGCCTCCAGAAGGCCTTACCCGACGGGCTGCCCCTTGCCTCGGATTCGCGAACTCCCAACCCTGTGGAAGTCACGAACGTGTCCATGACTTCGCATCAGCATCGACTTCCAGGGGAGACTTCGCCGTGATCCGGGCTCGCGAGATGGCAGGACGCACGTTGGGTTGGTGGGTGACGGCCGCGGTCGCCGTCGTTTTCTCGTTCGAGACCGGCGGCGTGCTTCGGGCAGACGAACCCGGCTTCCGCGCGATTCTCGACTCGACGACCCGCGCCCAGATGCGGGCGGTGTCCGAGTACGTCACCGGGCACCCGGACGCCGAGGACGCCGACGAGGCCTACACCTGGCTGTTCCAGACCGCTCTCGAGAACGGGATGGAGGACGCGGCGGCCGAGGCGGCCACGCGGTTCCTCGAGAAAGACGAGGCCGAGCCCGGCATCGCCCGCGGCGCGCTCGCCGTCCGGTCCGTCGCCCGGGCCAAGGCGGGGGAGGCGGTCGGTGCGATCGAGGACTTCGAGGAGCTGTTGACGCTCGCTCGGCTCCGCTCGACGAGCATCGAGCAGTTCACCGCCGAGCAGCTGGCCGTGGAGTTCCAGCTGGCCGGCAAGCCGGAGGCGGCCCGCAAGGTCTTCGACGAACTCGGCCGGCGGTTCGCCATCGTGCCCGAGCTGCGTCGACGTCTGCAGAACAAGCAGGAGAAGCTCGCCCTGATCGGCGAGGCGCCGCCGACGCTGGGGCTCGACGACCTCGGCGGCCGGCCGATCGACCTCTCCGACTACGCCGGCAAGGTCGTGGTCGTGGACTTCTGGGCCACCTTCTGCGGCCCCTGCATCGAGATGCTGCCGGTGCTCCGCAAGCTGCAGGCGGAACACGGCGGGAAGGACCTCGTCATCGTCGGCGTCTCGCTGGACGAGGACGCGAGCCTCGTCGAGCGGTTCACGAAGTCGCAGCGGATGACCTGGCGGCAGGCCCTCGACGACCGCGAGGCCAGCTTCGCCTACAAGGCCCTCACCATCCCGGCGCTCTACGTCGTGGGACGCGACGGCAAGGTCGCGTACGTCGACGTGCGGGACGAGGCCCTGGAACGGGCCGTCACCAAGCTGCTCCGGGAGAAACCGAAACCGTAGTCGCAACCGTGGAGGATCGACTCCACCCCGGCGGAGGAATGGCGATGAAGACCAGCGTGCTCGAGGTTCTGGCGGACGACGGAACACCGCTCCACGTTCGCTGCCACCAACCGCTCCGACCCGCCGACCGCACCCTGCTGCTCGCCCACGGTGCCTCGGAGCACGGCGGCCGCTACACGCACGTCGCACGGTTCCTCACCGAGAAGGGCTGGAACGTCGTCCTCCCCGACCACCGTGGCCACGGGCGGTCGGGCGGCACGCCCATGTACGTCCCGGACTTCGACGAGTACGCCCGCGACCTCGAGACCGTCCGCGAGTCGCTCGGGCTCGTGCCCTCGTGCACGGCGGTCGCCGGGCACAGCATGGGCGGCCTCGTCGCCATTCGGCACCAGCAGTGCTACCACGGGCGGAACGTCGCGCTCGCGATCCTCTCGCCGCTGCTGGGCATTCGCGTCGCCATCCCGTCGTGGAAGCTCGCGCTCGGGCACGCCGTCCGCTGGGTGCACCCGCTGTACGCGTTCGAGTCGGACATCAAGATCGAGGAGACGACCCGCGGCGAGGCGGCGATCGAACGTCGCAAGAACGACCCGCTGATGCACCACCACGTGACGGCCGGCTGGTTCTTCGCCGTTCGGGAGGCGATGCTCCGCGCGTGGAAGGACGCCGAGAAGATCGACCTGCCCGTCCTCGCCATGCAGGCCGCCGAGGAGTTCGTCGTCGATCCGGACGTCGTCGAGCCGTGGTTGGAGACGGTCGCCTCGCAGGACCGCACGTTTCGGTTGTTCGAGGGGATGTACCACGAGCTGCACAACGAGCCGGAGTGGGTGGAGAACGTGACCTACCTGCACGACTGGCTCGACGCCCGCCTGCCTGCCGGCCCGGCGGCCGAGGCGCCGGACTTCACCGCCTGCATCGCCGCCTGCCGGGCACGGACGGCGGAGCGTCGTCACGAGGTCGACGTGGCCGAGCCCGAGGAAACCGTCGTCGCCGAGACCGCGGTGGCGGGTTGAGCGCCCGTCGAAGTGTCGGCTTCTGCCGGAGGTCGTCGTTCAGGGGGATTCGTCGCCGCCGCCGTTGACCGGTCGTGCTCGCCACCGACAATGCCGTCGGTCCCAGTCCCGAGCACGGAGCAGACGATGGACTTCAAGACGCAGGCGCTCTACGGCCTTCGCTGGTCGCGTGGATTCCTCGAGCAGTTGGTCGCCCCGTTCGACGGCGACGACTGGTTCCACCGCGTGGACGACAACACGAACCACGCGCTGTGGATCGTCGGCCACCTCGCCATCGTGGACAACGTGATGGCCGGCCGCTTCGCCCCGGAGTCGAAGATCGACGAGCCGGACGGCTGGAAGGACCTCTTCTGGAAGGGGAGCAGCATCCAGCCGAAGGAGTCGTACCCGCCCGTCGCCGACGTGCTCGCCTTCTTCCGCGAACGGCGGGAGAACTTCCTGAAGGTCGTCGAGAACCTCGACGACGAGGTCTTCTCGCAGCCGGGCCCGCCGAAGGACGATCCGTCGCCGATCGCCGGCGCCCCGAACACGGGCGAGACGTTCATCTTCCTCGCCCGCCACGAGAGCCTGCACGGCGGCCAGATCACGATGATCCGCCGCGCCCTCGGCCACGCCCCCCTACGCGGCTGAGAACCGGTCGACTACTCTGCAGTCCCGAACGACGCGCCACCGACACGACCGTCGGGCACCCTCTCCTCGGGGAGAGGGCCAGGGTGAGGGGCCTGCAGTCGTTCGACACACCATGGACCTCCCGCGTGACCGAAGCCGTCGAACAATCCGACCCTCCGTTCCCGACCGACGGCCCGCTGCTCGGGCTGGACTACGGGACGAAGCGGATCGGCTTCGCGATGTGCACGCCGGAGCAGACGATGGCCGTGCCGCTGGAGAACTACGACCGGCGGAACGAGGCGATCGACACGAAGCACGTCCAAGCGCTCTGCGAGGAGTACCGCCTCGTGGGCATCGTCGTCGGGCTGCCCGTGCACACGGACGGGACCGAGAGCCACATGTCCCGCCAGGTCCGCGAGTACGGGGAGAAGCTCCGCGACGCGACCGGCCGGCCGCTCGTGTTCTGGGACGAGCGCTACACGTCGCACGCGGCGGAGGAGTCGCTGATCGCGATGGAGCAGTCGAGCCGCACGTGGAAGGGCCGCGTCGACATGCTCGCCGCGACGATCCTGCTGCAGTCGTTCCTCGACGCCGACGACCGGACGGCGACGCCCGAGATCGAGTGAGGGCGTCGCGTCTCGACGGCCGCGGGGCTCAGCCGAGCTTGATCTTCGCGCGCTTCTTGCGTCGGGCCTTCGCGCTGCCGGGGCGGGCGCCGTGGTTGGCCTTCTTCAGCTTCCGTTGGGTCTTCGCCATGGTCGTTCTCCCGAAACCTGCCGCGACGGGGAGACCGCCGGACGGAGCAGAGTGTTGCGAATTCGCGATGGTAGACGAAAAACGCCCACCGTCGCAACGACGGCGGGCGCTCTCAGCGAGGCCGACGGGACTTGAACCCGCAACCCCCGGATCGACAGTCCGGTACTCTAACCAATTGAGCTACGGCCCCAACGCTGGTCGCTCGACGGACGAGCGGCCCCGTATGGTATCAGAGGCAGACACCATTTCAACCTTGTCGGTTCGGGAGGCCGGGCAACTTCAGTGGGACGCCCGGTTTCGTCGTCCCCTCGGCGGGCGGACGACCGGTCGAACCCCTCTTGACCCGTTTCGCCGTTTCTCGTACATCCGGCGATGCTGATCGGTTCTCGGGCTCCCGAGGGCCCGGTCGGCCCAACTCCGACTTCGGGGCCGCCCAGTTCCGCGGCCACCCACGTCAACGACAACGTGGAACGCGCGAGCCTTCCACTTCCACGGCAACACCGAGCACGGCGAATCGCGGTGCGACTTCGACAGCGGGCGGAATCACTGACGATTCACGCCCCGGCGAAGCTCAACCTGTTCCTGGAAATCCTGGGTCGTCGAGACGACGGCTTCCACGAGTTGGAAACGCTCGTGGTCACCATCGACTGGTACGACACGTTGACGTTCACGGACGAAGTCACGGAGGACATCCGTCTGCACTGCCACGTTGCGGAACAGGCAGCCGGCCCGCGCACGCCGATCCCCACGGGCGACGAGAACCTCGTCGTGCGGGCCGCCAAGCTGCTGAGAGAGCACCGGCCAGGAGGGTCCGGCGTTCGCATCGACCTCGTCAAACGGATCCCGGCGGAAGCGGGACTCGGGGGCGGCTCGAGCGACGCGGCGGCCACGTTGGTCGGACTGAACCACCGCTGGCGGCTCGGGCTCTCCCGCGGCGAACTGGCCGAACTGGGGGCCGAACTGGGGAGCGACGTTCCCTGCTTCCTCGCCTCCACGCCGGCGGTACTGTGTCGCGGGCGGGGGGAACGGATCGAGCCGATCGTGCCCGTGCGGCCGCTGCACTTCGTCGTCGCCAAACCGGCCAGCGGCTGCTCGACGGCCGAGGTCTACCGAAACTGCCGAGTCCCCGCAGAGCCCGTCCGAATGGACACGATCGGCGAAGCGGTCCAGTCCGGGCGGCCGATCGACGTGGCACGGCTGTTGCACAATCGGTTGGAACCGGCTGCACGAGAAGTCAACGCGGACGTACGACAATTGGCCTTGCGCTTCGATCGACAACCAGTGCTCGGGCACTCGATGAGTGGGAGCGGGTCGGCTTGGTTCGGCCTGTGCTCGTCTGCGCGGCAGGCTCGCGCAGTCGCTCGACGACTGAAGGCCCAGGGACTTCCCCACGTCACCGCGTGTCGAACGCGATTCTGACGCAGCCGACGACCACCCCGGAGGAGCCGCCGTGAACGTCACCGAAGTTCGCATCAAGCTGATGAACGACCCGCACGAGCGCCTGCTCGCGTTCTGCTCGATCACGCTCGACGACTGCTTCGTCGTGCGGGACCTGAAGATCATTCAGGGAACGCGGGGGGCCTTCGTCGCGATGCCCAGCCGCAAGCTGACGGACCACTGCGGCCGCTGCCACGCGAAGAACCACCTGCGGGCCCGGTTCTGCAGCGAGTGCGGTGCCCGACTCGACGAGACCCGCGCCGAGACCGAGGGGGCCAGCCGCACGAAGCTGTACGCCGACATCGCCCACCCGATCAACTCGGAGTGCCGGGAGGGGATTCAGTCGGAGATCATCGCCGGCTACGAACGCGAACTCGTTCTCGCCGAGCAGCCCGGCTACTCGTGCACCTACGACGACTACGGGGAGGACCGGGTGGCCGCCGTCGCGGACGAACCGGACACCGTCCCCGTGAACGGCAACGGCAACGGCCATTCCCACTCGAACGGGAACGGGAACGGTTCGGCCACGACCCCTTCCGAGGTGACGGCCCCCGCCGCTCGACGGGACACGACCGAACCCCGGCGGCGCTTCGACTCGACGGACGAGCGGACGCACCGGATCGACCCGGGCAACCCCCGCTCGGTGGGGCCGCACGACCGCAACGGGACGCCGCAGCGAGCCCTCAGCCGCAACGGCGACGACGGCTTCGCCGAAGGAATCGCCTGAAGGCGAGCAGCCGGCCTCAGTCGATGCTGTACTGCTCGGCGAGGCTCCGGAACGCCTCGACGGAGTTGTCGTCGAGCGTCCCCTCGTACTGGATGTCGACCGACGCCTCGGCGTTCCCGGTCAGCTCCCGCGCCTTCACGACGATCCGTCGGTTCGAGTCGTACGAGTAGCTGACCTCGACGGGCGAGCCGGCCGGCAGTCCGGGCGGCAGGTTCGTGATGCGGAAGTCGCCGACCGGCGTGCACGCGTCGATGTCGGACACCTCTCCCTCGAGCAGGCGAATGCGGATGCCCTGGGGGTTCGGTCGGTCGGTGACGAACCGCTGGTCGATCTTCGCCGGGAGCGGCGAGTTCCGGGCGATCATCACGTGGTTCCGCTTCCCGCCGGGGGCGGACGGGTCGGTGATCTCGACGCCGAGCGAGTGGGAGTTCACGTCGGTGGAGGAGACGGAGCCGAGCCGGGCGCGAACGGCGTCGGACAGTCGGCTCTCGCCGCCGGTCGCCCGGGCCTCGAGAATGGCCGCGTGGACCGCGGCCCCCTGGGCGACCGCGATCCGCGGGTCGAGCGTGGTCGACGGGGTCCGGCCGGTGAGGTCCTCGAGCATCGTGTGGACCATCGGCATGTAGGTCGAGCCGCCGACGAGCAGGATCTCGTCGAGGTCCGCGGCGTTCACGCCGGCGAGTTCGAGCACGAGTTCGGTCGTGTCGCGGGTCCGCTGCAGCAGGTCGGCGGTCAGCGCCTCGAAGTCGGCCCGCGTGACGGCGATCTGAAGGTCCAGCCCGCGGTAGCTGACGTCGATCGTCGTCCGCATCCGCTTCGTGAGGTCCTGCTTGACGACCTCGCAGTCCTCCGTGAGGGCGACCCGGGCGTGCGGGTCGTCGCGGGGGTCCATGTTGTACTTCTTCTGAAACTCCTCGGCCGCGTGGTTGACGAGCCTTCGCGTCCAGTCGAGACCGCCCAGGAAGGTGTCGCCGTCGGTCGCCTCGACCTGGAAGTTCGTCGGCGTGTAGGTGACGACCGTCACGTCGAACGTTCCGCCGCCGAGGTCGTAGACGAGGATCTTCTTCGGCTTCGCGTTGGCGGCGGCAACGCCCAAGTCGCCGTGCATCCACGCGTACGCCAGCGTGGCGGCGGTCGGCTCGTTGATCACGTCGAGCACGTTCAGTCCGGCGATCTGCCCCGCCTGCATGGTCGCCTGGCGGCAGGGGTCGTTGAAGTAGTACGGCACCGTGATGACGGCGTTCCCGATCGGCCCGACCACCTGCTCGCAGTCCTGCTTCAGCTTCCGCAGGATCATCGCGGACAGGAACTCCGGCGTGAGCTTCTTCCCCTCGTAGATGCGGAAGTAGTCGTTGTTCCCCATCTGCCGTTTGACGGCGACGACCGTGTTGTCTGGCTGCTCGATCATCATCTCCGGCGTCGGGCCGACGGAGACGCGGTGGTCGTCGCCGAGCAGCACGATGGAGGAGGTGACCGGGCTGCCGAGCGCGTTGTCGACGACGACGGGCGCGCCCTGGTCGTCGAGCTGGCACAGCGACGAGAACGAGGTGCCGAGGTCGATTCCGACGGTGGTGCCTTCGACGAGTTGCATGGAGGTTCTCGTGGAAATCGTCGCGGACGGAAACGGGGACGCGGATCGCGAGCGTGGGCGAGTTCGGGGACCCGCACGACGGCGGCTGTGGTCCGTGGTGAAGGCCTACGGGCGCGACGAGGGCGTCGCGAATCGCAAATGGTACGCGTCGGTCGGGGGGCTCGCAACGTGTCGCCCGTCGTCTCGGCGCGTGGGAAGAGTGAACGCAGACGACTTTGTTAATTCCACGCCGTAGCCGCCCTCGACACGCCGAAGCGGTCTTGGCGAGTTCCGGCAGAGCACGGTAGAGTCCGCTCCGGCACCAAGGTGAATTATCGATTAATTCATCGTGGTTCCCTCGGATTGCCGAAATCAGGAAATGCGTCGTGCCCGAACGGGTTCGACGGGCATCGTCCCGCGGGACAGCCGTGTCGGCATGGGGCCGACGTCGCGGGACACCGTGGCAGATCGACAACCAGGAACAGGCACCCGACCTCGGAACAAGGAGCAAACGGCGAAGCCCACGTTCGCCACGTCCACCACACCGTCGACCTGAGCGCTCGACGTCGGCCTGAAGCGAGGGACCGCTTCCATGACCGACTTGTATCTCGGACTCGGAATCCTCGCACTGATCTCGTTCCTCGGCTTCGGGATCGGGCAGCGTGTCGCGAGAAGACTGCAACCGCGAGCGGTCGACCTGGTCGCGGTGCTCTCGGTCCTCGGCGTTCTCCTCTACGTCGTCGCCTTGTGGAACGACGTGCTCCTCTCCCGCCTGTTGCCGTTCTCGAACCTGATCGTGCTGGGCAACTGGTTCCCGCCCGCCTCCGCCTTCGTGGTGGGGCTCACCTGGCAGCGTCGTCGCTCCTGGCTGCAGTGTGTTCGCAAGCGGGTGTTGCTCGCCGGGCTGTTGGGCGTCGCGTGGTTCTCCGCCGTGCAGCCGCTGCAGGGTCGGCCGCCCGAGTGCACGGACGCCTGGTCCGGCGAAGTCTGCCTGCAGACCTCGCGCTACACCTGCAGCGCCGCCTGTGCGGCCACGCTGCTGAAGGCCCACGGCATCCCGGCCAGCGAACGCGAGATGGCCGAGCTCTGCCTGACCCGCTCCGGGACGAACTGGCAGGGCCTGTACCGCGGGCTGAAGTGGAAGACGATCGGCACGGAGTGGGACGTCGAGGTCTTCCGCGGTAATCTCTCGGACCTCCGCGGCATGCCGGGGCCCGCCATCCTGAGCGTCGAGCTGCCCGAGTCCGCGGCCGAGACCTACTACGCCCAGGAGTGGGGCTGGATTCCCGGACAGTCGCACTCGGTCGTTTTCTACGAGTTCCGCACCGACCACCTCGTCCGCATGGCCGAGCCGACGAGCGGCTTCGAAGTCTGGAGTGCCGATGAACTCGAGTTCCTCTGGGAAGGCGTCGGCATACGGCTCGTTCGCCGGCCGACCGGCGAGTCGAGCTGGGCGACGGCCCTCCGCTGAGCCCGTTCGACGGTTCGTCGCGAGAATCCCCGGTCGATGCTGGCCTCGGCCGGTCGACCGCGGCACACTGTGGACTCGTCTCTGGTCCCGGTGGTCGTTCGAACGGAGCGGGCGTCATGCTCGAGCTACTGGTCGTCATCTTCCTCTGCCGCAAGATCGGTGAGGAGGTTCGCCCGAAAGGGTACAAGCCCCTGGGGCTGCAGATCCTCGCCGTCGTCGCCTGGTACGGCACGCAGTTCGGCTTCGGCTTCTTCTGGGGAATGCAGGGCTGGGACGACGGGTGGGGCTTCTACGTCGGCTGCATCGCCGTCGGAGCCGCGGCCGGCGGAAGCGTCTACGTGTTCGCGAAGAGCCTGCCGGCCAAGAACGAGTTCGACGAGCCCGTCGCCGGTTCGACCGAGTGTCCCGCGTGCGGCGAGCGGGTCGTCAACGAAGAAGTCGTCTGCCCCGTCTGCGGTGCCCGCATGCCCTACGCGTGAGTCACGCGGGGGCGTCCGCCGTCGGCCGGGCGGGGCGTGACGTCGGTTGCAGCACGGGCGTCGCCTCGCGGGCCAGCCGGGCTCCTAGCTTCTCGCTGGAGGTCACGTCGCGTCGCAGGTCGTCCGCGTCGAGCAGCAGCGCGTCGAGCCGTTCGCTCGTCCGGCGGATCCGCTCGCACGTGTCGTCGAGCTGAGGGAACGGTCCCTTGGACAGCCGACTCCGCGAGAGGTCCTCGGCGAGGGCCGAGATCCGTTTGTCGAGCCCGAGCCGCAGCCGTCGGGCGAACAGCACGACGAGGAATCCCGTCCACAGCACGAACAGGATGCCGGCCGAGATGAAGAAGGTCGAGCCGAAGACCTCTTCTTCGCCGAGCCAGAAGTTGTCGTAGAAGAAGTTCTTGCCGATGCGGAACAGCAGGAACCCGGCGAACAGCAGGAACAGCGTCTCGTACCAGCCGCGGACGAACCAGCCGGAGTTCCGACGGGCGAGGTCGTCGATCAACTCGTCGACGCGCTGGCCGGCCCCGCCGAGGAACGCGTCCTCGGTCCGTGCCGCCTGGTCGCGGAACTCGGCGAGCGCGCCGCCGCCGAGCCCTTCCTCGAGTTCGACGCCGGCCGACGCGACGTACCCGTTGACGACCGTTCGCACCTCACGGAGCAGGTCGTCGTCGAGTCCCAGCCGGCCCACCTCCTCGAGGCTCGACTCGGCCGCGCGTTCGTCCTGCTGGGCCTTCAACCACCGGGCTCCCTGCACGGCCCCCAGCAGCGCGAACTGCACGGAACTCCGGGCCCGGAAGAACGACAGCGACGCCAGCAGCCCGCCGAGGCCGTTGTAGACGCGGAGCATCGTGGAGAACGGGCTCGTGCCCCACCGCTCGGTGACGGCCGACAGCAGCCGCCGTTCCCACAGGTTGCGACCGTCCCGCAGCTCGCGTTCGAGCCGCTCGGACATCGTCGCCGTCAGCCGCTGCCGTTGTTCGTCGAGCGCCCGCTCCAGTTCCCCGACGTCCGGACGTCGTTCCTGCAGCATCTGCCGACAGCGGTCGAGCACGTCGTGCACGAGGTCGAGGATGTTCGCCCGGCGGATGCGGACCCGCTCGCTCGCGGCGAGTTCCGTCGTCAGCACGTCCAGCAACCGGCCGAAGTCGCCCGACGGCCGTCGCCCGTCCCGCTGTTCCTCCAGGGCCCGCAGCGAGTCGACGAAGAAGACCTCCGGCACGGCGAAGTGCTCGGCGAGTCGTTGTCGCCAGTCCTCGCGGACGTCCTCGTCGACGTCGGCCCGCGTCTGCACGAACAGCAGCCGCTGCCCGGTCGCCGCCTGCCCGAGTTCCTCGACGACGCGGGCCGAGCGGTACTTCTGCTGCGTCGAGGTGTAGAGCAGCACGTCGCAGTGCGGCAGCGTGTCCCGCAGGATGGCGAGGTTGCTGCCGGTCGTCTCGCCCTCACTCGTGTCCGGGTCGGGGCAGTCGACGAACACGACGTCCCGCAGCAGCCCGGCGTCGGACTGCAGCACCTCGAAGTCCTCCAGCGGCAGCCCCAGCCGGCCGGGGTCGATGCTGCGGTGCGTGATCAACACGGGGCGTCGCGTCGTCGGTCGCTCGCGGCCGCTGCGGGTCACCTCCTCGCCGACGAGCGCGTTGACGAGCGTGCTCTTCCCGGTGCCGGTGCCGCCGAACGTCGCGACGACGAGTGGCGTCTCGATCCGCACCCGCAGCTCGTCGATCCGCGTCAGCATCCGCCGCACGACGGCCCGCGACCGCTGGTACGGCTCCCACGGCACGTCCTGCTCGCTCCACCGCACGAGCCGCTCGACGAGCGAGTCCACGCGGGCCAGGAGTTCCAACTGCTCGACTTCGACGTTCGACATGCGATCATTCTACGCGAACCATCCGGCGGGCGCACCACTCGAAGCGAGTCGGACGGGAACCTTCCCGTCCGAGCGGTCACTCACCATCGGCGTCGAGTGCCGGGGCGACGCCGACGGGAAGGTTCCCGTCCTACGTCGCCCGTGCCGTCCCGGCTACCATCGAGTCCATGTCCGAGACGCCCCCCGTCACCGACCGCATCCGCGAGGCCTACGCGCCGGAGAACCTCCGCTTGCTCGGGCACCGGCTGGTCGACGTGCTCGCCGAGCACCTCGACGGCGTCGAGCAGTCTCGCGGCCGCGTGCTCAACTGGAACGACCCGGCCGAGAACCGCGTGGTTGCGTCGGACCGGCTCGATGCTCCCAAGAACGCCGCGCTCGTCGAAGCCTTCGAGCGGGCCGCGGCGACCGTCCTCTCACGCGGCCAGAACCTCCACGATCCGCGGTACGTCGGTCACCAGGTCCCGGCCCCGGTCCCGCTGGCCGGACTGTTCGACGCGATCGGCAGCGTTACGAACCAGGTGATGGCCATCTACGAGATGGGGCCGTTCGTCTCGGCGGTCGAAGAGGTCTTGGTCGAACGGCTCGGGGCCCGCATCGGGTACCAGCCCGGGACGTTCGCCGGCTTCGCCACGCACGGAGGGTCACTCGCAAACCTCACGGCCCTGCTGACCGCCCGGAACGTCCTGCTCGGCGACTCGTACGAGGCCGGCGTCCCGAGCAAGGGGCCGCGGCCGGTGATCGTCTCGCACGCCGAGGCCCACTACTGCATCAGCCGTTCGGCCGGCATCCTCGGGCTCGGCACCAACCAGGTCGTGAAGGCCGAACTCGACGACCGCCGCCGCATCGACCCGCAACGACTCGACGAGACGCTCGGCCGGTTGCGTGCGGAGAACGTCCCGATCGTCGCCGTCGCGGCCGGTGCGTGTGCGACTCCGATCGGGGCGTTCGATCCGCTGAACGACCTCGCCGACGTCTGCGAGCGGCACAAGGTCTGGCTGCACGTCGACGCGGCCCACGGCGGGGCGGCCCTGTTCAGCCAGACGCACCGCCACCTGCTCGACGGGCTCCAGCGGGCGGACAGCCTGATCTGGGACGCCCACAAGATGCTGTTCGTCCCGGCCCTGTGCGCGTTCGTCTTCTACCGCGACCGCGAGCACCGCTTCCGGGCCTTCCACCAGGACGCCCCGTACCTTTTCGACCCGTCGGCCCCCGAGTTGATCGAGGCGGACAGCGGCCTGAAGACGATCGAGTGCACGAAGCGAGCGGCCGCCCTGCCGCTGTGGGGCGTCTGGTCGCTGTTCGGACCGGAACTGTTCGGCGACCTCGTCGACCGGACGTTCGCCCTCGGCCGCGCGTTCCACCAGAAGCTGCAGGCGGCCGACGACTTCGAGCCGCTGCACGAACCGGAGTGCAACATCGTCGCCTTCCGCCACCGGCCCGAACGACTCCAACACGCCACGCCCGCCGAGGTCGGTTCGTTCCAGCTCGAACTGCGAAAGCGCGTCATCCGCTCCGGCGCGTACTACCTCGTGCCGACGTCGAAGGACGGCACCGGGGCGCTGCGGGTCACGCTCATCAACCCGCTGACGACGCCCGACCACCTCGACGGGCTGCTCGCGACGCTCCGCGAAGAGGGCGAACGGCTTCTCGACGGCCGCTGACGGCCCTACTTCTCGGGCTGAACCGTCGCCCCGTCCGTCACGTCTCGCCTCCACTCCTCGAGAGCCGCCCACAACTCGCGAACGCGCTCCGGGTGCTCGTCCGCGAGGTCCTTCGACTCGCCGAGGTCGTTCGCGAGGTCGAACAGGGCGGGCTTCCGCGACTTCTGGCCCTTCCCGCCGACGACCAGTTTCCAGTCGCCGCGGCGAACGGCCGCGCCGTTGCCGAACTCCCAGACGAGCGTCCGCGGTTCCCCTTCCGGCTCGTCCCCCTTCAGCAGGCTCGCGAAGCTGACGCCGTCGAGCGGCCGCTCGGCCGGTGCCTCGACGCCGGCGAGTTCGAGCATCGTCGGCATCACGTCCATCCCGATCGTCGTCGCGGGAGACTCGCGGCCGGCCTCGACGGTCCCCGGCCAGCAGGCGATGCCCGGCACCCGGTGCCCCCCCTCCCACACGCTCCCCTTGAAGCCGCGGAGCGTCCCGTTCGAGCCGAGCGAGGTTGCCCCGTTGTCGGAGAGGAACACGACGAGCGTCTTCTTCGAGAGCCCGAGCTCTTCGAGTGTCGCCCGGATCTCGCCGATCCCTTTGTCCATCTCGCGAACCATGGTCGCGTACCGTTCGAGCCGCTCCGGCATGGGCAGCTTCGGCCGCGTCACCTTGCCGGGCGAGCGCTCCGGCGGGTCGTCCGGCCCCTGCAGCGGGTAGTGCGGAGCCTCGTGGGCGACGTACAGGCAGAACGGCTGCTGGGCCTGTTCGCGGACGAACCGGCACGCGTGGGCCGTGATCAGGTGCGTCGAGTACCCCTCCTCGGGCACGAGTTCGTCGTTCCGCCACCAGTCGACGAAGCCGGCTTGGTCGACGTGGGAGACGTAGTCGACGTTGCCGGAGACGTAGCCGCGGAACTCGTCGAAGCCGTGGTGGACCGGGTTGAACTTCTTGTCGTAGCCAACGTGCCACTTGCCGAAGACCGCGGTCGCGTAGCCAGCCTTCTTCAGCAGCTCGGCGAAGGTCGTCTCGTGGGTGTGCAGCCCGTGGTGGCGGTTCGCCTTGGGGTCGGCCTTCACCACGCCCGGAATGCCGGCCCGCTGCTGGTACCGGCCGGTCAGCAGGGCGGCCCGGGTGGGACTGCAGACCGGGCCGTTCGAGTGGTAGTCGGTCAGCCGCAGCCCCGCCTTCGCCATCGCGTCGAGGTGCGGCGTCTCGTACCGCGTACCGCCGTAGCAGCCGAGATCCCCGTAGCCGAGATCGTCCGCCATGATCACGACGAAGTTCGGTCGCTCTGCGGACTCGACGAGTCGCGGGGCGAGCAGCGGCGGCAGCAGGGCGAGGAGGCCCACGAGTCTCGAGGAGAGTGCGGACACGGCGTGCTCCAGAGGATCGGATCGTCTTCGAGTATTCCGTCGCCGGGCGGCCCGTTCAACGAAGCCGACTGCGACGTGCTCGTCGGCCGGCACGCACTCCGATGTGGAACGAGGCCGCCGGGCCGCCGGTTACGGAGCGACCGGTTCCGGGGGCAGCAGGGCCCCGGTCTCGTTGACGAACCGCAGCCAGCGACCGACCGACGACTCGCGAACGTCCGTCCGGGCGTGAGGCTGGTAGTCGAAGTCCCGGCCGGTCAGCCGCCTGACGTGGAAGAAGGCGAGGTGCCGGATCGCCTCCTCCTCGTCGTTCAGCCAGCCGACGAGCAGCTGCGAGGTGACCGGGTTGCGGGCGTCCTCGGCGTCGAATCCCCAGAGAAGCCGGTAGACGTCCTCGGCCGTCTGCTCGGGGAAGTAGCGGGGGAACTCCGTCCGCAGCCTGGCCGCCACCTCCTTGGGCGACTGCCCGGTCATCCAGGTCCGCAGCCCGACGACCGCGGCCTGCCGGGCCTCGGCGTGCGGGGCCATGGCAAGGGCGTTGACGAGGGCGTCCTCGGCCCCGATCAGGTCCATCGTGCGGACCGCGTACATCGAGATGTCCGGGTCGTCGTCCTTCACGATCGGCTCGATGCTGTGCTGCACGGTGTCCGCCAGCCCGAACTCGCGCTCGAACTGGATGCGGGCCTGACGCAGCGCGGAGGACAGGATGCGGCGTCCGCCGGCGAGCCAGTCCGGCATCACCGGGGCGGCCGGCATCGGCAGCAGCGGCACGGCACCGGGCGCCTCGAGCGGCCACTCGTCGGGCATCAGCGAGACCGCGTAGTTCGGCTGACGGAGCAGCACGGACCGCCCGTCGTTCTGGCCCGCCTCGCCGTCTCCGCGGGGGGGCAGGTCGAGGGCGACCAGCTGGCACTGCCCCTTCACCACGTACAGGGCGGCCGGCCGCGAGGTCGGGTCGAACGGCTCCTCGTACCCGGTCGGGCCGAGCGGGAACCCGTTCCGGTCGGTCGAGTCGACGGCGATCCCGCAGCGGCTGCTCGCGTCGAGCCGCAGGGCGTAGCGTCGGCCGTGCACCACGAACTCGCAGTCGACCGGTTGACGGGGATCGCCCCCCGTCCGCTCGACGACGACGCGTCCGCGCTCGAGCTCGAACGAGGCGACCGCTCCCTCGGGCGTCGCCCGGGCCCGCAGTCGCGAGCCGCCCAGCATCTCGATCTTCAGCAGCCGCGGCACCACGAGCGACGACTCGAACGGCTCGGGGCAGGCGAGCCCCTCGCCGGCGTGGATCACCGACCGCTTCGGCAGCAGCTTCCAGTTCGTGACGGTCACCTCCTCGTCCTCGATCGTCTCCTGCTCCTCGACCGTGTGCACGAGCACCCCGGAGATCGCCTCGTAGATCAGGCTGGTCGGCTCGGGCATCGGGGCGGCGGGCGGCTCGGGCTTCACCTCGCCCTCCCGCGGCGGCACGGGCACGTTCTCCCCCACTCCCGCGGGCGGCTTCGTCCCACCGGGAGCGCCGGCGACCTCGACGGGGGGCGTGTTGCCCGTGCCCGGCTCGTCGTCCGGCGGCGGGGGGTTGATGCCGGCCACCGGAGGCAGCCCGTCCATCGGGTTCTCCCCGCCGCCGACTTCGGTCGTCGCCGGTTCACCCGAGCCGATGTTGTTCCCGCCGACGCCGCCGACCTGCGTCCCCGCACCGTCGTTCCCGCCGGCCTCCGGTCCTCGGCCGCCGTCACCCGGGTTGCCGCCGTTCTCGTCGGACTCGGGGGTCCCTTCCTCGCCGTTGGCGGCGACCTGCTCGCCGCCGGGGTTGGCCGCCGGGCGGCCGAACGGGTTCAGCGACGGGTCGAAGTAGACCAGCGCGAACCACAGGCAGGCGACGCCGCCGACCACGAGGAACGGCAGGGCCTTCCGCAGCGGAGCGTTCCGCCGTTCGTAGTCCTCGCGGAGGTAGTCGGGCAGTTGCGACTCGAACTTCGACGACTCCGGCTGCGACTTGGCGGCCGGCTGCTCGGCTGCCTCGAGTTGCGGGGCCTTCGTCAGCGGGCCGAGCGCGTAGGCCCGTTCGCGACGTTCCTCGGGGACGTTGACAGCCTCGCCCAGCACGAGCGTGAGAATCTGGTGGCTCGCGGCGACCTCGGCGAGGTGCAGGTCGGACTCCAGGCAGATCCGCTCCACGTCGGCGACGCTCGTCGGCGAGAGGGTGTTGTCGAGGTACTCGGCGACCGTGTTCGGGTCGAGCCCCATGTCGGGTCCGCTCACGTCGGGGGCCCCCAGCCGTCGCCGCCGCATCACGTCCTTGATCCGCTGCAGCAGTTCGCGGGCGACCTCGCTCTCCTGGAGTTTCTGGCCGATCTCCCGGGCCTGGGCGGGCTCCAGGATGTCGTCGGCGTAGGCCAGCAGCGTGCGGAGGGTGAGTCGCATCGGTCGTCGTCCGAGGGAGTTGCGAGCACGCGACCGTCCGTGCCCGCGGGCCCGAACGTCGGCGGTCTACGAAAACAGTGCCGGCGACCGCCGCGATTCTTGCAGCGATTTCGGCGAAGTTCGCAGAAACGTCCGATTCGTCGGTCAGTCGTGGTCGAGCAGCAGCAGCGACGTGTCGTCGTGCCGGCCGCTCCCCTCGGTCCACGCGTGCGAGTCGGCGAGCAGGGCGTCCAGCGTGGCGGCGGGCGTCGTTCCCCAGGTCCGCGCGAGCGTCTTCCGGACGCCGGCCTCACCGAACTGCCGGGAGACGTCTCCCTCCGGATGGGCCTCGGTCAGTCCGTCGGTGAAGATCAACAGTCGGCTCTCGGCGGGCAGCGTCGAGGTGGCGACGTCGTAGCGGTACCGTTCGTCGAAGCCGAGGGGCGGGCCGGTCACGTTCAGTTCGCCGAGCGGCTCGACCTCGTTCGGCGACCGCTGCAGCAGCGGCAGCGGGTGTCCGGCGGACGCCCACGTCAACTCGCGTCGGTCGGTCCGCAGCACGCCCGCGAAGAAGGTGAACATGGTCCCGTCCTGAAAGACGGCGTGCTCGCAGAACCGCTGGTTGACCTCTTCGAGGAACTTGTGCGGTCGCCGCATCGACTTCTCGGCGAGCATGTGGATCAGCGTGTACATCGCCATGATCGACATGCAGGCCCGCATGCCGTGCCCGGCGGCGTCGCCCGTCAACAGGATCAGCGTGCGGTCGTCGATGCAGATTGCGTCGTAGTAGTCCCCGCCGGCGAGGGCGACCGGCCGGCCCCCCTGCGTCCGAATCTGCGACGGCTCGTACCGCCCCTCGAGGGTGAATCCCCGCGAGGTCGGGAGCGTCTTCGGGATGACCGACTCCTGGAACCGCCGCACCGACTCGATCTCGGACCGCATCTTCGCCGCGGCCGCGCGCTCCCGTTCGGCCCGGACCGCGTCGACCGTGCTGCGGAGCGTGGACGACAGCAGGAACACGAAGTCGCCCCCCGCGTCCTTCAGCAGGTAGGACCGCATGCCGCTGGTGATGAACGTCGCGAGGCGGAAGACGTCGCCCGTCGCGCACGCTCCGACGACCGGACACTCGGGCAGGAGCTCGTGGACGGACTGGAAGCGGGCGAAGGCCGTGTCGTGGTCCGGCCACGCCGTCGGCAGCAGGACGACGTCGAACGTGTCGTCCGACTCGGCGACGCGGGTGAACTCGTCGGCGTCGCAGGTGACGACCGCCGAGTCCTCGTCCACGTCGAGGTACAGCGCGATCAGCTCGGCCTGCTCGGCGTCGTCCCAGAGGATCAAGGCACGCATGCGGGTCTCGGACTTCCGGCTCGGCTCACTCGGGGACGACGTGCACGAACACCTGGTTCTTGCCCTCGCCGGTCCAGTCGGACGTGCCGACGATGACGACGCGGCTGCCCGGCTTCAGCATCCCGCGTTCGAGGCCCCACTCTTCGACGAACTTCACGAGGTCCCCGGCGACCGACGTGAAGCAGACGTTGGTGACGACCGGCGTGACGCCCCACGCGAGGCACAACCGCCCGCCGGTCCGCGGTTCCGCGGTGAGTGCGACGACCGGGATCGCGCTCCGGAGCTCGGAGATGGCGATCGCCGTCCGGCCGGTGCGGGTCAGCACGGCGATCATCGAGGCGTCGAGCTGCTCGGCGGCCGTCATCGCGCCGAGGGTGACCGCGCGGGTCATCTGCGTGGCCGCGTTCCTTGAGACCAGTCCCAGCGGCAGTTCGCGACGCGGTGCGACGAGCGGCTCGGCCGTGCTGACGATGCGGCTCATCATCTTCACGGAGCTGTGCGGGTACTGCCCGACGGCCGACTCGCCCGAGAGCATGACGGCGTCGGTCCCGTCGAGCACGGCGTTCGCCACGTCGCTCGCCTCGGCCCGCGTCGGCAGTTCGCTGTGCTGCATGCTGTCCAGCATCTGCGTCGCCGTGATGACGGGCACCCGCCGGGCGTTGCAGCGGTGGATGATCTCCTTCTGCACGACCGGCACGCGGGCGATGTCGATCTCCACGCCCAGGTCGCCGCGGGCCACCATCACGGCGTCCGTCTCGGACAGGATGTCGTCCAGCTCGTCGAGCGCCTGCGGCTTCTCGATCTTCGCCACGAGGAAGGGAGGGTACTCCGTCCCGTGCTCGGCAACGAGCGTCCGCAGTTCGCGGAGGTCGTCGGCCTTCCGGACGAAGCTGAGGCTGACGAAGTCGAGGCCCTGGTCGAGCGCGAAGACGAGGTCCTCGCGGTCCTTCTCCGTGATGCTGGGCACCCGCAGCGTGGCGCCGGGCAGGTTGATCCCCTGCCGGCTGCGAAGCAGCCCCGCCTGCTCCACGTGGCAGACGGCGCGGTCAGGGTGTTTCTCGACGACCCGCATCGCGACGGTCCCGTCGGCGAGCAGCACACGGTCCCCCTCGGAGAGGTCGTCGATCAGCCCCTCGTAGGTGCAGGTGAACTTCGTCGGGTCGCCGGGGACCTCGTCGCGGACGAACTCGTAGGTCTGCCCGAGCTCGACGTTGATCTCGTCGCCCGGCAGCGAGCCGAGGCGGATCTTCGGACCGGCGAGGTCGCCGAGGAGGCCGATCGGCCGACCGAGCTTCTCGGCGACGGCCCGGACGTGGGCGACGGTCTCCGTCAACGCGTCGTGTTGGCCGTGTGCGAAGTTGAGTCGGAAGACGTCGACCCCGGCGAGGGCCAGCCGTTCCAGCCCGGCGGGCGTGTCGCAGGCCGGGCCCACGGTCGCGACGATCTTCGTCCGCACGTGCAGCCCTTCGCGGTAGTCCTCTCGCGGCGTGTTCATCGGAGTCCGGTTCCCGGTTCGACGATCCGAGCGTGTTCGGCGAGCGTCGTCATCCTACCGACGCGAAGTCGGCTGCGAACCCCTCCGCGAGCAGGTTGCTTCCCAAACGGACGTTTCCACGGCCTACAATGGAGTCGGCGACCCTGTACGAGGTGATCTGTGCTCTCGGCGATCTGGACCATCTTCGCGGAACTGGCCCCGTGGCTGCTGCTGGGAACGGCGGTGGCCGGGCTGCTGCACGTCTGGCTGCCGGCCGAGTGGATTCGTGGGCGACTGCGGGGGCCGCGGGGGGTCGTCGAGGCGTCGTTGCTCGGTGTGCCGTTGCCCCTCTGCTCGTGCGGCGTGATCCCCGCCGGCATCGGCCTGAAGAAGGACGGGGCGAGCGACGGGGCGTCGGTCGGCTTCCTGATCAGCACGCCGCAGACCGGAGTCGACTCGATCCTCGTCGCGGCGGCGTTCCTCGGCTGGCCGTTCGCCCTGTTCAAGACGGCGGCCGCCTTCGTGACGGGCATCGTCGGCGGGCTGGTCGTCGAGTACCTCGGCAGGAAGCCGCCCGAGCCGCCGGCGGCCGACGACTTCGGGCTGACGGTCCTCACGGAGCCGGTCGCCCCGACGCCCCACGAGCCGCCGGCCCCGGTCGGGCCGGCGTGGCGGCGAGCCGTCGACCACGGCCAGGAGATCCTGCGGTCGATCTGGTTGTGGGTGTTGTTCGGCGTCGTCGTGTCGGCCGCCATCACGACGTGGCTGCAGGAGGACACGCTGAAGGGAGTGGACGCGATGGGCGGCGTGGTGCCCGGTCTGGTCGCCCTGGGCGTGTCGCTGCCGTTCTACGTCTGTGCGACGGCGTCCGTGCCGATGGCGGCGGCCCTCGTCTCGACCGGCCTCTCGACCGGGACGGCCCTCGTCTTCCTGATGGCCGGGCCGGCCACGAACGTCGCGACCATCGGAGCCGTCTTCAAGCAGTTCGGCCGCACGGTCACGGCGGTCTACCTCGGGACGATCGTCGTCGGCAGCCTCGCCTTCGCGATGCTGTTCGACCAGCTGGTTCCGAACGCCGCGGCGACGGTGCACGACCACGGCCACGACCACACCGCGTGGTGGGCGACCGGCTCCGCCGTCGCGCTCGCCGGGCTGTTCGGCTGGTTCGCCGTCGACGACCTCCGTCGAGTCTCCCGACGCTGGTTCGCCCGACCGGTCGATGCGGACGGCGATGCGATCCGCGTGCCGGTCGAGGGGATGACGTGCCACGGCTGCACCGGCAAGCTCGAGTCGGCACTCCGTTCGACGGACGGCGTCCAGGCCGTCGAGGTCCGGCTCGAGCCGGGCGAGGCGATCGTCCGTGGCGACGTCGACGAGGCGACCGTGCGAACCGTCATCCGCGGAACGGGGTTCCGCGACGTCACCTCCGTGAGTTGACTGCCGGAACGGCGGCCGGCCGCCTCCGCTAAGAACGCGAGCCGCGTCGCGCGGCCACGTCGCTCAGCGAGTCCGGCGTCTCGGTCGTCTGGGCGTCGCGGACGAAGCACATCAGGCTGCGGCCGACGAGGGAGAGCGAGCGGCGGGAGAGGGGCGGGCCGTCCGCTTCGTAGTAGTCCCGCGGGGGCGGGGCGGCCGTGTCGACGACGAGCCGCCACTCGCGGGGCACGAGCAGTTCGGGCAGCGTGAAGGTGCGGGTGTTCGGCCCGGCGTGCACGAGCAGCATCACGTCGGTGCTGCCGTTCTCCAGCTGGTCGGGGTCGGCTCCCAGCAGCATCACGATGCTGCGGGTGTCGAGCTGCCAGTTCATCGGCCGGCCGTCGGCGTTGTACCAGCTGACGTCGGGCAGCTTGCTGCCGGGGTGCAGCACGCCGCTGAGGAACTCGGTCCGCCTGAGCGTGGGGTTCGTCTTGCGGAACTCGACGAGCTTGCTGGTGAAGCGGACGAGGTCCGAGTTCTCCTCGACGAGCGACCAGTCGAACCAGCTGATCTCGTTGTCCTGGCAGTACGAGTTGTTGTTGCCGTTCTGCGTCCGACGGCACTCGTCGCCGTAGAGCATCATGGGGACGCCCTGGCTGAGCATGAGGGTGGCGAGGAGGTTCTTGATCTGGCGGAGGCGGTTCCGTTCGATGCCGGGGTTCTCGGTGGGTCCCTCCATGCCGAAGTTGACGCTGGCGTTGTGGTTCTCGCCGTCGCGGTTGCCCTCGCCGTTGGCCTCGTTGTGTTTTCGTTCGTAGCTGACGAGGTCGTTCATCGTGAAGCCGTCGTGGGCGGTCACGAAGTTGACGCCGTGGAACGGCTCGCGGCCGCTGCTCTGGTACAGGTCGCTGGAGCCGGCGAGGCGGGTGGCCATCGGTCCGCAGGCGTGCTGGAACCCGTTCCAGAACTCGCGGACCTCGTCCCGGTAGCGGCCGTTCCACTCGGCCCAGCGGATGTGCGAGAACGAGCCGACCTGGTAGGCGCCGGCGGCGTCCCACGCCTCGGCGATCAGCTTGGTGTCGGCGAGCAGCGGGTCCTCGGCGATCATCTCGACGGCCGGCGTGTTGGGTTTCAGGTGGCCGTCACGGTCCCGGCTGAGGATGGAGGCGAGGTCGAAGCGGAACCCGTCGACGTGGTAGTTCAGCACCCAGTTCCGCAGGCAGTGGAAGATCATCTCGCGGACGACCGGGTGGTTGCCGTTCACCGTGTTGCCGCAGCCGGAGTAGTTCCGGTAGTACCGCTTGTCGTTCTCCAGCAGGTAGTAGACGGAGTTCTCCAGCCCCTTGAATCCGAGGGTCGGCCCGAGCTCGTTCCCCTCCGCGGTGTGGTTGAAGACCACGTCGAGGATGACCTCGATGCCGGCTGCGTGGAGTTGGCGGACCATCTCCTTGAACTCGTGGACGACGGCCCCGGGCGTCTGGTCGGCGGCGTAGCCGTGGTGCGGGGCGAACCAGTTGACCGGGTCGTAGCCCCAGTAGTTCTGGCGGCGGTTGTCCATGCCGTCGGAACTGCGGTGCATGAAGTCCTGCACCGGCATCAGTTCGACCGCCGTGACGCCGAGCGACTTGAGGTACGGGATCTTCTCGACGACGCCCCGGTAGGTGCCGGGGTACTCCACGCCGCTGGAGTCGTGCTGGGTGAACCCGCGGACGTGCATCTCGTAGACGACCGTCTCGGAGAGCGGGCGGTTCAGGTGTCGGTCGCCGTTCCAGTCGAAGTGCTGGTCGACGACGACGCACTTGGGGGGGCGGACGATGCCGTCCGTCGCCGGGAGGAAGTCGCCGGCGAGGGCCTCGGCGTACGGGTCGATCAGGCGGGCGGACCCGTCGAACCGGTGGCCGTTCTCCGGGTCGTGCGGACCGTCCATCTGGAAGTGGTACAGCTGCCCGGCTCCGATGCCGGGGACGAACA